>JAZRUJ010000040.1:0-20469 GCA_045652445.1 Eubacteriales bacterium | reverse complement strand
GATCCCGACATGATGGCTTCCATGCCCAAGGGTCTTACCGCTGCTACCGGTATGGACGCACTGACCCACGCCATCGAAGGTTATATCACTGGCGGTGCTTGGGAACTGTCCGATATGTTCCACATTAAGGCAATCGAAATTATTGCTCGTTCTCTGCGTGGTGCCGTTGCAAACACTCCCGAAGGACGTGCCGACATGGCTCTCGGTCAATACGTTGCCGGCATGGGCTTCTCCAACGTCGGTCTCGGTATCGTTCACTCCATGGCTCACCCCTTGGGAGCTCTCTACGATACCCCCCACGGTGTTGCAAATGCCATCATTCTTCCCACCGTTATGGAATATAACGCTGAAGCTACCGGCGATAAGTATCGGGATATTGCCCGTGCTATGGGCGTTGCCGGTACGGACGCTATGACCATCGAAGAAGCTCGTAAGGCTGCCATCGATGCCGTTCGTCAGCTGTCTGCCGACGTGGGAATTCCCGCTGACCTGAAAGAAATCGTAAACCCCGAAGATCTGGACTTCCTCGCCCAGTCTGCCTTTGATGACGCTTGCCGTCCCGGTAACCCCAGAGCTACTTCGGTTGCTGAAATCAAGGCTCTTTACGAATCTCTTCTGTAAGAATCGGTAAAAAGCAAAGAGAAAAGCGTCCCGTTTTGCGGGACGCTTTTCTGAATCAAGCATGGAATACGGAAAGTTACGGAGTATATTATGATCAAAAAGCCCCGCATATCCCGGGAATTTTGTTATCTCCCCGCCACGTTGTTTTTGGCACTCGGTGCCGCGTTGATGTCCAAAGCCAATTACGGTCTTTCGTCCATCGTTGCACCCGCCTATCTTTTATCGCAAATTCTACATATTTCATTTGGCACGGCGGAGTATTGTTTGCAAGGGGTTTTGGTTCTTGCGGTGTGCCTGATCGTTCGTAAATTCCGTTGGACCTATTTGTTGTCCTTTGTGTCCGCTTTTTTGTACGGAATTATTTTGGACGGATTTATCAGCCTTTTGTCTTTTATGGGCGATTTTGGAATGGCTTTTCGTATTTTTATGATGTTGTTTGGGGAAGTTTTGTGTTCCCTTGGGGTTGCCCTGTTCTTTAAAACGTATCTTGCCCCAGGTTCCTACGAACTGTTTGTAAAAGAAGTTTCCCGTCGTTATCGGTTTGATATGAGCCGTTTTAAACTGTGGTATGACGTGGTCAGTTGCCTGGTCGCCATTGTTATGTCCCTGGTTGCCTTTGGTTCTGTTTTCGGCCACGGAATCGGCATAGGAACCATCTTTGTTGCTCTGTTTAACGGAGTCTTGATTGGAGTTTTTTCCAAATTATTGAATCGGTGCTTCGATTTCTACGACCGTTTTCCCTTTGCTAAATATTTTGAATAAGTAAAAAATGACCCCGGAAAGAACGTCTCTTTCCGGGGATTTTTTTATTCTTTTTGTGCGGCAATTTCTTCCACTTCTTTTCGGAGGAGAGGAAGAATGTTGTCGGGAGAGATGTGTTTGATGATCTTATCTCCCCGGAACAAAACGTATTCCCCGTTGGCTCCGGTTACGCCCACGTCTGCCTGACGGGCTTCGCCCGGGCCGTTGACCACGCACCCCATCACGGCAATTTTTACGTGGGCACGCACGTCCCGAAATTCCCGTTCTACGGCGTTGGCAAGTTCAATGGAGTTTACTGTCGTCCGCCCACAGGTGGGACAGGAAATGACCTCAATTCCCCGGTGATACAGGTCCAGAGATCGGAGAAGAATTTTCGCGGTTTCCACTTCTTCCAAGGGGTCTGCTGTCAGAGATACCCGAATGGTATCTCCGATGCCGTCTAACAAAAGAGCTCCGATTCCGATGGAAGATTTCACCGTACCCGACCGAACCGTTCCCGCCTCGGTGACGCCCAAATGGAGAGGGTAGGGAGAATCTTTTGCGAAGATTCGATAAGCATCTACCATCATTTTAACGTCGGAAGCTTTCATGGATACGGCGATGTCTTCAAAGCCCAACTGTTCCAGCAAAGCAACGTTTCTCTTTGCACTTTCTGCCAAGGCTTCTGCCGTGGGTTTTCCGTATTTTTCCAGCAAATCTTTTTCCAAGGAGCCGGCGTTTACGCCAACCCGAATGGGAATCTGCCTTTCTTTGGCCATGTCGGTGACTAATTTTAAATGGGTCTTATCGGTGTTTCCGGGGTTGATGCGAATCTTGTCCGCTCCCGATTCCATAGCTTTCAATGCCAGGCGGTAATCGTAATGAATGTCCGCCACCAGAGGGATTCGTAACAGGTTCCGCAGTTTTTGAAAAGGTTCTGCGGAGGCTTCGTCGGGGAGTGCTACACGCAAAATGTCGCAGCCTGCCTCTTGTAATTCCAACGCCTGTTTTACCAATTGGTCAAAACGGGAAAAAGGAATGGAACACATGGACTGGATTGACACGTTTGCACCGCCGCCGATGGCAACTCCTCGGGCGGTAATTTGTTTTTTTGATGCCATACTCGTTCTCCTTAACCAACGGGGAAGAAAATATCTTTAAAGGCGACTAAAACCATAATTGCCAACAGAATCAAAATTCCCGCCCCATGAATTACGGCTTCCACCTTGGCAGGGATCGGACGCCGAATTACTGCTTCAATCAAAAGGCATAAAAACCGTCCGCCGTCCAACGCAGGGAGGGGCAATATATTCATCACGCCCAGGTTGACCGAAATCAACGCCGCCACCGAGAAAAGGGACAAAATCCCGTAGGATGCCGCTTCGGAAATTACCGACGAGATCCCTACCGGACCGGAAACGTATTTCAGGGAAATTCTTCCCGTAATCATGTCTGCAAGTCCGTTGACTACGCTGGTCACGTAAGAGCCGGTCTGCAAAAAGATTTGTTTTATGACAAGCCCCGGAGTCTTTTTTGCCCGGTAAACCAAAAAATCTACCACCGGATAAGATAGCCCTTCGTCCACTTCTTCCGTGGGAAAGGTGACGTTTTGAAGAATGATTTCCTGACCGTTGCGTTCCACCGTCAAAGACAGGGTATCTTTGTTGTAGCACCGGGAAAATTGCGTTGCCATGGCGGTATAGTCTGAAATTCGAACTCCTTCTACGGCAACAATTTTATCATTCACCTGAAGCCCCCCTTGTTGGGAGATGGCGGTTTCGTTAAATTGAGCAACGGTGGTGGAGGGAATGTTACTGAAACATACGATGATGGCAACCAAAATCAGCCCTAAAAGGAAATTCATCACCGAACCCGCCAAAACGATAATCATCCGCATCCAAACGGGTTTGTTTCGCATGGCTCTCGGGTCGTCGGCAATTTCTTCGTCTTCCCCCGTCATGGCACAATATCCTCCGATGGGGAAGAGCCGCAGTGCATAGAGGGTTTCTTTCCCCTGTTTTTTCAACAGAGCGGGTCCCATACCCAAAGCGAACTCCGTAACCCGGACATTGCAAGCTTTTGCGGCGATAAAATGCCCCAATTCGTGAACAAAAATCAGGGCTCCTAATACCAAAATGGTATAAAGAATCTGAAGAAAAATATTCAAATTAACTGCTCCTTCAAATTAAAACAAGGTGTGAATGGCGTTTGCTGTTTTTTCTCGGACGATGCGGTCTGTTTCAAAGATGGTTTCCAAATCCGGATTGGCAATTTGCACAACCTGGTCCATCTGCTGCCGTACCACGTCAATTATGGCGGGGAAGGAAAGTTTGCCTTGCAAAAAACCGTGAACGGCAACTTCGTTTGCTGCGTTGACCACGGTTGGATAAATACCGTCGGCACGAATGGCTTGGCGGCACAGTTCCGTTGCTGGGAAAACGTCTACGTCGGGTTTTGCAAAGGTAAGCCCCGCAAGTTTTGTCAAATCCAACCGATCCACCGGAGAGGGGAGACGGTCGGGATAGGTCAGGGCATACTGAATGGCGATCCGCATATCGGGAAGCCCTAATTGTGCCAGAACGGAATTGTCATCAAACTCCACAAGAGAGTGTATGATGCTTTCCCGATGAATCAGAACTTCAATTTGATTTTCCGGAAGATCAAACAGCCGCACCGCCTCCATGATCTCCAACCCTTTGTTCATCATGGTAGCACAGTCTACGGTGATCTTTGCCCCCATCTTCCAACTGGGGTGGCGTAACGCCATTTCCGGGGTGACCTGTGCGATCTGTTCTTTGGTCTGTCCAAAGAAAGGACCGCCGGAACAGGTCAAAAGAATTTTTTGCAGTCTCCGTTGAGGCGGGGCTGCTTGCAAGCATTGAAAAATGGCGGAATGTTCGCTATCTACGGGCAAAATTTTCGCTCCGTACCGTTCCGCTTCTCTGCGGATCAAAGGACCTGCGGTAACCAACGATTCTTTGTTTGCAACGGCAATATCCTTGCCCCGGCGGATCACTTCCAGGAAAGGAAGCGTTCCCGCCATGCCTACAATTCCGTTCACAGCTACGTCAAAGTCCGCTTCCCGAATCATTTTGACAAGTCCGTCGGTTCCGGAAAATACGGCGGTATTTGTGTCCGCCACCCGGTGTTTCAGTTCTGCCGCAGCTTCGGCATTGGTCATTACCGCAAAGGGGGGCTTTAGCAGCCGAATCTGTTCTTCCATGCGATCCACGTCGGAGTTTGCAGAAAGCCCTGCGGCACGAAGCCCCAAGTTTTCCAACACCGATACGGTCTGTCTTCCGATGGATCCGGTGGATCCCAAAATTAAAATTGATTTCATATTACGTCGTTTCCGTTATGAAAAAATGGGGCAAATTTGAATCATCAGGTAAACAAAGGGGGCTACGAACCAGATGGAGTCGAACCGATCCATAATTCCGCCGTGACCGGGAATCAAATTGCTGTAGTCTTTTACGTTAAAGTGCCGTTTGATGAGAGATGCGGTCAGGTCTCCCAAAATGGAGATCAAAGTTCCCACAACACCGTATACGGCAATAATCCAATAGTTGACCGAAACACCGGTCAGGCTTACCAGCCAGGCGTAAAGGAATGCGACCCCCACGCAGATCAAAAGACCGCCCACGGCACCTTCAATGGTTTTTTTGGGAGAGATAACCGGAGCCATTTTATGTTTCCCAAAGAAAAATCCGGAGAAGTACGCCCCCGTATCGGGAACCCACGCCAGCAGGTAAATCATGATCAAATTCCAGAATCCCTGTTCCGTGCGACGGGTCAAAACTACTGCCGAGAAGAAATACGTCACCAAAAGGGTCATGATCAACGCGTAGGTTAATTGAGGGAAGGTGATGCTTCTGTATTCTTTCAGGTAATATGTAAAGGTGAGAATGACCAAAAGGAAGGTGAGAATCAACGGCAATTTTGCCGCCCAAACAAAGGTGGGGTCGGACAAAAAGACAAAAATCGCCGCATAACACATAGCGGCTGCGGTCATTGATTTCCGGTGTCCCAGACCGCCCACTTTCATCAATTCCCGAATGCCCATAGCGGCAATGACCGCCATGATGGCGTTCAGGATAAAGGGAATGCCGGACGTCAGTACCAATAGCACCAAAAAGATAAAAATGCAAGTTCCGGATATAACCCGTGTTTTCATAACAGTAACCTCTCCGATTATTGATTTCCGCCGAATTTCCGGACTCGCTTTACATAAGCGTCTAGGGCGGCGTCTAAATGTTTATCGTCAAAATCCGGCCAGAAACAGGGGTCGGAATAATATTCAGCATAAGAGGATTGCCACAAAAGGAAATTGGACAGCCGCATTTCGCCTCCGGTACGGACGATTAAATCCGGATCCGGTTGCCCGGCGGTATAAAGCCGTTCATTAATATCCTGCTCGGTCAGTTGGGTTTTTCCTTCTTGAATTGCCCGGTTGACCGCCTGTAGAATATCGGCTCTGCCTCCGTAATTGATGGCAATATTCATCGTCATTTGGATTTCTTTGGTTTTGGAAAGATTTTCAATCTTTTCCACCCGTTCCCGGAATTTTCGGTCAAACCCCGACAGATCTCCCACAAAGCAGATCCGGGTATGGTGGTAGACTGCTTTATCGCTGTTTTCCCACCGATCCAAAAGGGAATCCAAATATTTTGAAAACAGGGTCATCAACGCTGCCACTTCCGGGGCGGGGCGATTCCAGTTTTCAGTGGAAAAGGCGTAAAAGGTAATATGACGGATTTTCCGTTCAAAACAGGCTTCCACAATGCGTTCCAACGCATCGGCTCCTGCCTTATGTCCCTGGGGGGTAGTCAATCCTTGTTCTTTTGCCCAACGGCGGTTTCCGTCCATGATAAAGCCGATATGCACCGGCAGATGGTTCTGATTCAAAACGGTATACTCCCGAAATTATTTTTTCATTATAATCGGAACCGTTGCCGCAGAAAGTCCGCGGCAACGGTTAATTACATTGGTTCCAAAATCAGACCGAAAGGATTTCCTTTTCCTTTGCGGCACGCATAGCGTCAATATCTTTGCAGTATTTGTCAGTCAAATTCTGAATTTCTTTTTCTGCATTCTTCAGGTCGTCTTCGGTAATTTCGCTCTTCTTCTTCAGAGCCTTGAATCCTTCCAAAGCGTCTCTGCGGATGTTTCGGATCGCGGTTTTGGATTCTTCGGACATTTTGCCCAAATCCTTAACGATGTTCTTACGGCGTTCTTCGGTCAGAGGGGGGAATGCAAGACGAATCACGCGACCGTCGTTCTGGGGATTGATTCCGATATCGGAAACTTGAATCGCCTTTTCGATGGTCTTTAAAAGAGACGCGTCGTAGGGCTGAATCAACAGGGTTTTCCCTTCCTGTACGGATACGGTGGCAACCTGCTGAATGGGAGTTTTTACGCCCCAGTAGTCCACGCTGATTTTGTCCAGAACCGCAACGTTGGCGGCGGAAGCACGGATGGATGCAAATTCGTTTTGCAGAGCTTGACGGGTTTTTTCCATTCTGTCGTTAGTTTCTTTGTATTCGGGTTTCATAGGTGAATCCTCCGTAATGATAATTATTTCGTATTAAAGTGGGGTTTATACGTTGATGACTGTGCCAACGTTGTTTCCACAGAGGGCTTCGGCAATGCTTTCGCCCTGTCCCAGCTGGAACAACAGTACCGGCATCTTCTTTTCCATGCACAGAGAAGCGGCGGTAAGGTCGATTACGCCCAATTTTTTATCCAAAATTTCCGAGTAGGTGATGGAATCGAATTTTTTCGCGTCGGGATTGGTGCGGGGGTCTTTGTCGTATACTCCGTCCACGGCTTTTGCCATCAGGGCAATGTCTGCTCCGATTTCAATGGCACGCAAGGCAGCTGCAGTGTCGGTGGTAAAGAAAGGACAACCGGTGCCGCCGCCGAAGATAACGATTTTTCCTTCGTTAAGATATTTGTCTGCCAAATCTTTGGTGTAGGTTTCGCATACTTGAGGCATAGCAACGGCGGAAAGAACTTTTGCCTCTGCACCCACGGAACGGAACAGTTCGGACAGAGCAATGGCGTTCATGTTGGTGGCAAGCATTCCCATCTGGTCGGCTTTCACCGGATCCATATCGGATCCTTGACGTCCCCGCCAGAAGTTTCCGGCACCGCAAACAATGGCAATCTGGGCTCCGCAGTCCAGACATTTTACGATGTTGCGGCAAACTTGGGTGGCGGTTTCAAAATCAATGCCGTGACCCAAAGAGCCGGACAGGGCTTCTCCGCTGAGTTTGACTAACGCTCTTTTGTATTTCGTTTCCATACGATCCTCCGGATAATTATATTCTATATCTTTTATAATTTTACTACAAAATACGTCTTTTGTAAAGGGTTTGAGACGAAATAATAAAATTTTTTCATTTTTGACATATTTTGCGGGCAGATTCGGTGCGATCGCGGTATCGGGTTTCCGGCTGGGGTAAGGTGAGGGCAAAAATTTCGTCGCCCTGTAATTGCATCTGGGCAAGGGGGTCGTTTTTTTGCTCGTGGGTTAACGAAGAAAGTATGGGAAGTGTTGCGGTTTTTTTCATTGTTTTCAGAATTTCCTGCCCTTTTTCGTTGAATGCCAACACCCGGAGATAGGAGATTTCCGGCAGAACTTTAGGCAGTTTCAGGTACCCGCACAAAACGGCTCTCCGGACGGCGGAATGGGGAAAACGCTTGGTCTTGACCCGATCGTATAATTCTTCCAGAGAAGAATCTGCCCCGTTGCAGATGCGTTGGGGTAATCCTTCTCTCATTCCGTAGTAGCATTCCAAAGATTCCGGATCTGCGGTTCGATAATAGGCAAGAATTCCTCGTTCCAGCCGTTCCAAACGGGACAAGGGTGCGGTTTTTATCATTTCTGCCGTTTTCTCGGGGATCGAGTCAAAAATTTCTTCTCCCGCAAAGAGGCGGCGACGAATGGAATTTGCACTTTCAAAGCCTTCCGTTCCGTCTCCGTAAAAACTTCCCTTGCGGTCAATGGCAATTAATTTTAATTGGGAATTGATTTGGTCAATTGCTTTCCGGTATGCCAGGGCAAGAACGTCGTTTGCTTGATCGCTCCACAGCTCTCCCATCTCCAAAACCGCTTCTTTGCAGGCGGCTGGATAACTAAGCCCGGATTGCATTTTTTCTTTGATCTTGCCGGTTTTTTCCGCCTGACACAATGCGTCGTACTGACGGCGGTTTTTCTCATCTCCGCTTTCACAACCGCAACAAACCGTGTTGACAACTCCCGTTGCGGAAAGAACGGAAATTCCGCCCCTCCCAAAATCTTCCGCCGAGGCAACGGCATAGGGGAGAGGTAACTCAATGACCAGGTCGACTCCGCCCAAAACGGCACACTCCGCTCGGCGGTATTTGTCGGTCAGAGCGGTGTCGGCACGTTGTACGAAACTTCCGCTCATTACTGCCACGATTCCTTCGTATCCCATGTCTCGGAGCAGGTTTATTTGATATTGATGTCCCTTATGAAAGGGGTTGTATTCTGCCACAATTCCCGCTATTTTCACGGTAGATCTCCTTTTTTTGTCCTCAAAAAGGTAAAAAAATGTAAAATCGCTTGCATTTTTCTTTCAAAAGGACTATAATGTAATCTGTATGAACATTATACTACAAAGTGAGAAAAAAATCAAGATATAGAGAGGCGTAAAATTATGAAGATTTTAGTCATCAACGCAGGGAGTTCTTCTTTGAAATATCAGTTGTTTGATATGGAAAACGAAGAAGTTATCGCAAAAGGAAACTGCGACCGAATCGGCATCGATGGAGTATTTTCCTATAAAGCACCCGGAAAAGATATTTCCATCGAAGAAGGTGTTGCATTCCCCAATCATACCGTTGCCGCCAATAAGGTTTTGGAAACTTTGGTAGATCCTGATATCGGTGTTATTTCCGATATTTCCGAAATCGGAGCCGCCGGTCACCGTATTGTTCACGGCGGGAATTACTTTATGGAAGCTACCTTAGTGGATAGCGAAGATGTTATCGAAAAGATTGAAGCTTGTCGTACTTTGGCACCTCTCCACGCCATGCCTAACGCTGCCGGTATTCGTGCTTGCCGTGAGGCGATGCCCAACATTCCCCACGTTGCCGTGTTTGATACCGCGTTCCATTCCACCATGCCCGACGTTGCAAAAACTTACGCTCTGCCTCGGGATCTCTGTGAAAAATACAGCATCAAGCGTTACGGTGCTCACGGGACTTCTCACAAGTACGTATCTCAAAAAACCGCAGAATATCTGGGGAAAAAGCCTGAAGAACTGAAGATGGTCACCCTGCACCTGGGGAATGGTTCTTCCATTACCGCTGTGGATAAAGGTCGTTGTGTGGATACTTCCATGGGCTTGACTCCTCTTGCCGGTCCTTTGATGGGAACTCGTTGCGGTTCTATCGACCCCGCCATCGTTCCCCTTCTTTTGGATAACGAACTGGTCAAGGACGAAAAGACCGGTGAAATGCGTCATATGAACGGTACGGAACTGAACAATATTATGAATAAAAAATCCGGTGTATTTGCCGTTTCCGGTGGATACAGCGATTTCCGCGATCTGCAGACCCGGGCAGAAGCCGGCGACGAAAGTTGTGCCTTGGCTTTGGAAATGTTTGGCTATCAGTGTAAGCAGATTATGGCTGGCTACATCGCTATTCTCGGCGGTGTTGACTGTATCGTATTTACCGCCGGTATCGGGGAAAACGGTCCTTTAACTCGTAAAAACGTCTGCAAAGGTCTGTTGGAACCCCTCGGCATCGAAATTGACGAAGATGCCAACAATACCCGCGGCACCATCGATATCACCGGTAAAAATTCCAAGATTAAGGTTCTTGTCATTCCCACCAACGAAGAATTGATGATTGCGAAAGAAACCTTGACCGTTGCAACCCGGTAATGAACTACAAAAATAAGTATGCACCTCGATTTTGAGGTGCATATTTTTTTTCTTGAGGCAAACACTAAAAAACGAAAGAAGGCAGGTGTTTTTATGGTAATTGCAATGATTCGCACGGCAATTTTATACGTTTTGACCATTGCGGCTCTTCGGTGTATGGGAAAGCGTCAAATTGGTGAGCTGGAACCGGCAGAACTGGTGATTACCCTGTTGATTTCCGACCTGGCAACCCTTTGTATGCAGGATTTGGAAATGCCCATGGTGTACAGTATTATTCCCATGATTACGCTGGTAATTTTGGAAATTTGTTTCTCTTTTTTGACCTTAAAAATTCCTTTATTCGGCCGGATTATGGGGGGACGGTATTCGGTGTTGATTGACGACGGAAAAATTAATCAGCGAGAAATGAAAAAATCTCAAATGACGGTGGGAGAACTGATGGAAGAATTGCGGCAAAACGGGTTGATGGCGGTGGAAGACGTAAAATATTGTGTCTTGGAAACCGACGGTAAGATCAGTGTAATTCCCAAGAAAGGGGCAACCCAAAAAACTTTGCCGTTGATTTTGATCTCCGACGGCGTTCCCGTGAAAGAAAATTTGCACCGCCGGGGAATCGACGACGGTGCGTTGGCGGCAATTTTAAACAAAGAGGGGGTTGAAGAAGCAAAAAACGTCTTTTTGCTCTATGAAATTGCCGGTCGATATACGGTAATTCCTCGGGAGAATGCTTCATGACCAGCCGTTTTTTTATTACGTTGGCAGCAACGGTGGTTTTGTTGATTTTCGTCTTTGCTGCACAAGCATCGTTGAGTCGAATTTGCGAAGATTTGGCAGCAGAGGCCGACCGAGTGGAAGCAATTTTATCCGAGGAATCTACGCAAGGAGAAGGACTGGAACGGCTCAATGCCTTATCGGAAGAATTTGATCGCCGCCGCCCTTTTTTGGGGATCTTTGTCAACGACGCCCGAATTCACGAAATTCAACGGGCTTTTTCTCGGGCAAAACAGTTGGGGGAGGAGGGGGACGTTTCACCTGCTTTGGAGGCGTTAACGGACCTTTCCAAAACGCTGAAAGAATTGTCCGAAACCCATCGTCCCTCCTGGGAAAATATCCTTTAAATGCCGATATTTACTATATTTGTTGCAAATAAATCTTGACATTCCATGGAGAATAGTGTATAATAAATTTGTATACAGTTCAGAAAGGATGTTATTGTATCGTGAATCAAGAATTGCTTTCGAAATTCCTCGAACTCTACGGCGGAGACGCTTCCGACGTGCGGATGTTCGTATCCCCCGGACGGGTCAATATGATCGGCGAACATACCGACTATAACGGCGGTTTTGTTTTTCCCGCCGCTTTGGAACACGCTTCTCATATTATTGTCCGTAAGACCGACAGCGGAAAAATCCGCCTTGCCGCCACCGACCTTCCCGACCGTGTGGAATTGGATCTGAATCAGTTGGATTCTTATAAAGATCTCAAATGGGGGAACTATCAGGCAGGCGTTGCGTACGTGTTGCAAAATCACGGTTACGAAATTTGCTCCTGTGATATTCTTTATCACGATACCGTTCCTTTGGGTGCCGGACTTTCTTCTTCCGCCGCCATCGAAGTGGTTATGGCTCTGACTCTCGCCACTTTTTCCAACGAAGCAAAGGGAATTGACGAACCTGTGGACATGATCGAAATGGCAAAACTGTCTCAGGAAGCGGAAATTGTTTACTGTGGGGTAAACTGTGGTATTATGGATCAGTTCGCCAGTGCCATGGGCAAACAGGACAACGCGATTTTCCTGGACTGCAAGACTCTGGATTTCCAATACGTTCCCCTGGTTTTGGACGGATATAAGATTATCGTTGGTAATACCAAGAAAAAACGTGGTCTTGCCGATTCCAAATACAACGAACGCCGTGCGGAATGCGAATCTGCGTTGAAACAGTTGCAGATTGCCTATCCCGAAGCCGACTGTTTGCGTGCTATTTCGGTAGAACAGTTTGAAGAATCCAAGCACCTGATCACCAACGAAGTGGAACGCCGCCGTGCGGAACACGTAGTTTACGAATGCGACCGAGTTCTTAAATCTATCGAAGCTCTCACTGCCGGTGATCTTCACGCTTTCGGCCGTTTGATGACCGCTTCTCACATTTCCTTGCGGGATCTGTACGAAGTTACCGGTTTGAATTTGGACGTTATGGTAGAAGAATCCCTGAAAATTGACGGTTGTATTGGATCTCGTATGACCGGTGCCGGTTTTGGCGGTTGTACCGTCAGTATCGTTGCCGATGACGCGGTGGATTATTTCATCGAAGAAGTTAGCAAGAATTACAAAGAACGCACCGGCTTTAACGGTGAGTTTTATATCTCTTCTGCTTGCGACGGCGGCAGAGAGGTCAAATAAAGTTTTCAAATTACCTACTTGACATTCTGAAAAATTGTGGTATAATATATAAGTATGTGCATTGCCCTACGCAAGAAAGGAGTTCCCCATGCGGTATTTGGATATTAACGATTTCAGCCGCAATCACGGTGAGAGCTTGCCCTTTGATCGGGTGTTGGATCTTTCCGCGGCGGAACCTGCTTTTCAAGAAGTCCGGATTTCCGGGAAACTTCGCAACGTGGTAGGTGTAATGACGCTCCGTGCCACCGTCTCCGGCATCTTTACCGCTCCCTGCGACCGATGCTTGGAAGATGCGGTCTTGCCCCTTCAAGCTGAACTAAAAACGGTACTTACCTTGGATTCGTCGGAAGATGACTCCGTTCTGGTAGAAGGCGGAAAGATCGATCTGGAGAAGACCGCGTACGACGCTTTGGTCTTGGCAATTCCTCTGCAGATTCTCTGTAAGGAAGATTGTCGGGGGCTTTGTCCGTCCTGCGGAAAGAATCTCAACGACGGGGATTGCGGTTGTAACAAATAAGTTTATAATTTGACATCGGAAACAGGAGGTGTCCACCAATGATCGCACCGAAGAAAAAGGTCTCTAAACAGAGAAAGCATCTGAGACGTTCCAGCGTTTGGAAGCTCGATATGCCCGGCATGGTTAAATGCCCCAACTGCGGCGAATACGTTCTTTCTCACCGTGTTTGCAAAGCTTGCGGCTACTATGACGGTAAGCAGGTTCTGAAAACGAACAACGAAGCAGCGAAGTGATTTCGACTGCATCAATCCGAGGGGGAAACATTCACTTCTTTCGATGGAAAGAATAATGTTTCTCCGTCGTTTTGTGTCTAAAAACAGGAAGTATCAACCATTTTTTGCCGAAAAGGAATTGTCTATGGCGACCATTCGCTACGTGGAGAAATCCAGCCCCTTTCGAAAAAACGTGAAGCCCGGCGACGAACTGATCGAAGTAAACGGTCAGCCGATCCGGGATTTTTTGGATTATATGTATCAAACCGCTCTGGGGGTTACGGATCTGACCTTACGCCGGAACGGGACGGTTTTTCATGCCCTTTTAAAGGAACCCGCCGATAATCCGGGTCTTGAATTTGAAAATTATCTGATGGATCAGCAGCGATCCTGTAAAAATAAATGTATCTTTTGTTTTATTGATCAGCTTCCCAAAGAAATGCGGGAAACTATGTATTATAAGGATGACGATTTTCGCCTTTCCCTTTTATACGGAAATTACGTCACCATGACCAACCTGACCGAGGAAGACGTGGAACGGATCGTGAAAATGAAAGTTTCCCCCTTTAACGTCTCGGTTCATACCACCAATCCGGAATTACGGGTAAAGATGATGAAAAATCCCGCTGCCGCCAAAGGTTTTGAACTGATGCAGCGGTTTCGGGATGCGGAAATCAATCTTCGGGCACAAATCGTCCTTTGTCCCGGGTGGAACGACGGGGAAGAGTTGGACCGTTCTTTGCGGGATCTGAAAACTCTGCATCCCCAATTATCCAGCGTTTCGGTGGTTCCCGTAGGACTGACCAAATACCGGGATGGGCTGGAACCTCTCCGGGTCTATACGTCGGAAGAGTGCAAACAAATCGTTGATAAGGTAGAAGCCTTCGCAGAAGAATGCTATCGGGAATTCGGTACCCGTTTGGTCTGGGCGGCAGACGAATTATACCTGAAAGCCGGACTGGATTTGCCGAAAATGGAATACTACGAAGAGTTTGAACAGATGGAAAATGGCGTGGGAATGATCACTTCGTTCCGCCAAGAAACCGACGATTTGATTTCTTTCCTGGATAAACCATTTAAAAAACCCATTCGAGTGACTGCCGTTACGGGAAAAATTGCGGAATCGCTCTTGGTGGAAACTGTAGAAAAATTGGGTGCAAAATATACCGATTTGGTTTGTAAAATCTACGGAATCGAGAATGATTTCTTCGGACGGGACGTCACCGTCACCGGACTTGTCACCGGGCAGGATATTATTAATCAATTGCGGGGCAAATCTTTGGGAGATAAACTTTTGATTCCAAAAGTGATGCTTCGTGACAATAAGTTTTTAGACGATGTTTCGGTTCGGGATGTGGAACGGGAATTAAAAGTAAAAGTTCTCACGGTTGAACCGGGTGCAGAAGGTTTTGCGGATGCGTTGATGCGTTCCGCCCGTCGTTGAAAGGAGGGAGTTTCATGGCAACCCCCATGATCGCCGTTGTAGGTCGTCCCAACGTTGGGAAGTCTACGTTGTTTAATAAAATTGTAGGTCAGCGGCTGTCCATCGTAGAAGATACCCCCGGCGTTACCCGGGATCGGATTTATTGCGATGCCGAATGGAGAGGTCGTACCTTTACGCTGGTAGATACCGGCGGGATCGAGCCTTATACCGGCAATGAAATTTTGGATCAAATGCGTCGTCAGGCACAGATCGCCATTGATCAGGCAGACGCGGTCATTTTTGTGGCGGATATCAAATCCGGCGTTACCGATGCAGACGTGGAAGTGTCCCGGATGCTAATGAAAGCCGGGAAAAAGGTGGTTCTTTGCGTTAATAAGATTGACCGCCCCGGCGATAATCCCCCGGAATTTTACGAATTTTATAACCTTGGCATGGGGGATCCCGTAGCGGTTTCTTCCGTGCATGGGCTTGGAATCGGCGACCTTTTGGATGCCGTGTATGAGTATCTTCCTCCTCTTGCAGAAGAAGACGAAGAAGATAAAACCATCAAAGTTGCCTTGATTGGACGTCCCAACGTGGGAAAATCCTCCTTGGTCAACTATATCCTGGGCGAAAAGCGAATGATCGTTTCCGATATTCCCGGAACGACCCGGGATGCGGTGGACACGGTGAAAGAAAATCAGCACGGACGGTACTGTTTTATCGACACGGCCGGAATACGCCGGAAAAATAAAGTGTATGATAATATTGAGCAGTATTCCATTGTTCGCTCTTATATGGCAATCGACCGGGCAGACGTGGTTCTGATTTTGATCGACGCTTCTCGCGGCGTTACCGATCAGGACGTGAAAATTGCCGGATTTGCCCACGAACGGGGAAAAGCTTCCATTATTTTGGTCAATAAGTGGGACTTGATCGAAAAAGATACCTACACCATGGATCAAATGAAAGTGGATATCAAAGAAGAACTGAAGTATATGTCCTACGCTCCCGTTCTGTTTATTTCTGCAAAAACCGGACAGCGGGTGGAAAAACTGTATCCGTTGATCAATTCTGTGCACGAACAGCACTCCCGCCGGATCACCACCGGGGTTCTCAACGATATTTTGGCGGACGCCACGATTCGGGTTCAGCCTCCCTCCGATAAGGGAAAACGGCTGAAGATCCTGTATATGACCCAGGCGACGACCAATCCCCCTTCCTTTGTTATTTTCTGTAACGATGCGTCTTTGTTCCATTTCTCGTATCAGCGGTATATCGAAAATCAGATCCGTGCCGTATTCGGATTGGAAGGAACACCCATTCGTCTCTTTATCCGTGAAAGGGGAGACAACGAAAAATGAGATGGCTCTTTTTAGCAATCCCGTTTTTGATCGGATATTTGGTGGGCAGTGTCAATTTGTCGCTGGTAGTCACCAAATATATTGGTAAAATAGATATTTACAAGGTCGGAAGCGGAAACGCCGGCGGTACCAACGTGGCTCGTTCCATGGGGTTAGGCTGGGGAATTTCTGTTATGGCTGCGGAAATTTTGAAAAGCATGGTCTTCGGACTTGTTGCAAAATATTGGTTTCCCGGGGATTTGTTCGGCTGGGGCAACGTAGGGGCTTGTTTTTCCGGCGTTGTTCTGGTGGCAGGTTGCCTTGTAGGGAATTTCTATCCCTGTTTTGCCAGATTTAAGGGCGGGAAAGGGGTTTCGGTGATGGGCGGTCTTTTGATTGTTCTCGATTACCGGATCTTCCTGGCGGTTCTTGCTACGTTTTTGATCGTGCTTCTTTTGTTCCGCATGGTCTCTCTCTCGTCTCTGATTTGCGGTATCGTAATTCCTGTTACCGTGGGCTTCGTTTATTACGGACAGCCCGGCTGGATTGTGATGACCGTGGTGATTTCCCTCATGTGTGCCGCCGTTTGGTTCCGCCATCGGGGGAATCTTCAACGAATCTTTGCGGGAACGGAACGGAAAGTCACCTTTGGAAAGTCCAAAAAACAATAAAAAAGAAATGCCGGAAATTGAATTTCCGGCATTTTTAATTTTGAAATTTTGACTTGACAAAACAGAGTTAATGTGATACAATAGAGCATAGAATGTTCCGACGCTGTCGGAATCTTTTATCATTTTTATGTAAAAAAATTGTCGAACGGGTGTTTTTACTATGGCTAAAATAGTGGTTTTGTACAATCCTTTGTCCGGGAGCTGTACTCCCGAAGGAATGAAACTTCGTTTCCCGAAGTATGATTTTTGCGATATTACCAAACTGACAGGCTATGGGGAATTGCTCTCCGGCTTGACGGAAGAGGATACCTTGATTCTTTGTGGCGGTGACGGAACTCTGAACCGTTTCGTGAACGATACTCAAGGAATGAACCTTGCCTGTGACGTTCTTTATTATCCCGCCGGTTCCGGAAATGATTTTGCTTTTGATGTCATTGGTTCTAAAACTGCTCAAAAACCCTTCCCCATAAAAGAATATATTTCCAATTTGCCCACCGTTACCGTTAACGGAAAAACCTATCGTTTTATGAACGGCGTGGGGTTTGGGTTGGACGGCTATTGTTGTGAAGAAGGGGATCGGTTGCGGCATATTAGCGATAAGCCGGTGAATTACACCGCAATTGCCATTAAAGGTGCCTTATTCTGTTACAAACCCGCTAATGCAAAAGTGAATGTTGACGGCAAGGAATATTTTTTCCGCAAAGTTTGGATTGCCCCCACCATGTTCGGTCGGTATTACGGCGGTGGTATGATGCCAACCCCAGGACAGACTCGTGCCGATGAGACGGTGGCAACACTTCTTTATCACGGCTGCGGAAAAATCAAAGCATTAGCGGTCTTTTCCTCTATTTTTAAAGGTGAACATATTAAGCACAAGAAGATTATTACCGTGTTGAAAGGGAAGGATATTACGGTGGAATTTGACAGCCCCCGTTCCTTGCAGATCGACGGCGAGACGGTAAGCGGCGTTACCTCCTATCGGGTTCTCGCTCCCCAAACCGCCCCCGTTAAGGAAAATGTTGTCCTTTCATGAAATCAAAAAAGCACTTGCGAATTTCGCAAGTGCTTTCTTTTTTTATTCTGTTGCGAGGGATACTTTTTCTCCGATTTTTGGGGAGAATACGGTGTCAAAAATTTCATGGTATTCGTCGAAAGATACGGGGCGATCCATGGCTAAAATCAGCATTTTAATGCCAAAAAGCCATACTTTATAGTCTTGCACCGAAAGACCGTTCCGCAGATAAAAATCTTTTCGGCGAAGACGGTCGCTTTTGTTTTTGCATTCTTCGTCGGGGTCTTCGATTTCCAATAAAATTCGTTTCCCCGCATATCTTGTTTTTAACAACTGCAAAATCTCGGATCCCACCCCTTGTCCCCGATGCTTCGGAGCCACGGCAAGATAATCCAAAAGAACCAAGTCTTTGTGAAGAATGGTAATGACAATTCCCAGAAAGGTTCCCTTTTCGTCTTCTGCCGTCATCAGTTCCATCAAACCCTCGTTCCTCTTTCGGACCATCACCCCAAACGGTTTCTTTTCGCTCCGGGGAAAGGCTTGATGATATAGGAAGTATAATCTCCAAAAATGGAGGAGGGAGGGGGTTGCGTTTAACCTCATCGTTTCTCCTTGTTAAAAAAGGGTCTCCGCAGCGGGAGACCCTTTGATGTTTTTCTTACTGTTCGTTCTGTTCAGCCAACAGTTGACGGAGTGCTTCTTTCCGGGACAGGTTGATCCGACCCTGATCGTCGATTTCCGTAACCTTAACCCAGATTTCGTCGCCTACGCTGACTACGTCTTCCACTTTGCCGACTCTGTGTTCGTCCAGCTGGGAAATGTGAACCAGACCTTCTTTTCCGGGAACGAATTCCGCAAAGGCACCGAAGTTCATCAGACGGGTGACCTTCGCCTTGTAAATGGTTCCGATTTCGGGACCTTCTACGATGGTGCGAATGGTACGCATTGCGTTTTCGCCGCCTTCTTTGTTCACGTAAAGAACTTGGCAGGAGCCGTCGTCTTCTACGTTAACCTTAACGCCGTTTTCTGCGGTAATTCTCTGAATAACCTTACCGCCGGTACCGATAACTTCACGAATCTTGTCGGTGGGAATCTTATAAGAAAGAATCTTGGGAGCATATTCGGACAGTTCAGCACGGGGAGCGGGAATGGCTTTGAGAATGATATCGTTAATGATCATTTCACGGCCGGCCTTGGTTTGTTCGAAAGCCTTTTTAATGATTTCGTAGGAAAGACCGTCTACCTTAATATCCATCTGAATGGAGGTAATCCCCTTCATGGTACCGGCAACCTTGAAGTCCATGTCTCCGTAGAAGTCTTCCAGACCCTGAATGTCAACCATGGTGATCCAGCGGTCTTCGTCGGTAACCAAGCCGCAGGAAATACCGGCAACGGGAGCCTTAATGGGAACACCCGCATCCATCAACGCCAGGGTAGAGCCGCAAACGGAACCCTGAGAGGTGGAACCATTGGAAGAAAGAACTTCGGAAACCAAACGAATGGCGTAGGGGAATTCTTCCACGGAGGGGAGAACGGGAACGAGGGACCGTTCTGCCAAAGCACCGTGACCGATTTCCCGTCGACCTGCACCTCGGTTGGATTTTGCTTCCCCGGTAGAATAGCCGGGCATATTATAGTGATGCATATAGCGTTTGCTGGTTTCGTTGTCTACGCCGTCCAGAATTTGAGCTTCGGAAACGGAGCCCAACGTAGCGATGGTCAGAACCTGGGTCTGACCGCGGCTGAACAGACCGGACCCGTGAACCCGGGGGAGAATACCGGCTTCTGCGTACAGAGGACGGATATCTTCCAATCCACGGCCGTCAACCCGTTCGTGATCGTTGATGATCATGTCCCGGACGATCATTTTTTGAATCTTGTAAACGGCTTCGCCGATAGCGGCAGAAGAATCGGGATATTTTTCTGCAAATTCTGCTTCGATTTCCGCGGTAACGGCAGAAATTTGAGCATCGCGAACGTCCTTGTCGTCGGTTCTCATGCCGGCTTTGATTTTGTCTCCGGCAAAAGCGATGATGTCTTCCAGCATACCTTCGGGCAGAGTGTGTGCGGTATATTCAAACTTGGGCTTGCCGATTTCGGCTTTGATGCCTTCGATGAATTCAACGATTTTCTTGATTTCTTTGTGGGCTTCCAAAATTCCGTTGTACATAACGTCATCGGGAATTTCGTTTGCACCGGCTTCGATCATAACGATCTTGTCCGCGGAAGCGGCAACGGTAACCGCCATTTCGGAAACGGCACGTTGTTCTTCGGTGGGGTTGATCACGTACTGGCCGTCAACGTAGCCCAGAAGCACGCCGCCGATGGGACCCTTCCAAGGAATATCGGAAATGGAGATGGCAACGGAAGCACCGATCATTGCGGTAATTTCGGGAGAGCAGTCCTGATCCACAGCCATCAAAGTCAGGCTAACCACAACGTCGTTTCTCATGTCCTTGGGGAATAAGGGGCGAATGGGACGGTCAATGACGCGGGCGGTGAGGATTGCTTTTTCGGTGGGCTTGCCTTCCCGTTTCATGAAAGAACCGGGAATTCTGCCTACGGAGTAGAGCTTTTCTTCGTAGTCTACTGCCAAAGGAAAGAAATCAATGC
>JAZRUJ010000039.1:0-8574 GCA_045652445.1 Eubacteriales bacterium | reverse complement strand
AATGGTATCAATATCCTCCCGATTGCAAAGCATTCGAATGGTGTTGAACTGCCGCACGACCCCTTCGTCGGGTTTTTTATCTTCGCCGGTTTTCAGGTGATACCGAAATTCTTTGGGAAAACAGGGGAGATTGTCCATGCTCCACCGGGTAGTCCCCTGGGGCAGCGGGGAATAATCTTCAATATCCGCCAAGGAAAACAAATGCCCGAACGCCCAAGTGACGGCGTAGTGTTCGCCCTCGTAATAGCCGTTTTTCTTATTCAGTTTATCTTTGTTCCCTTCCTCAATGGACGCAACGATGTTTCGCCCCAGGCTGGGTTTTTCGGCAATGATGAGTTGCATGAAAAAAATCCTTTAACTGTATTTCTTTTTCGCGGCTTTGATTTTACTGTCGAAGGCGGCTTTTTCCAAAGAAAAACCGCGGTATTTTTCCCAAGGGGTAAACGATTTTCCCAAAGCGTCTTTCAAGAATGCTCGGATGGCGTCGAATCCGTGGGAGTCGTTTGCCATAACGCAAAGGCACAGGTCGGCTTCCCGGTCGATAAAGGCAAGGGATTTACTCCCCTCGTGATCTCCGAATTGCCAATAAAACCGCCCGTCGGTTCCTTCAAAAGCACCGATTCCCGCCGTCCATTTCAACCCTCCGAACAATTCCGCCTGGGGTTGAAGCATTTGTTGTAACATCAGGGGAGTCAGGCATTTCTGCGATGTTTGAGGAACGAACAGTTTGTTTAAAAACAAGCAATAATCGGTAGGTGTGGTGTAAAAAAACTTGGAGACGTTGGGCTTTTCCGCCCGCACCTTTAAGATCGCGTCCCCTTTCACGTGGGGGTGGGCAAAGCGGTGGGTAAAGTCGTCTTTCCAAACAAAAGAAGACAAGTACATTCGAAAGGGTTTAAACACGGTTTCATTTGCCAAGGTCTGAAAGTCTTGCCCGGTTGCCTGTTCCATGGCCCGCTGTAAATATAAGAGTGCGTAATTGGAATATGAAAACGCGGTGGTGGGCATCAGTTCCAGATGGGTGGGCATGGTGGGGTGTTTTTTCAAGGGGAATCCTGACGTTTGGGATAAGACCGAACGCCCGGTTACGTAGTCTAAATTCCGTTCTCCCGGCAAAAAAGGTTCCGCCGTATATTGGGTCAAGGGGCGGTTTAAATCAAAGGTTCCGCTTTCGTGGAGTTTCCATGCAATATACGCTACCACGGGAGCGGCAAGTTGGTCTGCCCAAAAAACGCTTTCGGTGGTCAGGGGAGAGTCGTCTTTGTTGCTTTGGATTCCCGCGGCACATTTCAGCAAAACCGAGGCTTCTCCGCAGATCGTCGCGGAAATTCCTTTACAGAGATTCCGGGTCAAAATGCTCGTGAAACGTTGAGACAGTTCTTCCTGAAACTTCTCGTCTCGGATTTTGGCGTAATTCATAAATTCACCCCCTGGATTGTTTTTTTATGCTATCTTATATTATAGCACTTTTTTCCGCTAATTGCAATAGGGTGGGCAAAATGGCACGAAAAGTTCCGTTCCTATTGACTTTCCCCCGTTTTTGCGGTATAATATTTCTATCAGAACAAAGGAGGGATCTTCGTGGATTCCAAACAAAATCCCATTTGGGTCATTCTCTGTGCCGTCGTCTGTTTGTTTGTTGCGGTGGGTGTTATTGCCTGCCTGCCTTCCTGGGACGGTATGGGGGATATGTCTCTTTTGGAAGCAATTCTTTATACGGTGAAACAATGGTTTGTAAAATAAAAAACATTTTCGTCTGCCTAATGGGGACGTGTCTTTGTCTCGGTGTTCTGTCCGCCTGTTCCTCGAAGCCCTACGAAGGACAGACCTGGGCATACGATACGATTTGTACCGCAAAGGTGTGGGGCGGAGAGAATATTTCCTCCGTGTTTCCCGCGGCGGCACAAGACGGACAAAACCTTTTGTCCCAGGACGGAATCAAAGAAATCACCGCCTCCCGGGACGGAGAAGTCCTGAACATTAACAAAGAATTTGCCGGAATTCTAAACCAATCCGGTATATTATATACCTTGACTGATGGCGTCTTTGATTTGTCGGTAGCCCCCCTGTCCCGGCTGTGGGACGTGAATCACGCTACCACGCCACCCTCCCAGGAAGACATTGAAAGCATCCGGTCTCTCGTGGGATTTTCCGGGGTGACGGTCACCGATTCCACCCTAACCTTTTCCAAGCAGGGCATGGGAATTGACATTGGCAGCGTAGGGAAAGGGTATGGGGCGGATTATACGGTCAAAGCCTTGAAAAATGCGGGAGCGACCGCCGGTGTCATTTCCTTTGGCGGCAACGTTGCTCTCTTCGGAACCCGGAACGGGAAGGAATTTCGTGTAGGAATCCGTGATCCGGAAGAAGGCACTTCCGATTCTTTGGGGATTGTTACTGCAACGGACATTTCTATTGTCACATCCGGGGGCTATGAACGGTATTTTGAATATACCGGAACGGTTTACCATCATCTGTTAGATGCCAAAACCGGCTATCCCCGGCAAAGCGACCTGCTTTCGGTGACGGTTTTATGTGCCGACGGGGCACAAGCGGATCTGATGTCCACTGCCCTGTGGCTGATGGGTGCAGAGGAGGGCTGGAATTTGTACGAGACGTTGAATCAAATGGAAGGATTCCTCCCATCGGAAGTTATTTTTGTGTGCAAAGATCACACCGTCCGCATCAGCGAAGGGCTGATCGGTCGGTTTGAGTTAACCTCGGATCAATACGTGATAGGATAAAGTTATGGCGAAAAAAGTCAGCGTTTGGGATATTTTGCTCATCGTCACTCTGGTGGCGGTGTGTTTTGCTGCCTGGATCATTCCCCGCAATCCCGGAAATACGCTGACCGTTACCGTAGACGGTTCTGTCGTCTGCACCTTGGATCTTTCTAAAAATCAGCAGTTGGATCTTTCCGACGGAACGCGGATTGTCATCGAAGACGGTTTTGCGTGGGTTGATTGTTCCACCTGTCCCGATCATCTTTGCGAAAAAACCGGCAAGATCTCTCAGGCAGGGGACGTGATCCTATGCGTTCCCAATCGGATTTCTCTGCAGATTTCTCAGGAGGAGGTGGACGCGTTTGTGGGCTAAATCTTCTGCAAAAACCGTCACCCGCATGGCTCTTTTCCTGGCTGTGGCTTTGATTTTGTCTTGGGTGGAGTCTGTTTTGCCCTTTCAGATTCCCATTCCCGGGGTTAAATTGGGGTTTGCAAACATCGTTACCATGGTTGTCCTGTATCAATATTCCTTTCCCGCGGCCCTGTTGTTTGGAATCCTTCGGGTTTTGTTGAGCGGATTGTTTTTAGGGCGTTTGTCCGGAGTTCTGTTCGGGCTTTGCGGCACCGTGTTTGCTGTGATTGGTATGGCGTTTCTTAAGCGGATGAGGTGCTTTTCTTCCCTTGGAGTCAGCGTTTCCGGTGCCGTGCTGCACGGCGTGGGGCAGTTGACCGTTGCCTCTTTTGTCCTGACGCCTGCCGTTTGGTGGATGCTTCCCCTGTTGGGCATTTCGTCCGCAGGTTGTGGCATAATTACCTGGATTCCCCTGGCGATTTTGGGACGATATCCGGGGATTTTCCCCGTAGGGGAAAGAAAAAGTGTGAACAAAGAGTAAAACATTGGTAAAACACTTGCAAAATAAGGTAAATTGTGGTATAATAAGGGATGGACGAGGATGCCCCTCGCTTCCATCCCGATTTTTGTTAATTTTAATTCTTTTCAAGGAGTGAAATAGCATGAACTACAACAAGAAAAACGTAGAAGACATCGCCGTTGCCGGCAAAACCGTTTTGGTTCGTTGTGACTTTAACGTTCCTCTGAAGGACGGCGTTATCACCAGCGACAAGCGTATCGTCGAAGCTCTCCCCACCATCAAATATCTGATGGGTCAGGGTGCAAAGGTCATCCTCTGCTCTCACATGGGCAAACCCAAGGGTGAAATCATTCCCAAATATTCTCTGGCTCCCGTTGCCGCCCGTCTGTCTGAACTTTTGGGTGTAAACGTTCCCCTTGCAGCCGACACCATCGGCGAAGATGCCAAGGCGAAAGCCGCTGCTCTGAAAGACGGAGAAGTTATGCTTCTTGAAAATACCCGTTTTGACAAGCGGGAAGAAAAGAACGATCCCGAATTTGCCAAGGAAATGGCTTCCATGGCTGAAATTTACGTGAACGACGCTTTCGGTGCTGCTCACCGGGCTCACGCTTCCACCGCTGGCGTTGCCGCTTATCTGCCTGCCGTTTGCGGTTACCTGATCCAAAAAGAAATCGGTGTTATGGGGAAAGCTCTTGCCGATCCCGAACGTCCTTTCGTTGCAATCCTGGGCGGTGCCAAGGTTGCTGACAAGCTGAACGTTATCGACAATCTTCTGACCAAGGTTGACACCCTGATCATCGGGGGCGGTATGGCTTACACTTTCCTGGCTGCTCAAGGCTACTCCGTCGGTACTTCTTTGTTGGATGAATCTAAGCTGGAATACTGCCGTAATATGCTGAAGAAAGCAGAAGAAAAGGGCGTAAAACTCCTTCTTCCCATCGATACTGTAACCGTAGCCGATTTCCCCGATCCCATCGATGCTGAAATCGAAACCAAGATCGTTCCTTCTACCGAAATTCCCGCAGAAAGAATGGGTCTGGATATTGGTCCCAAGACCAGAGAACTGTTTGCAAACGCCGCAAAATCCGCCAAGACGGTTGTCTGGAACGGACCTATGGGCGTATTTGAAAACCCCACTTTGGCACAAGGTACCATCGCTGTAGCCAAGGCTCTTGCAGAATCTGACGCTATCACCATTGTTGGCGGCGGTGACTCTGCTGCTGCTTGCGAACAATTGGGCTTTGCTTCCAAAATCACCCACATCTCTACCGGTGGCGGTGCTTCTTTGGAATTCCTGGAAGGTTTGGAACTGCCCGGTATCGCCTGCTTGCAGGATAAATAAGTTTATAAACGAAACATTTTACTGCACAGAGGCAATCCGTCTCTGTGCAGGATTTTGAATAGGAGAAATGAACATGAATACTCAACTGAGAAAAACCGTGATCGCCGGTAACTGGAAGATGAACAAAACTCCTTCCGAAACCACCGCTTTTATCAAAGAATTGGCTCCCTGCGTAGCCGATGCTACCTGTGAAGTTGTTTGCTGTGTTCCTTACGTCTGCTTGCAGAACGCTCTGGACGCTGCGAAAGGCACCAACATTAAGATCGGTGCTCAAAATATGCACTACGAAGCCAAAGGTGCTTACACCGGTGAAATCGCTGCGGATATGCTTAACGACTTGGGCGTAGAATACGTCATTATCGGTCATAGCGAACGCCGTCAGTATTACAACGAAACCGATGAATCCTGCAACAAGAAAGTTCTTGCCGCTCTGGCTGCCGGTCTGAAAGTTATTCTTTGCGTCGGCGAACTGAAAGAACAGAGATTGCAAGGCGTTACCAACGAAGTCGTTGGCATGCAGACCAAGATCGCTCTGCAGAACGTCAAGGCGGAAGATTTGAAGAATATCATTATTGCTTACGAACCCGTTTGGGCAATCGGTACCGGTCTTACTGCTACTGCAGATCAGGCTGACGAAACCAACGGTGCCGTTCGTGCCGCTGTTGCCGACGTATACGGCAAGGACGTTGCCGAAACCGTTACCGTTCAGTACGGCGGTTCTATGAATGCCGGTAATGCAGACGAACTGTTGGCAAAATACAATGTAGACGGTGGTTTGATCGGTGGTGCTTCTCTGAAAGTTCCCGATTTTACCGCAATCGTAAAATCCGCTTCCAAATAAGGGAGAATTAACATGAAAAAACCTCTCGTTCTTTGCATTATGGACGGTTTTGGGTTCAATGACTGCGATAAAGTCAACGCCATCAAAGCCGCCAACACCCCAAACCTGGACAAAATCTTTGCCACCTATCCCACCACCGAAATCGGTGCTTCCGGTATGGACGTGGGTCTGCCCGACGGACAAATGGGAAACTCCGAAGTTGGACACACCAACATCGGTGCCGGTAGAGTGGTTTATCAGGAACTGACCCGCATCACCAAAGCCGCCAAGGAAGGTTCTTTGATGAAAAACGAAGCCTTGGTTGCCGCAATGGAAAATTGCAAAGCCAAAGGTTCCGCTCTGCATTTGATGGGTCTTTTGTCTGACGGTGGGGTTCACTCTCATATTGAACATCTCTACGCCCTCGTCCGCATGGCAAAAGAATTTGGTTTGACCAAGATCTTTGTTCATGCTCTGTTGGACGGTCGTGACGTTCCTCCCGCGTCTGCCGCTGATTTTATTGATTCCGCCAATGCAGAATTTTCTAAGATCGGTGCCGGTAAGATCGCTACCGTGATGGGACGTTTCTACGGTATGGACCGTGACAACCGTTGGGACCGTGTAGGCAAAGCCTATGCCGCCCTCGTGTACGGAGAAGGCAATCAAACCGACGATGCCGCCGCCGCTGTCCGGGCTTCTTATGAAACCATAGACGAAGACGGAAAGTATCTGACCGACGAATTCGTTCTTCCTACCGTGGTCAACGGAACCGACCGCATCGCTTCCGGCGACAGCGTAATCTTCTTTAATTTCCGTCCTGACCGAGCAAGAGAAATCACCCGTACCTTCGTAGACCCCGCCTTTGACGGGTTTGAACGCAAGGGCGGAAAATTGGATCTGTTCTACGTTTGCATGACCCAGTACGATGCGTCCATGCCCAACGTGGAAGTGGCATTCAAGCCCCAATCTTTGGCAAATACCCTGGGCGAATATCTTTCCAAGCAGAATATGACCCAGCTGCGGATTGCCGAAACGGAAAAATATGCACACGTCACCTTCTTCTTCAACGGCGGTGTGGAAGTGGAATACCCCGGGGAAGACCGGATCCTGGTGGCTTCTCCCAAGGTTGCAACCTACGATATGCAACCCGAAATGAGTGCCGTTCCCGTTTGCGATAAGGTGGTCGACGCCATCAACAGCGGGAAATACGACGTAGTCATCTTGAACTACGCCAACTGCGATATGGTCGGTCATACCGGTATTTTTGATGCCGCTGTTAAGGCGGTGGAAACTGTGGATACCTGTGTGGGTAGAACCGCCGAAGCCGTGCTGAATATGGGCGGCGTCATGCTCCTGACCGCAGACCACGGCAACGCCGACTGCATGATCGCCGAAGACGGCTCTCCCTTCACCGCCCATACCACCAACCCGGTTCCCTTTGCCGTCATCGGGAAAGATTGCGAACTGCGGAAGGGCGGAAAACTGTGCGATATTTCCCCCACCATCCTTAAACTTCTGGGACTTGCTCAACCTGCCGAAATGGACGGCGAAAGCATTATCCTGTAAGTTGGTTTGGGAGGATCGGTTTTTTCGTTCTTTCTTTTCGGGAGAAAAGAAAGAACCAAAGAAAAGCCGAGGCCGTCGCAAATCCTTGCGACGGAAAAACAGAAACAAGAAACAAAAAGGCCGCTCTGCAATGCAGAGCGGTTAAGTTTTTCGGTGAAAGGGTTTACAAATTAAAAAAAATGTGATATAATAATGTTACCACACAAAAATCGAATATTTCACTATCAGAAGGCGCATTTTTATTATGGTAAAAATGTAGGCTTCTTCTCTTCGCTTCTTCTGATGAGTGAAAGATTTTTGTGTGGTAGCAAATCGAAGCCGTGCATTTTTCAGTGTGTGCGATTTCGATTGCACACACTTTTTTATTTATAGGAGGAATAAAATGAGCGATTACCAAAGTGAAATTAGAGAGTCCGAGATTTCAACGTCTAAAGAAATGCACTCAACATATTTTGGTTCTGGGGGTATATATCAGAATTTAACTCCTCCAAAGAAGAGAGGATTTCCAAGATGGATTTTAATTTTAATTATTATATTTTCTGCAATTTGTACGATTGGTCTCGTTGCGAAATTGTCTGAAAACGCTGATGAAGAATTGACCCCAGTTGCAGAACCTCAAAGTGGTGCAATTTTGTTGGGGAGAGAAGATGTATATGGAAGTACAATTACAGTAACGGCACCTCGAGGGAAGGCTTGTGTAGTTAGGTTGAAAACCAAAGATAACGTTACTCGGTTGAGTTTTTATGTTAGGGCTGGAGATACTGTAATTGTCGGGGTTCCTCAAGAATCACTGTATGCATATTTTGCTTTAGGAAGTGTTTGGTATGGAGGAACAAATCTTTTTGGGGAAAATACAACCTATTCTATGGATGATGAAGCGTGCGATTATTCAAGATATTCAATGACATACTCTCTTAATAGCACGAGTAGTGGCAATTTTTCAACAACGCCAATTAGTGAGAAAGATTTTAAATAAATTTAATGGAGAAAAAGATGAGCTGGAAGAGTAAAGAAATACTTAAGATAATATTTATATTAGCAATACAAGTGCTTTTTATGGTTTTGTCTGTTTGTTTACTGATATCTGCAGTATTAGAGAATGATGAATTTCATCCTGTTATTATAGTTTTCGTCATTATGGTTTTGTTTTTCGTATTGCTTGTAATTATTTCCATCTGTGCATTGATTAAGGCAGTTCAGGAAAGAAATAGAATCAAGTCAATTGAAGGTCCAAAATTGCCTGAAATGGAG
>JAZRUJ010000038.1:0-3707 GCA_045652445.1 Eubacteriales bacterium | reverse complement strand
GCCATTACCCAGGATATCCGTCCCCTGAAAATTCTGCTTTTGAACCTGATGCCCACCAAAATTGCCACCGAGACCCAAATCTCCCGGCTGTTAGGCAACTCTCCCCTACAGGTGGAGTTGGAATTGATCCATACCAAATCGCATCAATCCAAGAATACCTCTGCAAGCCATTTGGCAGAATTTTACAAGACCTTTGACGACGTAAAAGACAAAAAATTCGACGGACTTGTCATTACCGGTGCTCCGGTGGAAAATCTGCCCTTTGAAGAGGTAGATTATTGGGAAGAACTGTGCCAGATTATGGAATGGTCCAAAAACCACGTGACCTCCACGTTCCACATCTGCTGGGGGGCTCAAGCAGGGCTTTATTACCATTACGGAATTGACAAAGTGCCTTTGCCGGAAAAAATGTCCGGCGTATTTGAACACATCAAAGACTATCCCCGTTCCATTCTTCTGCGGGGCTTTGACGATAAATTCTGGGTGCCTCATTCCCGCAATACCACCGTTCGCCGGGAAGATATTGAAGCCGTAGAAAATCTGCGAATTATCGCCTCTTCGGAAGAGGCGGGGGTTTACGCCATCACCACCCCCAACGGAAAACAGATTTTTATCACCGGACATTCGGAATACGACGGAGAAACCTTGAAAAACGAGTATCTTCGGGACTTGAACGCAGGAATCAACCCCAATATTCCCAAGAATTATTTCCCCGATAACGACCCGAAAAAAGAGCCTGTCGTTCGCTGGCGTTCTCATGCGAATCTGCTGTATTCCAACTGGCTGAACTACTTTGTGTATCAGACCACGCCCTACGATATTTCGGAAATCAACTAAAGGAAAAACCGCACTCGGACGAGTGCGGTTTCTTTTTAATTTTCTTCTTAATTTTCTTTTTTGTATTCCCGGGGGGTCTTTCCCGTTTCCCGTTTGAATAGGCGGGCAAAATTTTGAGGATCCAACCCCACGGAAGAAGCAACTTCCGACACAAACACATCTCGCTGACGGATCAAGGTACATGCCTTTTTGATTCGCAAAGAGGTCAGATATTCATGGGGAGCCCGCCCGGTACGGCTCTTAAACAGCGTAGAAAAATAACTGCGGTCTAACCCCACCTCGTCGGCAACCATCTGCACGGAAAGAGGCTGATGGTATCGGGTCTCCATAATGCCGATGGCTTTTTGGATCCAGATATTTTTATCGGTGGAAGCGGTGGAGCAACGGAGTAATTCCCCCAACATGGTATAGATACAGGCGGTGCGGCGGCAATCGGCACCGGGATCGGTATCATTTCGCATTCGCCAAATGTTTTCCAGCTGGGTCACGATGGTATAAAAGGCTTCCTTGGGAACGAAAGGAGATTCGGAGGTAATCCCCATCTGGGAAAAAAGACGTCCCAGCATAAGCCCATCGATGGCACACCAATAGCCCTCTCGGGTAACCTCGCTGTCCGTGGTATGAACGACCGTATCTTCCGGCATCAGAATAAAGGCGTCCCCCGCCTGAATGGGGAATTCCTTGCCGTTTATAATCAAAAGCCCTTTGCCGTAGGTGCAGCATTCCACAATATAAATATCCCGAATGACCGGTCCGTAACGGGTTCCCGGAGGGATCTCCCGGTCTCGGTCGCAATAATAGACCATGGGTTCTTCCCGATATTCGGTAATATAACGTTCATAGAACATAGAAACCCTCCCAAATCCAACAAATAGAAGAATACAACAAACAAACGGATATTATCAAACCGGCGTTATGTATGCTATAATCATAATATAACACAAAAACGAAAGGATGTCAAGCCATGACCGAAAACAAATTGAACATTGCCGTAATTGGTTGCGGCGTTGGTAAAAAACACGTAGACGGAATGGTTAAGAAGGGTGTACAACCTTACGCCATCTGTGATTCCGACCCCAAGCAGCTGGAAGACTGCAAAAACGAATACAACGTTGAAATTGCCGTTACCGATTACAAAGAACTGGTAAACGACCCCAACGTAAATGCTGTAGTTATTGCCACTCCCGACCAAATTCACTTAAAACAAGTGGAAGCTTTCTTGAGAGCAGGCAAAGACGTCATGTGTGAAAAACCCATGGCTCTGAACCTGGAAGACTGCGAAAAAATGATGCAGATCGAAAAAGAAACCGGCCGCATCCTGATGATTGGTCAGGTTTGCCGTTTCACCCCCAGCTTTGCTTTGGCAAAACAACTGATCTCCGACGGTCGTATCGGGGAATTGACCTTCATCGAAAGCGAATATGCTCACAACTATGCAAACGCCCGGGGTCATAACGACTGGCGTATGGTTCCCGAACGTCACGGTTTTGTGGGTGGAGGTTGCCATGCCGTTGACCTGCTCCGCTGGTTGGCAGGAAATCCCATCGAAGTTTATGCTCACGAAAACCACAAGATCATGACCGATTGGCCCACTGCTGATACCACCATCGCCATCTACAAATTCCCCAACGACGTTATCGGTAAGGTTTTCGTATCCACCGGTTGTAAGAGAAACTACACCATGCGTTCCGTTTTCTACGGAACCAAGGGTACCATCATTTGTGACAACACCTCTCCCTCCATCACCTTGTTTGAAGAAGTGGAAGGCGATCTGAAGAGCTTCACCAAGCCTCAGGAACTGCCCGTTGAAGTGAACAACCACAATTTCGGTGCAGAAATCGAAATGTTCCTCAACGCGTTGAAAGAAGGCAAAGGCTCTCCCGTTCCCTCCATGGAAGGTGCCGCCACCGTTGCAGTTTGCTGTGCTACGATAGAATCTGCAAGAGATCACAAAGTCGTTCAAATCCGTTATCCCGAAATCTGATTAACAAAAAAACGATCCCTGCCTGGAAAATTCCGGCAGGGATTTTCTTTTTTTAAGGCAAGGCATGGGTGTTTAACGTTAAGAACACCTTTCCCTGGTTTTGAAAAGGAGAAGATAGAATTACTTGTTTTGCAACGGAAAGATCCCGGTCGGAGGGATATCCGCACAGTCCTTCGGACAACAAGGGAAGTGCCAGAGAGCGAACCCCCAGCCGCGACGCTACATTTAACGCAGCTTTATAACATTCCGACAGCAACCGGTCTTCCCCATATTTACCGCCGCACCATCGGGGAGGTACGGCATGAATGATATATTTCGCCGCAAGGGCAAACCCCTCCGTTGCCACCGCATTTCCCACAGGGCAAGATCCGATGGCAACACACGCCCGTTGCAAAGGCAATTTTCCCGCCGCATCAAAAATCTCTCCGCACAACCCGGAAGCATACTGCAAACCGCTGTTGGCTCGGTTGACCACCGCTTCCGCCGGAAGAGACAGCAGCGGCTCATTTACAATTTCAAAAGCCATGTCAACCTCTCCTTTCTCTTGGTTACAATCACAGTATACCACAAAATACGTCCCATAAAACGGACAAACAGACAAAAAAAAGATACCGTAGGAAGATTCCTGCGGCATCTTTTGAAGTTTTAAAGGACTGTCACTTCCAAATTCTCCTTTTCGGATTTTTGGCAATCCAAGGTTTTAATGTAGCAGCGGCGGCGTTTATGCTGTTCTTTTTCAAACATTTCCCATTGTCCTAAAATTTTAGAGTTGGTCTCCAATTGAGGACCCGTTTCCACCCAACGGATTCCGTTTTTACGGTAACGGTCGTAAATGTGGTTTAAGATCACCGCATTAACGCCCTTTCCTTGCAAGTCCGGGCGGACG
>JAZRUJ010000037.1:0-8695 GCA_045652445.1 Eubacteriales bacterium | reverse complement strand
TCGGTTTGGTTATGGCTTTTGGAAAAATTAATTTTAATAAATGAGGCGAAGAGATGAAAAAAATTGCTTTTTTGGTGCCGTGTGAGTGCACTCTGCCGTTTTCCGATGAGGTCCGTATTTATGAGGATGCGGGCGTGCTTCTTTTGCCCGATTCATACGGTGAGGACAAAGCACCAACACGCTTGGTCATAAACTGTCACGGTGCGGGCGGCACCGTAACGACTGACGATTCTCAAGTGGAAGGGCAAGTGCTCACGAAATATTTATTGGCCAACGGCTATGCTGTTATGGATGTCAACGGGCTTCCCTCCGATTTTGCCGACCAATACGGGATCGATATTCGAAACAATATTGGCTCTCCCATTGCTATGCAAACCTATATTAAAGCTTATCACTATTGCATCGACCATTTTAATTTGCACAAAGAGATCTTCGTGCACGGTGGCTCCATGGGTGGAATCAGCAGCACCAATTTGGTTTTAAGTGAAGCACTCCCCGTATTGGCGCAAACAGGCTTTTGTCCCGTGCTTGACACCTATAACGAAATCTTTCTGCACCCATGGTCGGACGGTCTTCCCAAAACTGCTATGGGAATTCTGTATTCCTTTCAAAAAGATGCCGCAGGAAACTATATTTATGACGAAGACAAGCTCCTGCACTATGATCCTATGAGCAGTAAAAAAGTGCATCCTTGTCCGGTACTTTTTTGCCACTGCGTAAACGATCCTGTTGTGAGTTTTGACATTACAAAAAAATATGTAGAACGCACCAAAGAGGCCGGCGTGGAAGCGGAATTATTGGCGTTGCCCGACGGTCTGCATGAGCCGCAAGACTACGGTGCGTTTATAGAAAAACCCTCGGGAATTTCTTGTTATAACGGAGAAGTGTTAAACATTACAAAAGCAATTGAAGCGGTATTTTCGTGGATAACTTGTCACGAAAATCCTTGACATCTTTTTTGGAATCACAAGCCAGCATTACGAACCGATTTAGATATCGGTGCAGAAAAGTCCGAAGCCACAACGGTTCTTGAACTAAATTCAATAGATATCAGGAGCAGATTTTGCGATTGTTTTCGCAGAATCTGCTCCTTTTTTCGTTTTTCCAATGGTTAAATGTTTGTTTCTTGGAGGTTACGCATATTTTTTATGCCTGTTATTTGTGTAACAAACTTTCGACAGTTCTGTTTGTTGACTTGACATTTCAACAAGTTTATGCTATACTTTAAACATGTTGAGATTTCAACAAGTTTAATGGAGGTGCCGATAATGAAAGAAAGATTTGAAACTTTCACGGTTCTTATCAATAGAATCAGTCGTAATATTCGCAAAATAAAAAATCAGGAAATGGCGGAATACAATTTGAGAAGCGCTCATATTTCTTGTTTGTATTATCTGTATTTGGCGGAAGGACTTACGGCAACAGACCTTTGTGAACGTTGTGAGGAAGATAAGGCGACCATATCCCGTGCGCTTGATTATCTTGAAAAAAATGGTTATTTGTTCTGCGAGTCTAAAAGTGCAAAGCGTTATAAAAGTCCGCTTGTGCTTACCGATAACGGTTTTGCTGTCGCAAAGAAGATCGCCGACAAAATTGACGGCGTTCTTGACGAAATCAGTGTGGGTCTTACGGAAGAGGAAAGAATTGCTTTTTATCGCAGTCTCACTATTATAAGTGATAGCTTAGAGACTGTTTCAAAAAATGGTGAGAAATAAGGAGAAAAAGATTATGAAAACAAGAATTATTGTGGATTCTACGGCAGATTTAATGCCTGAATTTAAAAGCCGCGTGCATACGGTTCCGCTTTCCGTTTACTTCGGACAGGAAGAATACATTGACGGCGTCACCATCGATCACAAGACTTTTTATGAAAAACTTGTAGAAAGCGATGTGCTTCCTTCCACAAGTCAGGCAACACCGGATGCTTTTATGAAAGAGTTTGAAAAAGCAAAAGAGGCCGGCGAGGCTGCAGTTGTTATTACGCTGGCTTCTAGGTTTTCCGGCACATACCAAAGTGCAACTATTGCTGCGGAAGATTATGAAAATATTTACATAGTAGATAGTTCAAGTGCGGCAATGGGCAGCGGTATTTTGGTAGAAATGGCATTTAAACTTTTGGATGAAGGAAAAAGTGCTGAGGAAATTGCGACAATACTTGAGGAAGAAAAGAAAAAGATTGTTGTCGTTGCCTTGGTTGATACCCTTGAGTATCTCAAGAAAGGCGGCCGTATATCTAAGGCTGTGGCTTTTGCGGGCGGAGTATTAAATATTAAACCCGTACTGTCTGTTATTGACGGGGAAATCGGGATGCTCGGCAAGGCACGTGGTTCCAAGATGGGTAACAACTTGCTTGTGCAGGAAATTGACAAAGCAGGCGGTATTGATTTTAGCAAACCTGTTTTACTCGGTTACAGTGGAATTTCTGATGCACTTTTGTTGAAATATATTGAAGATAGCCGTCATATCTGGGAAGGCAATCTTGATGAAGTGCGATATACAACCGTTGGTAGCGTTATTGGTACACATGCAGGACCGGGTGCCGTTGTAGTGGCATTTTTTAAGAACTGAACGGTCGTTTTGAAAGGCGAAATTTGTTAAAATTGTAAAAAAAATTCAACAAGTTTTAAAAACATCTTGACAAAAGGTTGTATTATAATATATAATAATGCAAACAAAAAAATGGTCGAACTTCTCGGACCTTTTTGTTCAAAAGTATACCAGATAATAAATTCGTTTAGGAGGAATTTAGCAATGCCGGTGTATGAATCTATTAAAAATGCGGATAACAAGATCGTTATTTCCGCGAACAACAAAGACTCCGTTGTTTTCGGGTGGGACAAGGTTGTCGCCGCTCTGGCAGCAGGAGAAGCAAAGGCTATCGCCATCGACGGTTGGTATGGCATCAACTATGAAAAGTTCGCTAAAGCCCTGGCCGCAAAATTGGAAGCAAACGGAAAGGCTGTCGATCTGATCGACGCTACTCAGCTTTACGTTTCCCGTGAAGAAATTGTGGCTTACAATCAGCCCTACGTTACCGACGACCCCGGTTTCGGTAAAGTAAACAAGACCGGTGTTATCGAAGACATCATCAACAACGATGCCGTTGCCGCTGTTAAGGCCCGTCTTGCAGATGCAGGTAAGGTCAGCGTTATCTACGGTGTCGGCGCTGCCATCAAGGCTTTCGCTGATGTTCTGGACGTTAAATGCTACGTGGATAACACCCACCAGAAGGTTCAGTGGGATATGTGGACCGGCAAGCTTGCTGCTTTCGGTTGCACCGAACCCACCCAGAACTACAACTGGAAAGAATACCACTACTCCGACTACTACATGCTGGCCCGTCAGAAGGACTACATGTACGGTGCAATGGACTTCTACATTGAAAACTACTTTGAAGATGACTTGGTGCTGGTTCCCAGAGCTGCTTATGATGAAATCATGTCCACTCTGGTGAAATATCCCATCCACGAAGTTAAAATCTTCAGCCCCGGTCCTTGGGGTGCATACCGCTACGAACAGATGGATTACGGCGTAGAAGGTCTGGCAAACAACGCTTGGAACAAGATTGCCGGTCCCGAACTTCGTATCCTGATCGACTTCGGCGGTGAAAGAAGCATCTCCATGCCCATGCTCAACGCTATGCAGTATGGTGAAGAACTGGTTGGTAGCTTGATTCACAAGCAGTACCCCGGCCTGTTCCCCCTGGATATTTGGTTGGATGACGGTTGGCATCCCACTCCCCAACCCGCAGAACGTATTTCCATGCCCATGCATATCCATCCCAGCAGCAAGTACGTAGCAGATCATTTCGACGAACCTTTGGGCCGTTACGAAACCTACTACATCGCTGAAGCTTACGAAGGCGCTAACACCTGGATGGGCTTCCATGACGATGCTGATATCGAAGAATGGGAACGTCTGTGCGAAGAATCTCAGAACATCAAACCCATCGAAAACTGGAAAGACTTCATTGCCAACTGGGACAGCAAGGAAGGCGACCTGTACCTGATTCCCCCGGGAACCATGCACGGTCACGGCGGTAACCAGATGGTTCTGGAAATGGACACCAACCCCAGTATCAACGGTACCGAATACTCCTTCTTTGAATATGACTTTGCCCGTCCCTCTTGGAACGACGATGACAAGACCATGACCGGCAAGCCCCTGAAGATGCACCTGGAACACGGCAGAAACATGGAAAAGACCAGAAGAGCTTCCTGGGTTAAGGACAACCTGCTGGCTACTCCCAAGGTCATTAAGTGGACTCCCGAATACTACATCGATCAGTACAAGTCCACTCCCGTTATGCCCTACCACGTAGAAAGAATTCACTTCGAAAAAGTCGGTGAACTTTCTACCGAAGGCAAGTTCATGTACATGTGCACCCTGACCGTCGGTTCCAAGGTCACCGTTCGCTCCAAGTCTAACCCCGAATACAAGGCTGAATGCGACAAGTTCCAGACCCTGGTTATTCCCGCATCCTTCGGTGATTTCGAAATCATCAACGAAGAAGGCGGCCGTGCAACCTGCGTTCTGCAGCGTTGGAAGAAGGGTTAATCTTATAACCCCTGAATGATGCACCTTTGAGAGGGTGTCCTTGAGAAGGATACCCTCTCAATTTTTATTTTTGGAGGAAGTATATGAATATTCTTGCAATCGGAGCCCATCCCGACGATATTGAAACTTCTTGCGGCGGAACTTTGGCGAAGTATGCCAAGATGGGGCATAAAGTCTTCACTGCCACCGCAACCAACGGGAACGTAGGTTCTGCAACCCTTTCCATGGAGGAAATTGCCGCCATTCGGAAGGAAGAAGCCAGAAGAGCCGCTGCCGTGATCGGTGCGGAATATATCTGCCTGGATTACGACGATGAAATGTTCTTCGAAGATCGCGCCGCCCGTCTCGCTTTCATTGATTTGGTTCGTTACTGCAAGGCTGACGTGATTCTGACCCACAATCCTCACGACTACAATCCCGACCACGAACTGACCAGCAAGATCATCAACGATATTGCCGTCATGATCCCCGTGGCAAAGATTGAAACCAAAAATAAGCCCTACGATAAAATTCCCATCATTGCTTATTTTGAACCGGTCAACGGACTTGGTTTTGTCCCCACTGAATACGTAGACATCACCGACACCATGGATCTGAAGATGGCCATGTGCCGTGAACATAAGAGCCAGGTTCTTTGGATGCAGGATAACTACAAAGATGCTCTTGGTAACGAACAGAAGGACTTCTTTGAAGATTATTACACCATCGCCCGTTACAGAGGGATTCAGTGCGGCGTTCAGTTTGCGGAAGGATTCCGCATGGCGAACGATGCGTTCCGCGTTGTCCCCAAACGGATTCTGCCCTAACCGCCGTGAAGTGGAAGATTCAAAATCACCCCTATTTCGGAGAAAGTCTCTATGCCACCAATGAGATCGTGGAGATCCTCGTGCCTTTGAGCTATGGGATCCGCGTCGGGCATTTCTCTTTCTGTGGGGAAAAGAACGTGTTTTTTGAACAGCCCCGGGATATGACCGATTTGACCACCCCCCAAGGGTGGCGGGTTCAGGGGGGACACCGTCTCTGGATCGCTCCGGAGTGCGATGAGATTTATTGCCCCGACAATGACCCCATCTGCTATGCTGTGGAAGGGGAAACCATTGTGTTGACCCAAAGGGAAGATCCTTGGCTGAAGGTGAAAAAGCAGATGCGGATCACGTTTGGAGAGGACGCATCTCTGCAGGTGACCCATCGGATTGAAAACACCGACATAAACCCTCGGACCTGCTCTCTATGGGCGGTATCCGCAGTGGCTCCCGGAGGAGTTCAGCATATTCCTCTGAAGACCTACGACGGCGGCGCTATGCCAAGACATTGGATTTCCATGTGGTCCTATACGGATCTTGGAGATCCCCGTGCCTCTTATTCCCGTGAAGAAATCGTTTTGACCCACGTTCCCGTGGAGCAGAAGTATAAAATCGGCGTAGACCGACCCAACGGCCCTGTGCGATATGAGAATGAGGGAGTCACCTTTGTGAAGGAATTCCCCGTCGTACAGCAGGAGACCTACCCCGACAAGGACGTATCCTATGAAACGTTTATGTGCCGGCACATGGTGGAGATCGAGAGCCTCTCTCCGTTGATGACCATTCCTGCGGGCGAATTTGGGGAACACACGGAAATTTGGCGCTTATTAAGAACATAAAGGAGAAATATTATGAAAATCAACGTGGCTGCCGTGGGGCTTTCCCACCCCTTTGAAATCGGCTTCGATAAAGCTCCCGCCCTTTTGGACCAGACGGCGGAACAGCTGGCTTCCATCGGCGTAGACTGCTTTAACACCGGTGTGGTAATGCACAATCTGGAAACCGTACAAGCCGCCGCAGCAGCATTGAAGGGTGTTGATGCAGACGTACTTTTGATCTGCGTCGCCTCTTGGAGTGAAGATCATCACTTGTTGGATCTGCTGGGTTACGTGGATCTCCCCGTAATTCTGCGGGCATACCCCGCAAGAGACACCGGTTCTCTGTGCTGCGTGCATCAGATCGGTGCAGTCTTTACCAACATCGGAAAGAGCTATGAATTTATTTTCGGAAAACCCGAAGATCCCGCTTGTGCTCAAAAAGTTAAGGACATCGCCCTGCCCTATGCCCTGTCCAGCATGCTGCAAAAACTGAGAGTCGGTACTCTGGGCGGCCGTGTCAAGGGAATGACCGAAATCGCTTACGATGAATTTGCCATCAAAGAAAAACTTGGTGCCCGCATCGTCAATATGGATATTACCGAAATGACCTCGAAGGTCGCCGCCATGTCCGACGAAGAAGCGGATCGGCTGTTGGAAGAAAAGAAGGATCTTCTCTGCCCCTGCAAGATTACCTCCACCAAGGAAAGTATGCGGGAATCCATGAAATATTATGCCGCAATGAAGGCTCTGACCGAGGAATACGACCTGGGAGCGTTGGCCGTCAGCTGCTATACCAATTACATGGGTAAAGTTTGTCTGGGATACTCCCTTCTTGCGGAAGAAGGCATTACCGGCGCTTGCGAAGGCGACGTTCCCAATGCTCTTACCATGAAGATGCTGTATGAACTCAGCGGAAAGCCCGTAAACAACACCGATCTTTTGGACTTTAACTATGAGGATAATTCCATTCTCTTCGCTCATTGCGGGTCTTCCGGATTTTCCATTGCCGAAGGCGAGATCGAATTGGCTCCCGTTCGTCTGGCGGAAACCGGGGTTTGTGCTAAGTTCCTGATGAAACCCGGCAAAGTGACCGCCGTGGATATCTGCGGAAACGGTGACAATATCCGCATGTCCGTTATGGTAGGGGATGCTATTCCCTGTGGCATGGAATTCCCCGGCAACCCCATGACCGTGAAGTTCGAAAAGCCTCTGGATCAGATCAACGAGGAAATTATGGAATACGGCAGCGGTCACCATTGGATGATTGCTTACGGCGATTATGCTGATACCCTCCGTCGGTTCTGTAAGATCCGCAATATGAAGTTCTATCAAATTTAATCGAGAAAGGATGTATCTATTATGAAACGTTCTGAAATCAACGCCGCCATTCACAATGCAATGGCTCTGTTTGAAGAATATAAGATTTCCTTGCCTCCATTCGTGAATTGGACCCCCGAAGAATGGAAAGAAAAGGGCGAGGAATGTCAGGAAATCCGCGATAATATGCTGGGCTGGGATATCACCGACTTCGGTCAGGGAGATTTCAGCAAGGTCGGTCTGTTTTTGATCACCATTCGCAACGGCAATCAGAAAAATGCCGAAAAATATCCCAAAACCTATGCGGAAAAACTGATGGTGGTTCAGGAAAATCAGATCACCCCCATGCACTTCCATTGGAATAAGATGGAAGACATCATCAATCGCGGCGGCGGAAATCTGATGATTAAACTGTACAACTCCACGGAAGATGAAGGCTTGGCAGATACCGACGTGGTGGTTTCCATGGACGGCGTTCGTCACACCTTCCCCGCAGGTCACGTGGTAACTCTGCATCCCGGCGAAAGCATCACCCTGACCAAGGGTCTGTATCACAGATTCTGGGGAGAAGAAGGAAAGGGTACCGTTCTGGTTTCCGAAGTATCTATGTGCAATGACGATACCGCAGACAACCGCTTCTACGATCCCGCAGGTCGTTTCCCCACCATCGAGGAAGACGAAGCTCCCTTCCGTTTGCTCTGCAACGAATATCCTCGCTAAGAAATTGTAAAAAACCTTTAATATGCACCCCAAAAGTTTCTGACTTTTGGGGTGCATATCACGTTTTCGGTTCTCATTTAAGACGACGGATGTTCCGCGGTTTTTCGGTTGTGTATTGACTTTTTTTCATTTTTATCGTTCTTCCCCCAAAAGAAAAGCTCGGATTTCGTCCCAGTGCTTTTCCGCGGTTTCTCTGCCGATTTCGTAGGCGGCCCTCAGTTTTTCGGGGTCTTTTTCCACCCGACTTACGGGCAGAGGGCGTTGGGGGCGAAGGACGAACAATTCTCCCCGTCCTTCTTTTTCTTCGATGGTTTCCAGCGTTTTGTTGTAAACGATATGTCGGTTTGGTTATGGCTTTTGGAAAAATTAATTTTAATAAATGAGGCGAAGAGATGAAAAAAATTGCTTTTTTGGTGCCGTGTGAGTGCACTCTGCCGTTTTCCGATGAGGTCCGTATTTATGAGGATGCGGGCGTGCTTC
>JAZRUJ010000036.1:0-1411 GCA_045652445.1 Eubacteriales bacterium | reverse complement strand
ACTATCCCATCGAAGAAAACATCGCAAAAACCAAGGAATTGGTTGCTCTGACCAACGAAAAGGGTATTTCCTTGGAAGCTGAAGTTGGTGCAATCGGTGGGGAAGAAGACGGTGTTGTCGGTTCCGGCGAATGTGCTAATCCTGACGAATGCAAAGAAATTGCCGATTTGGGCGTAACCATGCTTGCAGCCGGTATCGGTAACATTCATGGAAAATATCCCGCTAATTGGGCAGGTCTGTCTTTCGACACCCTGGCTGCTATTCAGGAAAAGACCGGCACCATGCCTCTGGTTCTCCACGGCGGGACCGGTATTCCTGCAGATCAGATTAAGAAAGCCATTGATCTTGGCGTTTCCAAAATTAACGTTAATACCGAATGTCAGCTGGCTTTTGCTGCTGCCACCCGTCAGTATATTGAAGAAGGCAAAGACTTGGTCGGTAAGGGCTTTGACCCCCGTAAAGTTCTTGCTCCCGGCGTCGAAGCCATCAAGGCAACCGTTCGCGAAAAGATCGAACTGTTCGGCTCTGCAAACAAGGCATAAAATTATAAAAATAAAGAGAACCCGTTTGATCGGGTTCTCTTTTTTTGTTCCGGTTAAAATCCAAAAGCAGATAAATCAAAGGGTTCCGATTCTGATCGCACCGCATCGGCGATGTGTTTTTCCACTTGAACACCGCAAACGGCATTCAATTCTCGGAATAAAGCATTGGAATTGACTTCACAGATTATCGGTTCTCCGTTTTCTCCGTATAATAAATCCACTCCACCGAAATCCAGCCCCAACAAGGCACAGGCATCTATGGCAGCCTGTTCAAAATCTTTGGGCGGAGTTATTTTTGTTCCCCGTCCTCCCGCACCGATGTTGGATCGAAAATCGTCGGGATTGTACCGTTCCATGGCTGCAATCGCTTTCCCGGCAACCACGTAAATGCGAAGATCTTTTCCGGTAGAAGAAGAAATAAATTTTTGGAACAAATGGGGTTCCTCTTTCCATTCTTCACATACTTGAAGCAATTCTTCCGGAGAATGGATTAATTTTACCTGTTTCCCCAAGGAGCCAAAAGCTAATTTCCCAATCAGAGGAAAGCCTAGCCGGTCCGCCACTTTTTTCATAAATTCTTGTTGGAATGCAGTATTATTTCCGAATAACAGCGGAGCATAAATGGTTTCGGGGACGTTTAGATCCCGTCGTAACAGTTCCGAACACCGACGTTTGTCGTCGCATAATTCAATGGCTCCGATGTTATTGTATAACCGAACTCCCAACAGTTCTAACCGAAGTCCGGTAATCACGTCTTTGTCAAAATAAACGCATTTTTCAAAGGTAATTTCATCATCGGAAAAAAATTGCAGTTCATCGGTATAAATGCACGGACAATCCAATTCTTTCGCCACAGCGTGGGCTTGTTG
>JAZRUJ010000035.1:0-4080 GCA_045652445.1 Eubacteriales bacterium | reverse complement strand
AAAATATGTTATAATATATAATGAGTTATTATTTATAGAACAAGAGGTGGCATTTATGACGGTTTTGGGCATCGACCCGGGGGTTGCCACGGTGGGTTGGGGATTCGTTCATTACGACGGATACCGGTTTTCCGCCCCCCAATACGGTGCAATCATTACTCCCCCTAAAATTCCTCTGGAACGGCGGTTGGAGATGATCTACGACGAGTTGACCAAACTCATTGCCCAATTAAAGCCCGACTGTGCCTCCATTGAAGAACTGTTTTTTTCTAAAAATATTACCACCGGCATCGCCGTCGCCCACGCTCGGGGCGTGATCATGTTGGCGTGTCAGAAAGCGGGAATTCCCTGCTACGAATTCAAACCTCCTCAGGTAAAACAAGCGGTCGTCGGCTACGGAAACGCAGAGAAAAAGCAGGTTATGATGATGACGAAAATGCTTTTGAACCTCAAGGAAATTCCCCGTCCCGACGATGCTGCCGACGGACTTGCCCTAGCCGTTTGCTGTGCCCACTGTATGGGGATGGCACAGAAGAATGCAAAAATTCAGAATGCCACCGTAAATGCAAAACGGAAGTAAATGCAGAATGCAAAATGAGGGGAATAAAGAGAATATAAGGAGCCGGAACTATGTATAACTATCTTCACGGAGACCTTGCTTGGTGCGATTTTTCCACCGCGGTGATTGATTGCGGCGGCGTGGGGTACCAATGCAATATTACGGGGAATACCTATCGGGAAATCAGCGGAAAAGACCGGGTGAAACTGTATACCTATCTTCACGTAAAAGAAGACGCCATGACCCTGTACGGCTTTGCCAACGAACAGGAAAAACAATTTTTCATGCTTTTGATTTCCATCAGCGGGGTGGGGCCCAAGGGGGCTCTTGCCATCTTGTCGGAATTGGTTCCCGAAACCTTTGCCGCCGCCGTTTTGGCGGGGGATCACCGGCAGATTTCCCGTGCCAACGGGGTTGGTCCCAAATTGGCACAGCGGATTTGTCTGGAACTGAAAGACAAGGTTGCCAAAACCAACGTCAAGGTGTCCGAAGCCCAAGCCGTTGCCGCCGTTGCGGGACGGGAAGCCCTGGAAGAAGCCACCGGCGTTCTGGTTGCCTTGGGATATTCTAAAAACGACGCGGCGAAAGCCTTGGAAAAATGCACCGCCGACAATACCAACGATCTGGTACGTCAAGCCTTGCGGCTTCTTTCCACGATTTGAGGGGGATAAGATATGGAATTTGATGAACGACTGCTTTCTACCCGAACCATTGAGCCGTCCGACGACCCGGAAAATCTCCGCCCCCAACGGCTGGACGATTATATCGGACAGGTACAAGCCAAAGAAAATCTTCGGATTTTTATTGAAGCTGCAAAATTGCGGGGGGACGCCCTGGATCATATCCTCTTTTTCGGTCCTCCGGGGCTGGGGAAAACCACCCTTGCCAACATTGTTGCGGCAGAGATGGGGGTCTCCATTCGGATCACCAGCGGACCGGCGTTGGAAAAAGCCGGGGACATCGTGGCTCTCTTGACCAACCTGCAAGAGGGGGATATTCTCTTTATCGACGAAATTCACCGCCTCTCCCGGACGGTGGAAGAAATTCTTTATCCCGCCATGGAAGATTACGAATTTGACGTGATCTTGGGGAAAGGTCCTTCCGCCCGTTCCATTCGTTTTGATCTGCCGAAATTTACCCTGATCGGGGCGACCACCCGTTCCGGACAGCTGGCATCGCCCTTCCGGGATCGGTTTGGGGTTTTGTTGCGGCTGGATCTGTACAAAGTAGAAGAATTGGAGCAGATCGTCAAACGTTCCGCTTCCATTCTCGACATCGGAATTACCGAAGCAGGGGCGAGGGAAATTGCCTCCCGTTCTCGGGGAACTCCCCGAATTGCCAACCGTCTGCTCAAGCGGGTGCGGGATTTTGCCCAGGTTTTGGGAGACGGGGTGATCACCGACGAAATTGCCGATGAGGCACTCCGCCGGTTGGACATTGATAAATTGGGTCTTGACGCCCAAGACCGCCGTATGCTTACCGCCGTCATTCAGCAGTTCCGGGGCGGCCCTGTGGGGCTGGAGACCCTGGCTGCCATGGTGGGCGAAGAAGCGGTCACCATTGAAGACGTCTACGAACCTTATTTGATGCAGATTGGATTCTTGATCCGTACCCAACGGGGACGTTGCGTTACCGAGGCGGCGTGCCGGCACTTGGGGTTGGAGTTTCCCAAATGAGAAAAACCGTTTCCCATCGCATCTTTGAATTGGATTTTCTCCGAGGTTTTGCCTTGGTGATGATGTGCCTGGACCATTTGGCGTACGATTTTTACTGTCTGCCTTATTGGTTTCCTCTGTTGGACAGTCCCGTCATCGACGCCTTGGGCAAATTCGGAGACGGGGTCGCCTTTTCTTCCTGGAGATTGGTGCTTCATTATATCTTTGCCACCCTGTTTTTGCTTTTGGCGGGGATCGGCTCTGCCTTGACCCGCAGACCTTTCCGCCGGAGTTTTCAGATTACGGGAGCCGCGGTTGCTATTACCGTTGCCACCGTTCTGTTGGATCTGTTTTTTGACGCGGGTGCCACCATTTTGTTTGGGGTTCTTTCCGCCATGGCGGTGGGGGCGTGTCTCTGTGCCTTTTGTTCCCTTTTGGGGGAACGGGCGGGGAAATACGCGGCTCTCGTCTTGGGGATCGGAATCATCGCCACAGGCTTTTGGCTGAAGTGGTATCAAGCCCCGGTTTTATACGCTCTCGGCAAAGAAGACTTTTGGGGAGTCGTCTTCGGAACGGCACGGTACGGTGCCGATTGGTTCCCTCTGTTCCCCTCTTCGGGGTTGTTGCCGGTGGGGTATTTTCTGGGAAAGGTTCTTTACCGAAACCGGCAGTCGCTAATTCCTGCCTTACGGGGGAAAGACCATTTTGTTTGCAAGATTGGCAGAAAATCTTTGTGGATCTATCTGTTCCATCAGCCGATTCTGATCGGACTTTTGTATTTGTTTGTATTTTTATTTGTAAGGACTTGAAGTTATGCTTGGTGTAGTGGTAAACACCTTGGCGGTAATTTTGGGAAGTTGTATTGGGCTTTTGTTCAAAAAGGCGATTCCTGAAAAAATTGCCGGGGGCGTAATGACCGCCATCGCCCTTTGTACCCTGTACATCGGGGTGGACGGAATGTTGAACGGTACCAATCCGTTGTTGGTGATCGTGATCCTGGTGTTCGGAGCCATCGTTGGGTTTTTATTGAACATTGACCGTGGCATCACCGGGCTTGGAAATTGGGTGGAACATCGCTTTGCCCAGACCAAAACGGGAGCCGTCGCCCGGGGCTTTGTCACCGCATCTTTGTTATTTTGCGTGGGGGCGATGACCGTTGTAGGCTCGCTGAACTCCGGCATTTCCGGGGATCACACCTTGATTTTTACCAAATCTCTGTTGGACTTTTGTTCCTCCATGATGCTGTCGGTATCCTTGGGCGTAGGGGTCCTGTTTTCCTCGGCGTTCGTGTTTGTGTTTCAGGGAATTTTGGTACTGTTGGCACAGTTTTTGCAACCCCTGTTGACCGACGGTGCCATCGGAGCGATGACCTGTATCGGGTCGCTTTTGATCGTGGCGTTGGGATTGAACCTTTTGAACGTGACCAAGATCAAAGTGGCAAATTTCCTCCCCGCCCTGATTTTAGCCCCTTTATTTTGGTGGCTGTTTTCCCTCCCGCTGTTCGGGGGACTGTTTTCATAAAAAATTTTTATATTCAATAGAAAGGAATTCCGCCTATGTACCGTTTTGCCAGTGACTACCAAGAGGGGTGCCATCCCCGGATTTTGAAAGCCTTGACCCAGACCAATCTGGAACAAACCGTGGGGTATGGGTGTGACCCTTATTGCGACCTTGCCCGGGATCGTATCAAACAAGCTGCCAATGCTCCGGAAGCGGACGTGCATTTTTTGATGGGGGGAACCCAGGCAAATACGACGGTGATTTCGGCTCTGCTCCGTCCTCATCAAGGGGTTTTGACGGCAGAAACCGGACATATTGCGGTGCATGAATCGGGTGCAATCGAATCCACCGGACACAAGGTGTTGC
>JAZRUJ010000034.1:0-13342 GCA_045652445.1 Eubacteriales bacterium | reverse complement strand
AATCTTCACAGCACTCTTTCAAGCGTTCCCATTCGGACATAACGTAAGATCCTCTCGGTTCAAATTATGCATCTCCCCTGGGAGAAATGCAACGAAATTAAGCGTTGTATTCGGAAACATCAATGGAAACAATGGAAATTTCTTCCAAGGGCTTGTCATTCCCGTTCCGAGGAGCGTTGCAGATGGTATCCACCACGTCCATACCGGCGTAGACCTGACCGAAAACGGTGTGACGGAAATCGAGCCAGGGAGTCCCGCCCATTTCGGCATATTCGTCAGCAATATCTTCCGGATAAACCTGGCGAACTTGTTGCATCATGCGGGGATCCACAGAAGACGCCTGAACGATAAAGAATTGGCTTCCGTTGGTATTCGGTCCGCTGTTTGCCATGGAAAGAGCTCCACGGAAGTTGAACAGTTCCCGGGAAAATTCATCGGGGAAAGATCTGCCCCAAATACTTTCTCCCCCCATACCGGTGCCGGTGGGGTCGCCTCCCTGAATCATGAAATCGGGAATAACCCGGTGAAAAATGATGCCGTTATAATACCCATTTTTTGCATGGGTCAAAAAGTTTTCTACAGTTTTGGGAGCCTGCTCGGGAAAAAATTTCACGGAAATATCCCCTTTGGTGGTATGAATGCAGGCTACGGGCTGTCCCTGTACGGGAAGAGACGTTTGATGGTTCATAAGACAACTCCTTAATAATAAAATTTCATAGATTCATAAAAATAAGTCAAAACGGTATCGGCGTTACAGAAAAACAACGTCCAAAGCAAAAGGGATACCGCTAAAAAAATGCAGGAAAGAAGAATCCCCGTTCGACGGAGTTTCGGGTACTTGGTATTGCCTCCGACCGCAAGACACAAAAGCAGAGCCGTCAATTGCAAGGGGGAAACAAAGACAGAAATCGCCCCCATGAGAGACAGGACAAATCCGGCGATTGCCATACGATTTTTCTTAATTTCTTCCATAGCCGTCCTCATTTGTTTTCTTTGGATTGAATGTATTGTTTCAGGTAGTCGATTTGGGTCTGCAGATAATCCCGGTATTCGGAAAGAGTCATATTCTTTTCTTTCATTTCCTCGGCGGCGGCAACCCCTACGTACCGGTAATGAACCGTGTTGGCACTATGTCCGGTTTGTTCTTCCTTGTCCGCGGGATAACTTAAAACAAAACCGTATTTGCACATGGTGTCGTTTAAGTATTCTTCAAAGGATCTTCCGTCAGACCCCAAGAGGGTCATTTCTTTTTTGGAAAAATCCACCGCCAAGCCCAATTGGTGCTCGGAGCAGTTCACCGACCCTACGGTGGCGGCGGCCTTGGAACGGGCAATTTCCGCAGGATATCCCGCGTTCATAAAATCTTCCACCGCATCGTCATAGACTTTCTGTTGCTGCTTTTCGGTGCGATAGGCGGCGGTTACCGTGGCGGCAAACCCAACTTTTTTTGCATCTTGAAAAAACTTGTTGATTTGTTCTCCGGCGGCTTTTTCCAACTTCACCGTTTCCGAACCGGTCAAAAGCACCGTCTCACCCACCTCAAAGGTTTCCGGCAAAGGATCCGATTCTCCAACGAACATCAGGTAGGGAGAATCCAACAGGGTTTGGAAGTTGTTCATTTTATTCCGCATTTCCCCTAAAACGGAAGCCAGTTGTTCGTCGTCGGTGGAATCCGCCACCTCTCCCCCCTGGGTAGACGGTTGATTCGCTTGGGGCGTTTCTTCGGAAGAAAACAGATTTTCTCCTCCCAAAAAACATACAGCAAACATCACCAGCGTCAACACGGTCAAAACCGTAAGCCCCAGGATTGCCATCCGGTTTTCAGTCAGTCTTTGTTCGTCCATACATTATCTCCTCGCAGCACGGTCTGCGTATATAAAATCATAGTTATTTAGTATATCATACCATATTATATATCGTTTGTCAAGGTGAAAACCGTGGACAAAACTCCCCTTGACATTTTTTTCGGGATTTGTTATAATAAAATCAGCGAAAATACAAGGGGCTTTTCCCTTTTCAGAAAAGAGTGTACAGTATGGGTCAAAACTATTATTTGGGTCATCCGGAACAAATGGCGGGTGCAGAAATGTTTCGCAGAGACGGGGGTGCCGGAGACGGCATGAAAGTCTGCCGGGTCCGGAACGGACTGGGGCTGGAATGCATGATCACCGCAGACCGGGCTGCCGACGTAACAGAATTAACGTTTCTAGGGCAAAACATGGGATATCTGTCCCCTTGCGGACACATCTCCCCCAACCAAGCGATGCCCTTTCTGGAACGGTTCACCGCCGGTTTTTTCACCACTTGCGGACTAAACAACGTAGGAACACCGAACGTAGATAACGGCGAAGATCTGCCCTTGCACGGCACGATTTCCAATACCCCGTGTCATTCGCTGAAGGCGGAAACCACAGAGGACGGCATTCGGATAAAAGCAGAGATTTACGACAGCCGTATTTTTGGTCGTAATTTGAAATTAAGCCGGGAATACTTTTTCCCCTCCGATAAAAACGAATTTACCCTCACCGACACGGTCACAAATCTGGGAAACACGGAAGAACCCTATGAAATTCTCTATCATTGCAATATGGGGTATCCTCTGTTGGATGAAGATGCGATTTTGACGATTCCCTCCTCAAATGTAACTCCCCGCAACGACCATGCGGCAACGGGAATTCAGAATTGGAATACAATAGAAAAACCCACCGCCGGATACCAAGAAATGTGCTTCTATCATCAAATGGAAAAGGCGGCGCGGGTCACCTTGGAACAACCGAAACTTGGCATAGGACTTGCCCTGGAATACGATAGCGAAAATCTTCCCTATTTCATTCAATGGAAAATGATGGGAGAAAGAATGTACGTGATGGGATTGGAACCGGGAAATTGTTCCATCGAAGGACGGGCAGCCATGCGAGACGCGGGGAACCTCGCCTTCCTTAAACCGGGAGAATCCAAAACCCATCAAATAAAATTTGCCTTCTATAAGACGAAGTAATCTCTTTGTTTTTATTTATTTTTATAAACCAAAACGGAATAAAAAAAACAACTCCCAATGAATGAAAAATCCATTGGGAGTATTGATTTTATGGGATTTTCTGCAATTAGTGAATGACGCGAACACGAACGACGCCTTCCAACGCTTTCATGGCATCCACGGTGTGCTGGGAAACCTGGGTATTGGTGTCGATGATGGTGTAGGCGTAGTTCCCTTTGCTCTTGTTGAGCAGGTTTTCAATGTTAACGCCTTCTGCCGCCAAAAGGGTAGTCATCTGAGCAATCATGTTCTGTTGGTTGAGGTGATGAACGGCAATTCTCATGGCACCGGCACGGGGACAGGAACAAGCAGGATAATTGACACTGTTGACGATATTCCCGTTTTCGATGTAATCCACCAACTGCTTGGCTGCCATGACGGCACAGTTATCTTCTGCTTCGGGGGTAGATGCACCCAGGTGGGGGATGCAAACAATATTTTCCGCACCGATCAGTTCATCATTGGGGAAGTCCGTAACGTAACGGGCAACCTTGCCGGACTTGGTGGCGGAAAGAATGGAGGCATTATCCACCAATTCACCCCGAGCGGCGTTGATAATGACCACGCCGTCCTTCATCTTGGCGATCATATCTTCGTTGATAAAGCCTTTGTTGTCCTTCAGCAGAGGAACGTGCAAGGTGATGTAATCGGAAGTTTTAATTAAGGTGTCCAAATCGTTGACGCGAACTACGTGACGGGACATGGACAAGGCACTTTCCACCGACAGGTAGGGATCGTAACCCACGACTTCCATACCGAGAGCGATGGCAGCGTTGGCAACCCGAGCACCGATGGCACCCAAACCGATGATTCCCAAGGTTTTTCCGGTAATTTCGGGACCTACGAACTGTCCTTTGCCCTTTTCCACCAATTTACCCACTTCGTCGCCTTTGCCTTTCAGGGTCTTGACCCAATCCATGGATTCGGCGATTTTACGGGATCCGAGAAGCAGAGCCGCCATAACCAATTCCTTAACGGCGTTGGCATTGGCACCGGGAGTATTAAATACGACCACGCCCTGTTCTGCCAATTTATCGCAAGGAATATTGTTCGTACCGGCACCGGCACGGGCAACGGCGATCACGTCAGCGGGCAGTTCGTAATCGTGCATATTAAAGGAACGAAGCATGATCCCCACGGGATTTTGCACGTCGTTTCCTACCGTATAATTTTCGTTAAACGCCACGTCGGCCTTGGGGCTGATGGCATTAAGGGTAAGAATATTGTTCATGGTTTACTTGTTCTCCATTTCAAATTTCTTCATGAATTCGATCAGAGCCTTCACTCCGTCCACAGGCATGGAGTTGTAAATGGAAGCACGCATACCACCTACAAGACGGTGACCTTTCAGAGAAACCAAACCGGCAGCGGCGGCTTCTTTGACAAATTTAGCATCCATTTCTTCCGAACCGGTAACAAAAGGAACGTTCATAATGGAACGGTCTTTCACTTCGACGGGGTTGGTATAGAAGGAAGAATTGTCGATGAAATCATACAAAAGACCGGCTTTGTATTCGTTGATCTTCTGCATTTCCGAAACACCGCCCATTTTCTTCAGCCAACGGAACATGAGCATGGACATATAAATGCCGTAGCAGGGGGGGGTGTTGTAGAGGCTGTTTTCCTTTGCCTGAACGGAATATTTCAGCATGGTGGGGCAGAACGGCAGGGGTTCCTGACCGTCGACCAGATCCTTACGAACGATGACCAAAGTCACCCCGGCAGGAGCAATATTCTTTTGAGCACCGGCGTAAATCAAGCCGAATTTGGAAACGTCCACAGGTTCGCTCAAAATGTTGGAAGACATATCGGCAACCAGGCAATCTACTTCGGGGAACTTAGTATATTTGGTTCCGAAGATGGTGTTATTGGACGTAATGTGAACGTAGTCAATCCCTTCCCGGAAAGCAATTTTGTCCACGTCGGGAATGTAGGTGAAATTTTTGTCCTTAGAAGAGGCGGCGATTGCAGCATCACCGTAAATTGCAGCCTCTTTTTGGGCTTTCCCTGCAAAGTTGCCGGTTACGATGTAATCGGCTTTCTTGTTCTTCATCAAATTCAGAGGAACGGCGGCAAACTGTTGGGATGCACCGCCCTGAACGAACAGGACATAGTAATCATCAGGGATATTCATCAATTCACGGAGTAATGACTGTGCTTCGTCGTTCACTGCCTGGAAGGGTTTAGATCGGTGAGACATCTCCACGACGCTCATCCCGGTGCCGTTATAATCCAGCATTTCTTTCTGGCATTGTTCCAGCACTTCGAGAGGAAGAGTAGAAGGTCCGGCTGCGAAGTTGTAAACTCTCATATCATTTCTCCTTTTCTGCCTTGCGGCAATAAATAATAGATTGATTATACATCAAAATGAAAAAAATTGCAAGGGAATTCCCCAAAAAGTAATAATTTTGTAAAAAAGATGGGAAAAACCCTTGCATTTTATGAATATTTTCCATTCATTATTCATTATTTGCGGAATAATCCACAATTTTTTAATTTTTTCCGCCCATTAAGAAAGCAACCAATATTCCACCGCAGTTAAAATCAACAAAAATCCAAAATTAAAAGCAGAGAAAGTCAACACGTATTTCAACGTATTCCCCGGAGCGTACTTGCGGTACTTCCGGAAGGTGATCAAGCTGGCAAGAGACGCGATCAAAGTTCCCGTCCCGCCCAAATTCACCCCCACCAAAAGAGGAACGTAATCGGTAGTAAAATTGGAAAGAAGCACTGCGGAAGGAACATTACTGATGACCTGACAGGACAACACCGAAACCAGCAGAGGTTCTTTTCCCATAAGACCGGAAAGGATATTTTGCACGCTCTCGATCCGAGAGAGATTTCCTGCAAAAACAAAAAAGAACACGAAAGTAAACAATAGTCCGTAATCCACGTCCCGCAAGGCTTTTCGGTCGGCAAAATACAGGGTAACGGGAACGACGATCAATCCGATCCAATAGGGAAAAATCCGGAACACGATAGCAACGGAAAAGGCGAACAGGATCAGATAAAAAATACTTCTCTTTCGCAACAACGCCCCCTGGGTATGAACCCGGAGAGTCAGGGGTTTTCCGGGGAAAAAAACACAGCAAAGTCCCAACAGTAAAATCGCCATTAAGAAAGGCGGGAACATGATCTTCATAAATTCCCCGGTGGGAATGGCAAAGCGAGAATACAGATACAGGTTTTGAGGATTGCCAAAGGGAGTCAGCATTCCCCCAAGATTGGCGGAAATATTTTGCAAAATAAAGACGACCGCCATATATTTTTTGTTGTCTGTAGACGCCAACATGGTGTACCCCAAGGGTAAAAAGGTCAAAAGTGCCATATCGTTTGCCAAAACCATGGAACCGAGAAAGGTAATGACCACAAGAGTAAACACTGCCATTCGCAGATTCCCCGTAAGTTTTACCAGACGTTCCGCAAGTATGGTAAAAAAGTGAATATCCTGTAAGGCACAAATAACCGCCAGGGTGCAAAACAGACAGGTTAGGGTACGAAAATCAAAATAATCCAGATATTGGCGGTCGGGGGGGACGAACAAAGCCGATACCAACGCCAAAAAACCCGCAAGACACAACACGGGATTGCGATGAAAAAAGCCCCAAACCCCAGATACTACGTTCCTTATCTTCATAATAAAATACTCCTGAAATTTAGTCCAGGAGTATTTTAGCACATTCTTCCACCTTTGTCAATTAATTTAGACGAAATTAACGCGTTTTGTTGTGGGATCTTTTATTTTTTTGAATTCAAATTGAATTCGTATAAATTTCAAATTTATGGTATCATGTAAAAAAACAACCAGGGAGGTTCTGTTATGAAAGGAAACTACTATCAGCCCTTTTCTCTGCGGATTTCCGAAGAATTACACCGTAAGCTCCGCATAATTGCAGAAAACCACAAACGTTCCGAAAATAAAGAAATTGAATTTGCTTTGGAAGAATACGTCAAAAACTATGAATTAACCCACGGAAATCTTTCCGAAGAATCCAATTCTGCAGAATCAAAATGAGCCGAAAATTTCTACAAAGTTTCGTCATCGTCCTGGTCTTTGTTTTATCTGTGATTGCCGTACTTTTGTTGGGGCTCCGGGAAGGGAAAACCGTATCCATGAAAACCCAGGGAGTGGAGTTAAGCGAAAAAATCGCCTGGGAAGATGCCGTACAAGAAAATCTCCCGGAAGAAGACCCCATGGTGTATTTGACCGAAAGCGGAACGAAATACCACGTATCGAAAGACTGTTCTTCCCTGAAGCGTTCCAAAAACATTCAGGGGACGTTGCTGTCCAACGCGGAACAACAAGGAAAAACTCCTTGCTCCATCTGTTATGGAAAATAAATAAAAATCAACGGGGCGGAACCATCCGCCCCGGTATTCTTAAATTTTAAATACATAACTAACCGAACTAATCTACGGGGATGCTCCAAAGATTAATACATTGGACTGTACCTCGATTCAAAAAATTCGGGTTTGCCGGTTTTCCCGGACCATCGCACAACGGTGCGAAGAAGAAACTACTTCATTGGTTTCAAGCCTCATAACAAATGGCTTTTTGTTGGGCAGGAATCACGAACCGATTGTCCGGATCCCCAACTCATTCAGTTTGCAGTTTCATGAACTTTTGAAGATTCATACTCCGTTTCCTCTCTCCCGATTCGGGGGAAGGACGCAGGTGAATATTTCAAGGGACGCTCCGCATTTTACGGATGCGACCCGTTTTACTTTTTCGGAATTTTCATATCTTTCGTTCTCCTTTCGGGAAAACGACCGGTTTTTCTTCGGACGAGTTTTTTAATTAGGGATACCGTAACCCTTTGCTACGGCACCCGATTTAGATGTTCGGACTTCTCATCTTTCGGTTCTCCTTTCGGGGAACGGCTCGGGTCAGTCATTTCGGGATACCCCGGCAACCTACCGCGGCAACCCAAATCAGATGTTCGGACTTCTCATAACTCCTCGTCTCCTTTTTGAAAAGCAACTCTCCCGGCACGATGCGTTCTCATAACGCTGAAGTGAGGATTTCCTCTCACCGGGGTTCTCTTCCTTTGTGGCTTTATTATAGCATACTTTTTCTCTGCTGTCAAGAGGTTTTTCGCATTTTCTTATACTTTGTACACAAAGAAAATAAAATAAGTTAATAATTTTGGTCAATGTAAATAAAAAACCATTCAAAAATCCGGAACCAAGGTTACGTTGGTTCCGGATTCTGTTTTCTTCGGTTTATCTACGTTCTGCGTTACCGGTCCTGAATCAAATAGTGAACCACTTTCGCAGCTTCTTTCTGTTTCGATGCGTATTCCCCAAAGGTAAGCAGACGCTCTACGTTCCAAGTCCGTTCGGTCAAAGCACACAGGTTTTCCACGACTCGGCTAATATCTTGTTCGTAGGTGCAACCCCAAGAGGAAATCTGTGCCCCCAAAAGGTCGTCGGTGGCAGGAATGTGAATGGGATTGAGGGTTGCATGGGATTTCGGCCACCAATGTTGCCATTCGTACACATTCCAATCCATAATTTCTTGGGGTCTCCAACGGTGGGTAGCACTATCTACAATATACAAAGGCTGCCAAGCACCGTTGATGATCTTAAATCCGTGCTTGAGAATTTCGCCTGCCAGCATATAGTGGCTTTCCCAGGCGATAACGATGGTTTCTTTGGGAATATAATCTACGCCCTTTTCCGGGAAACCTTCCCAAACGATGGGCGTTCTTCCCAAATCGAGGACCATGTTTGCTACTCTGCCTACGATTTCGCTGTAGAGTTCATGGGAGTCGGCAATCCCGTGTTTTTCCCGGTATGCAATACAATCGGGACAGGAATCCCACACGGAATACGCCGCTTCGTCGCCGCCGATGTGAATATAGGGAGAATAGGGGAACAGGTCACATATTTCCCCAAGCAGAGTACGAATTCCCTCTTCACACTCTTTCCGTCCGGGACAAATGACGCTCTCCGCCATCAGCATCCCCACTTCCGTCTCCAAACCGCCGCCCACGTTACCTTCGATGCGGTTAGCAAAGATTTCGGGATAAATCCGGGTCATGGATGCGGCATGACCGGGAGTTTCAAATTCGGGAATGATTACGATCCCGCGGTCAAGGGCATATTGGTTGAGTTGTGCAATTTCTTCTTCCGTATACTGTTCTTTTCCACCGCCGATCAGAGGGAAAGCTTTGGAAGGAAGCGTATAGCGATCCATATCAATAAAATGAAGATGCAAATATTTAATTTTGAGTACATAGCAGACGTCCACGTACTTCAAAACCGTTCTCATGGGATGCCAGCGAGAAGAAAGGTCAATCATTAACGCCCGATATTCTTTGTCGGGACGATCTTCGATGCGAACCTTGGGGCATTTCAGCCCATTCTCGTCAACTTCAATGCACTGCAACGCCGTTGCGGCGGCAAAGGAAATACCATGCACGTCGGATGCGGAAAGAATCAAGCCCTGGTCGGATGCTTCCAAAACGTAAGCATCGGCGGGAATGGAGAGATCTTTCTGAAAAACGATTCCCCCTTCCCCTTCCGTAAGGGAAATTCCGGTCACGATCTGCAAGGAACGACAGAAGGCATCTTTCTGCCCGACAAAATCCGCGTCCCGGCAAAAAACAGAAGACAACGAAACAAATCCTTCTTGGGACGTCATTTGTTTGGGGGTAGGTAAAACGGCATTTAGCATAGCGAACCTCCGAGGCAATATAAATAATTTGATTGTTTCTATGTCTTTTATTAAACCATATTTTCAAGAAAATGTCAAGCCCCTTTTCAAAAGAGATGCCGCAGGTAATTTTAAAAGAATCCTACGGGATTTTTCCACATTACAAACCGTATCGGAATGGCGAAGACCAACAGAGTTAAAACTGCCTCAATCGGGTTTTTTTTGCATTTTTAAAGGATTTCACAAAAAGTTTTATACCATTTCGGTTTATTTTCACACATTTTGAGAAAAAGTGTGCTATAATGAACCCAACGCAGGAATGCAGACTTCCTGCATTCGCTGCATTGACACATCACATAAAAAAATCACACAACAGGAGTGTCCGCTATGCAGTACCAAAAGATCAGAGATCTTCGGGAAGACCACGATCTCACACAAACAGACATCGCCCAGATCCTCAGCTGTTCTCAGGTTTGCTACTCTCGTTACGAGTTGGGCTCCAGAGACATCCCCACCGACGTGCTGATTCGCCTGTCGAATTTTTATAACGTTTCGGTGGACTACCTGCTCGGTCAGAGTGAGAATCCCAAAAGACGATGAAACGGCAAAAAGACCTGCAGTTGCGTTCTGCGGGTCTTTTGTTCTATTAAGGAGAACCTTATGAAAAATACAACGCTCTGTTATATTTTCCGGGAAGACGAAGTGCTTCTCCTCCACCGAGTAAAGAAAAAAAACGACCTAAACGAAGGAATGTGGATTGGTATCGGCGGTCATTTTGAAGAAAACGAATCCCCGGAAGAATGCGTTTTACGGGAAGTAAAGGAAGAAACGGGCTTAACCCTGATCCGGTACTGTTACCGAGGCATCGTCACCTTCGTTTCCGACCGATACGAGGGCGAATATATGCACCTGTTCACCGCCGACAAGACCGCAGGGGAATTAAAGTCCGACTGCAACGAGGGCGATTTACAATGGATCAAAAAAGAGGTGTTTGACACGTTACCCCAATGGGAGGGAGACAAGATTTTCCTTCGTCTGCTGGACGAAAATGCTCCGTTCTTTTCCCTAAAATTGGAGTATGAGGGAAACACCTTGAAACGTGCAGTGTTAAACGGAACTGTTTTATAAAAATTAAAAACGCAGAATACAGTTTTTGGAATCTGTATTCTGCATTTTTTATAAAGGTTTTTTTTGTATTTTTGCGTAGCGTCGGGGATACTGTTTCGGGGTGGGTGCAATTTTTTCAAATAAAATTAAAATTCGCTTTAACCCATCTTCCGGAATGGTACCGAAAGGATCGACCAAGGAAAGTTCTTTCAATTCTTTTACCGTTGCACCGAGAAGTTCTGCCGCATTTTTTGCTTCTTCCAGCTCTTCCCTACCTCCGGCGGCTTTCAAGGCACAGAACTGTCCACCCACCTTGACCAAAGGCAAACACAGTTCACACAAGATATTCAAAGGAGCCACCGCACGGGCGGTAACAAAATCAAATTGCTCCCGATATTTCTCATCATTCCCCATTTCTTCCCCACGGGCGGTAAGAACCGAAACACCGGACAAGCCCAAGATCCCTGCCGTTTGTTCCACGTACCGCATTCGTTTATCGGTGGAATCCACGGCGGTGATCTTTAAATCCGGACGAAGAATTGCCAAGGGAAGCGTAGGAAATCCTCCGCCGGCCCCCACGTCACAGACCGTACACCCAAACCCGGGCAGATCGGACAAAAGACCGCAGTCCGCATAATGCTTGACCGCAATTTGTTTGGGGTCGGTAACGGCGGTCAAATTCATATATTCGTTGACCCGAAGCATTTCCTCGGTCAACCGGGAAAAGGAAACTTCCTGCTCCGGACTTAAAGACAAGCGATTGGCAGAAAAAACCGATTGCAGCTGCATCTGCGTTACAAAATCCATACTACCCCTCCAAAATCGGATTTAGTATACCATATCCGGGAATTTTTGTCAAGGATTCCCTCCAAAAATCGCAACTTTTTTTCAAAAACCGACAAAAAGCAATTGACTTTTTCCAATCGCAATGTTATAATAAAAAAAGATCAATTCTTGTCGAGGATATTATGATGACGTTAAGCCCACTAAAAAAGAAAATACTTGGTGCTGCACTCCTGCTGATTTTAGCTGCAGGATCCATGTTTCTTGCCTTTAAACTCAGCAATCCCGACATTACCAAAAACAAAAATTCGGGATCCAAAACCCCCAACGAGGTACAGACCGTCTCCCCCATGAAAGATCCGGTTGTTGACACCGATCTTGGGTCGGAAGAAGATGTACAGGAAGAACCGGAGGTAGAAGAACCGAAGGTAGAAGAACCAACCACCACCGAAACCGATACACAAACCACGGACACCGGCTCCCAATCGGAAGACAAAGGGACGTTGGATGATACGGGAACGACAAATGAGATCCCCTTAAGTCAGATTTTGGGACAGATCACACCCCCTGCGGAAGGATCTTCCAAAAAAATTGCCTTTACCTTTGACGACGGGCCCTACGAACCGGTCACCCGAGCAATTGCCGACGAATTTGCAAAATACGGCGGAAAATGTACGTTTTTTATTGTGGGAAACCGGATTGGAAACAAATCTTACGATAACGGCGTCGTGAGCTATGCTTCCGGATTGGGACATGAAATTGCCATTCACGGCTACACCCACACGGTGTTTTATAATAAGTGCAATCAGGATTCCTATCTGTATGAAGTACAGACCACGGCATCGCTGATCGAAAGCGTTACCGGAAAAGCTCCCGCATTGCTCCGTCCCCCGGGAGGAAACATTACCAACAATCGGGTAGCTGAATCTCCCTATTCCATCATTCTGTGGAATGTGGACACCAAAGACTATGCTTATTCCAGACGCACCCAAGCCAACATCAACCAAATTGTTAAAAATATCGTTTCTGCAACCACTGCCGGGGATATTATTTTGATGCACGACCTTTATCAAAACTCCCTGGAAGCCATCAAGATCGTCCTCCCCGCCTTGGCGGAACAAGGGTACGAATTTGTTACCGTCTCCGAACTTCTTGGAGAAGAAATGCAAGCTGGGAAAAAATATAATAAAGCATATTAAAAAACAAAATACGAAAATGCACCCCGATGGGGTGCATTTTTTGGGGTTCAAGTCCCTCTCTTAATTACTTCTCAAATAAAAAACAGAACAGACGATGTCTGTTCTGTTTTGTTGGTGCGGTCGGGGGGACGTTGCCCGCTTCTGCGGAGGCGGCGGGGTTCGGCTCTGACAGTCCACAGGACTGTCATTCACTCCCGAACCCGTTCAAGTCCCCCATTCTTACTCATAAGAAAACAGAACAGACGATGTCTGTTCTGTTTTTATTGGTGCGGTCGGGGGGACGTTGCCCGCTTCTGCGGAGGCGGCGGGGTTCGGCTCTGACAGTCCACAGGACCGTCATTCACTCCCGAACCCGTTCAAGTCCCCCATTCTTACTCATAAAAAAACAGAACAGACGATGTCTGTTCTGTTTTTATTGGTGCGGTCGGGGGGACGTTGCCCGCTTCTGCGGAGGCGGCGGGGTTCGGCTCTGACAGTCCACAGGGCCGTCATTCACTCCCGAACCCGTTCAAGTCCCCCATTCTTACTCATAAAAAAACAGAACAAGTCGGATCGTAG
>JAZRUJ010000033.1:0-20644 GCA_045652445.1 Eubacteriales bacterium | reverse complement strand
GGACGGTAGCATATAACTTCCGATCCAAACCGCTTCCCTCCTTTTTTCTTAATTATAATCCCTGCTCGTTTCATTTTGCCGAAGAAAGTGTAATATTTTTTCTACAATGTAAAAATCCGCCCCGAATTAACGAGGCGGATATGATTATTGTTCGGAAAGGGTATGCAAGAAAGAGCGAAGCCGTTCGGTTTTGGGGTTGCCGAAAATTTCTTCCGGAGGACCCTCTTCACAGACTACACCGTCCGCCATAAACAGAACTTTGTCCGAAACGTTTCGGGCAAACTCCATTTCGTGGGTAACGATGACCATGGTACGGTTTTCGGTCTTCAATTCTTTGATAACCTTTAACACTTCCCCGGTCAATTCCGGGTCGAGGGCGGAGGTAGGTTCGTCAAAGCACAAAATTTCCGGATCCATCGCCAATGCCCGGGAAATGGCGGCACGTTGCTGCTGACCTCCGGAAAGTTGGTACGGATAAGAATCTTTCTTTTCCAACAATCCTACCTGTTGCAAAATGGACAGACACTTTGCCTCCAACCCTTGCATAAAGGTTTGATATTCGCTGCGAGAAACCTGTTTTTTCCGCAGTTTTTCTTTTTCCGCCAAGGTGGGTGCTAACGTCATATTCTGCAAAACCGTGTATTGGGGGAACAGATTAAAGGATTGAAACACCAGACCAAAGGACAAGCGACGACGACGGATTTCTTCGTCGGAAAGGCGTTCGTGCTTTTCCCCGTCGAAAATCTCTTTTCCGTTAACGGAAATCGTTCCGGTATCTGCAGTTTCCAAGAAATTCAAACAACGCAAAAAGGTGGTTTTTCCGCTGCCGGAAGAACCGATGATGGAAATGACCTGTCCTTGTTCCAGAGTAAGGTCGATGCCCTTCAAAACCGAGACGGAGCCGAAGGATTTACAAAGATTGCGAACTTCCAACATTGCCATCGCCCATCACCCCCTGAAATAATCCAATTTCTTCTCAAACTTGCTGAGAAGAATAGTCAAAATACCGTTGACTGCCAAGTAGAAGACGCCGGTATAGAACAACGGCCACAGAATTCCCAATTTGATATAAGCTTCCCCTGCCCAGATCAATTCGTAAACCGAAATAATGCGAACCAATGCCGTATCTTTTACCAAGGTAATAAATTCGTTACCCATAGGAGGAACGATTCGCTTAATCAACTGTAGCAAAGTAACCCGAAAGAAAATCTGGGTTTTGGACATCCCCAAGACCTGACCGGCCTCGTACTGTCCTTTCGGAATGGATTGAATGCCACCCCGGTAGATTTCGGAAAAGTAGCAAGCGTAGTTAATGGAAAAGGTGACCAACGCCGCTGTAAAACGAGGGAGCAAAGAAACGGAAATCGTCCAAGGAGTTACCGAAGAAAGCCATGCGGCAAACAACCCCGGCCCGTAATAAACGATGAGAATCTGCAACATCAAAGGGGATCCACGGACAATCCAAACAAAGATTTTCGTAAGCCACCGGAGGGGAGAAAATTTGCTTGTAGATGCAAGGCAGATCAACAATCCAAGGGGCAAAGAAAATAACAAAGTCAGAAAAAACAATTTTCCGGAAACCCATAGACCGTCCAGAAGTGATAAGGTGACACTCCAAAAGGAGGTGTCGGTGGAAAAAGCTAAAAACATATATTCTCCGTAAAAGACGCAAGGCAGAAAGGTCAACTTCCTGCCTTGCGGACATTGATGACGTTATTTTTTATTTCGCAATAATATTCTTGGCAATACCGTATTTTTCAGCCATCTGGGCAACGGTACCGTTATCGTAAGCTTCTTTCCAGAATTTATTAAATTCGGAAACCAGATTGCTGTTCTTACGGAAACCAACGCCGTATTCTTCTTCGGTCAGACTCACAGAGGTGGTCAGGTCAGGCATCGAAGTGCCTTCGCCGATCATAGCACCTGCCATCAAAAGGTCAACAACGCAAGCCTGAGAAGCTCCGGTAGAAACTTCCAAGAGGGCTTTATCCTGGGTATCCACAGCGGTATATTTGATACCAAGATCGTCCAAAGCATCAGCACCAGCAGAGCCATTTTCTACGGCAAAAGTGAGAGACTTAATATCATCAACCGACTTAATGGAATCGGCAAGGTCTTTCTTTACAACAACAATCTGTGCGTTTTTGCAATAAGGATCAGAGGTGCCCATCAGAGATTTGACTTCGTCGGTCAGGGTCATACCGTTCCAAACCACGTCAACCCCCTTGGTGTCCAATTCCATTGCCTTTTTGCTCCAGTCGGCAATAATCATAAATTCTGCATCGACGCCCAAGTATTCTGCAAATTTCTTTGCCATTTCAGCATCAAAACCGACCCATTCTTCTCCGTCCTGCCAGTCCATAGGCTTGAAGACGGTAACGCCGATGATCAGTTTGCCGTTTTGCTTTACATAATCAAGATCGGTTGCGGGAACGTTGCTTCCGTCGGTATTATTTGCACCATCGGTATTTCCAGCATCTTGGACAACGGTACAACCGCAAAACAAAGCGGCACACAGAACAACCGCAAGAACGAGAGCCAAAATCTTTTTCATAATAAGTACTCCTTTTTATGGGGATCACCCCATCACTTTAATGTGCTAACATGATAACACAAAAATGAAACTTTGTCAAGGGGGAAAATCACTATTTCACATTTTCTTAACATCTTCCTCAAAAAAGTCGATAATTCATGGAAATAAAATATTAAACCCTATGAAAACAACATAAAAATGACATACTTATGTATTATAATATTGTAAAATAAAACTTTTTCGTTCACGAATGACGAGAGAAAAGGAGCAGGATTATGAACGTAAAAAAACCTCCTATGGGTTGGAACACTTGGAATACTTTTGGATTGGAATGTAACGACGAATTAATTCGTCAATCCGCTGATGCTATGGTCGATCTGGGCTTTAAAGATGCCGGATACGACTTTATCGTTATTGACGACGGTTGGTCGCTGAAACAAAGAGATCCCAAAACCGACAAATTGGTTGCCGATCCCGTAAAATTCCCCCATGGCATGAAAGCTGTTGGTGACTACGTTCACTCCAAAGGTCTGAAATTCGGTATGTACTCCTGCTGCGGCGTTCGTACCTGTGGCGACTATCCCGGTTCTTTTGACCATGAATTTGTAGACGCTCAAACCTTTGCAGAATTCGGCGTGGACTTGCTGAAATATGACAACTGCTTCCACCCCTCCAATGCCAACGGTCCTCAGTTGTACCATCGTATGGGCACCGCTTTGGCCTTGAGCGGCCGTGACATCGTGTTCTCCGCTTGTAACTGGGGGAAAGACGACGTTTGGTCTTGGATCCGTTCTGCCGGCGCCCACATGTACCGCAGTACCTATGACCTGAAAGACAACTTCAAGAACTTTACTTCTTTTGGTATGAGCCAATACGATGGGAAACTTCCCTTCTCCGCACCCAACTGCTTTAACGACCTTGACATGATGACCATCGGTATGTACGGCGAAGGTTTCGTTGGTACGGAAGGCTGTAACGACGCAAACTACGAATTGCAGTTTGCTATGTGGTGTATGGCTTCTTCTCCCCTGTTTATCGGCTGTGATATTCGCAAACTGAGCGACAAGGCAAAGAGCATTCTTACCAATAAAGAATTGATTGCCATCGACCAAGACGAAGACGCAAGACCTCCCTTCCAGATTTCCGCTACCGGGGACTCCACCTACGTGACCCAATGTCCCACCTATGCAAAACGTCTTTCTAACGGAGATTTTGCCATTGCTTGCTTTAACTTCAACGATCGAGACTCCCACTCTTACTTTGTATTTGACGACTTGGGGCTGTCTGCCGTCAGCGGTTACGGTCTGCAGATGACCGACCTGTACTCCGGCGAAGTTATGGATCCCATCCGTGAATTTGCTACCGTCAAGGTTCCTTTGGGTGGCTGCCGTATCTTCCGGGCAAAACCCGTTAAGATGCTGTAATGATTTTTTTCTACTGTTCCAAGTGCGGCAAAGAACTGACCGGAGATGAGTTCGGTCTGTACCGTAAAATCGTCCGCAGAGACGGAGAAAACTGCCTGTGCTATCATTGTCTGGCGGAACACTTCGATCTGGACGAATCCAAATTGCCGGAATTGGCGGAAAAATTCAAAAAAGAGGGCTGTATGCTCTTTTAATACAAAAGAAATCCCGGGACGTTTCCGTCCGGTATTTTTGTTTTGTTATAGATTTTTAGTGAATATGGTTTTATCAGCCTTCAATTTGTGCATAGGCATAAAAATCTTTGCGAAGCATTTCCGATTTCTCTTCCGCTGCGGCACGGCTTTCCCCACGAACAAGAACGTAAATTTTCACTTTAGGTTCCGTACCCGAAGGACGAACGATAATAACGGAGTCGTCTTCCAAGCGATAATATACCACGTTGGATTTGGGAAGCCCCATGGCACCCTTTTCCAAGTCAAACATGTTACTGACTTGAATGCCGCCCACGGAATCGGGAACGTTGTTTCGGAGACGTTCCATCAGTGCTTTGGTGCGGGCAGGACCGTCGAATCCTTTCATGGTAACCGAAAGAGTCTTTTCGAAATAAACGCCGATCTGCTGATACAGATCGTTGAGAGCATTGGAAAGAGTCATGCCCTTTTCTTTGTAATGAGCCGCCATTTCCGCAATTAAAAGAGACGCGGCAACAGCATCTTTATCCCGAGCATAGGTTCCGGTGAGATATCCGTAGGATTCTTCAAAACCGAAGACGTAGGTATATTCCCCGGTAGCTTCAAACTCTTTAATCTTTTCTCCGATAAATTTGAACCCGGTCAACACGTTAAACATGGTAATCCCATATTTTTCGCAAATTGCGGTTGCCATTTCTGTGGAAACGATGGATTTGACGGCGGCAGCATTCTTAGGCAACTGACCGATTTTTTTACGGGCACCCAAAACATAGTCCAACAAAAGTGCCCCCATCTGATTACCGGTTAGAGCGATAAATTCTCCATTGGAATCCCGGACGACAACGCCAACACGGTCCGCATCGGGGTCGGTTCCGATGATGAAATCAGCACCCTTTTCGTTCGCCAGCTTCATGGCGATGGCAAAGCCTTCTTTATTTTCGGGGTTGGGAGATTCCACCGTGGGGAAATCTCCGGAAAGAACCATTTGTTCCGGAACGCAGGTAACATTTTCAAATCCTGCCCGTTTCAGCACTTCGGGAACAAGACGATACCCCGTACCGTGGAAAGGGGTATATACGATCGCCATATCTTTTTGACGATGAATCACTTCCGGTTCAATGGAACACGCCATAACACAGGCCAAGTATTTTTCATCAAAATCCTTGCCCAGAACCACGGTTTTAGCTTCCATTTCTTCCATAGAAGAAACTTTAACGTCTTTAAAAATATCTTTGGAACAAATGGCATGGTATACCACGTCCGCCTGTTCCGGGGCTAACTGTGCACCGTCTTCCCAGTAAGCTTTATACCCGTTGTATTCCTTGGGATTATGAGAAGCGGTGATATTGATCCCCGCAATGCAGTTCAGTTCCCGAATAGCAAAGGACACTTCGGGAGTGGGACGCAATTCATCGAACAAATAGGCTTTGATTCCGTTGGCAATCAACACCCGACAAACTTCCACGGCAAATTCCCGGGAAAAATTACGGCAATCGTGACCGATTACAACCCCGCGGGAACAGGCGTCTTCGCCTACATTACGGATCAAATCCGCAAGTCCTTGGGTAGCGTGACGAACCACATAGATATTCATTCGGTTGGTTCCTGCTCCCAAAATACCGCGGATCCCACCCGTTCCGAACGACAGCGACGATCCAAAACGGCTGGAGACCTCTTGTTCATTATGAGAAATGGCGTTCAGTTCCTCTTTGGTTTGAGCGTCAACAAGAGGGGAATCCAGCCATTCTTGCAATTTTGTGTTCATAGTGACTCCTTTTGCGATGTTACAGGGAATTTTTCATTGCTTCCAAGGCACAAGCCAACTGATCGGGACAAGACGTTCCCTTCATTCCACAGCAAATCCCCTTCAGGTTTGCAATTACTTCATCTACGTTGCGACCTTCCGCCAAACGGGCAACACCTTGGGTATTTCCGGAACAACCTCCGATAAATTTCACTTGGGTGATGATGTTATTATCATCCACTTCCAGATGGATTCCCCGAGAACAAACGCCCTTAGGGGTAAAATCAAACTGTTTCATTCTAATATAACTCCCTTTTTGGATATAATATTCAACTTTTACGGTTATTTATGATAGGTCATGTTTCTCTGAATGGTAAACGCTCGGTATACTTGCTCCAACAAAATTACCCGCATCATTTGATGGGGAAAGGTAAAAGACGAAAAAGACAGTTTTAAATCCGCCCGTTGCTTTACCTCCGGATCCAGCCCACAGGAAGATCCGATGATAAAAGTTATTTTGGACGAAATTTGGCAAACCGATGCAATCTTTTCCGCAAATGCTTCGGAAGACATGGGTTTTCCTTCCACGCAGAGAGCAACTACGTATCCCTCGCACTCTTTTAAAATCGCGTCCTTTTCTTTTGACAGGTTCGATTCAGGCAAAGCTACGGTTTGAAACTTACAAAAAGCGGAGAGCCTCTTTTCATATTCTGCACAGGCGTCCCGCCAATATTTCTCTTTCAAATTTCCCACGCAAACTAATTTTACGGTCAGCATAGTTCAAACACCTCGGATCGCTCACTGCGGGGAGCCACTTGAAGACGAAGATCCCGTTGAGGATCGATTCCGGCTCTGCGTAAAATATTTTCCACGGTACAAAGACACAGAGACTCGGTATTGTTTTCTTTGCTTAAATGAGCCAAATATACCCACTCCGTTCCGTTGCGGACAAAATCAATCAATCCTTCGCCGCACTGTTGGTTGGATAAATGCCCGTTGGGACCGGAAATTCGCTGTTTGAGAGGATAGGGATAAGGTCCATTACGGAGCATATCCACATCGTGATTAGACTCAAAAACCATGACTTTACAGCCGGTTAACGCTTTGCGGACGTCATCGGTAATCTGACCAAGGTCGGTACAAACCCCAATGGTTTCTTTTCCCGTATCAATAACGTATCCGGCACATTCCACCGAATCGTGAAGACAGGGAAACGACATAACGGAAAAAACTCCGTTTTTGGCATTTCCACCGGTGGGCAGAGGAAAAAACAAATCCGAATCCACTTCGGGAAGTGCATAAGAAAGTTCGTTTAATGTGTTCTCATTTGCCAAAACGGGGATACGGTATTTTTTCAAAATGGTTTTTAGTCCAGAAATATGGTCGGAATGTTCATGGGTTAAAAAAATCCCACGAACTTTAGAAAGAGACGAGCCCACAGAACTGAGAATCGCCTCGGTTCGACGGATTCCCGCACCGGCATCAATGAGGAGTCCGGAACCGTCCACCTCCACGTAGGTACAATTCGCACTGCTTCCGCTGGCGACGGTACAAACCTTTAAACGGCTCACGACAAACGCTCCGGACAGACTTCGCCGTCGATTCCGTCATCGACCTTTTCGATTTGAGCTCCCAAAGAGCGAAGTTTTTCTACCAAACCTTCGTAACCACGTTCAATATGACGGATATCGTACACTTCCGTAACCCCATCGGCGGCAAGTCCGGCAAGAACCATGGAAACACCGGCACGAAGATCGCAGGCACGAACGGTGGCACCGTGAAGTTTTTCCACCCCGTCAATGACACAGACATTTCCGTCCACTTCAATTTTGGCACCCATTTTCCGCAATTCAGCGGCATAACGGAACCGCTGATCGTAAACCCCTTCTCGAATTACGGAAGCTCCTTGAGCCGTTGTGAGCATGGTGGCAAATTGGGGCTGCATATCCGTGGGAAAACCGGGATACGGCTGGGTTTTAATATTAATCTGTTCCGGGCGACCCAAACGGGTAACAACAATGGAATCGTCCAATTCTTCGATTCCAACACCGGCTTCTTCCAGCTTTGCAGAGATCGACTCCATATGCTTGGGAATCACGTTTTTCACTTCCACCCGACCACCGGCAATAGCAGCGGCAACCATGTAAGTTCCCGCTTCGATCTGGTCAGGGACGATTTCATACCGCCCACCGGTCAGTTCTCTGCCACCGTTAATGCGGATTACGTTGGTACCGGCACCTTTGATGTCAGCACCCATAGCGTTGAGGAAGTTTGCAATATCAACGACGTGAGGTTCTTTTGCAGCATTTTCAATGGTAACTTTTCCAGGGACACCAACCGCCGCCAACATCACGTTTACCGTAGCACCGACGCTGACGAGGTCGAAATAAATCGATGCAGGATTTAATCCATCGGATTCGGCAATTACATTGCAACTTTCCGGATCAACCACAACTCTGGCACCTAAAGATTCAAAGCCTTTAATGTGCTGATCGATGGGGCGAGAGCCAAAATCACAACCGCCGGGAAGACCGACCTTTGCCTTTCCAAACCGCCCAAGTAAAGAACCGATGAGGTAATACGATGCTCTCATTTTACGGACGGCGTCTTGGTCCGCAGAAATCGGTTCCTCAATAGAGGAACAGTCAATCCGATAAGTAGATTTATCTAGTCGGGTCACTTCTGCCCCGAAAGAACGCAAAATCTCAAACAAAAGAAACACGTCGCTGATTTCGGGAACGTTGTCCAAAATACAGGCTCCCTTTACCAACACGGTAGCGGGAATGATCCCTACGGCGGAATTTTTACTTCCACTAACCGTGATGACCCCTTCTAACGGACGACCTCCGTGAATGACAAACTTTTCCAAAACGAACACCTCAAAATTTATAGTCGGTTACAAATATTTCTGTGGATCAAGATACTGTTTTGTAGCTTTATGGTACAAAGAAAAGTGCAAATGATTCCCCGTACTGTTCCCGGTACTGCCTATATAGGCAATTACTTCACCCTGATAGACCTTCTTCCCCTTGTACATTCCTTTGGCAAGAGAAGAAGAGTGACCGTAAATGGAGACGATTCCGTTTCCGTGGTCAATCTCCACAAAATACCCAAGATGAGTATCCCAGCCGCAATTTTGCACAATACCGGCGTCTGCGGCAAGAATGGGGGTTCCGTAATTTGCGGAAATATCGATTGCATTGTGGAATCCCCGCTGTCCCCGCAACCAACGCCAACCAAAACCGGAAGAAATATAGTGGAACTTCTTCAAAGGGAAGATAAACTTCCCGGAAGGAGCGATGGGCTTGGTGCCGATCAAAACCTTTTGGGAGACAGGATCTTTGATCTTTGTACGGGATACTACCATAGTGGAAGAAGCCTGCCCATTAACGTAAACGTTGTTAGACACAACTTCATAAATCCCCTCCGAACCCTGGGAAAGTACTTTTTTCGTTCCCTCAAAATAGTCGGAAGAGTAGGTATATTCCGTTTCAAAGGCAACGGTCTCCGCCGAGGTAACAGTCATGGTATTTTTCACCGTCAATTGCAGATACGGTTTTCCGTAACTTAAGGTCTGCCCTACGACAACGTCTCTACCCACGGGAATATCGTTCAACAAGCGAAGAACCGGAACGCTGATTCCCGATTTTTCGGAAAGCGACGTCAGGGAATCTCCCTTAACAACAGTATAGGTTTTCAAAGAAGGTCCGGTTTTGAACAAATCCAAAATCCGGGCGTATCCCAAATCGTAAGAGGCGGAATACTCGCCTTTGATAATCTCAACGTAGTTAATAATTTCCAGGTTGTCCTCTTCCGGGTTCATTACGTAATACGCCAAAATCTGTTCCAACACCGTATCCAAAACCGAACGGTCTTTGCTGGTGGCAACCAATTCTCCGTCCACGAACAGACCGTAAGAACGGCGAGTATATTCGGACGCCATGGTATATAACTCTTCAAAGAGGTCTTCCTCCTTACTAAAATCGTCCTTCTTGACGATGGCGTACCGCAAGGTAGGGAAAGCTTCTACCAAATAGGTTTCTTTCCCGGTGGAAGCAACGCTTTCCTGTTTGACCCGAGTCTCCACCTGGTCATTGATGGCACGGTATTGGGAGGAATCCCGGACGTAGCCTACGATATGATCGCCCATGTCCACGGCAAGTCCCACAGAATACTGGGAGAAAAACCAAAGACAAAGGACGATTAATCCAATCCCCATCAAGGGGAAAATCACGGGAGAAAGAAAGGAAAAAACTGCGGAAACAGAGGTGCTTAAATAATGAAACCCCTTTCCAAACAGCAGGAAAACTCGATACCAAGGGGAAGTACTGCGGACGGTCATGTGACGGAACTTTTCGTGATGTTTTCGCATCTTCCGGCGACGCAAAGCGTAATAACGCTTCCGAATACGGCGAATGGGACGAAACAACGAAAACCGCCAAGGTCGATTCGTCATACGGTCTCCTCTACGTGATAAAAATGAACACCACCGACTGAAGTCGGTGAAACACGTTGTTTATATAAATTAACTCTTATATTATATATTAAAATCAACAAAAAAGCAAGAGGAATTTTCGCCTTTCCAAACGATGAGACGAAAATTCCCCGAAATGTACGATTAAATTTACAGAATTGTCAATAAGAAATTTGTTGGACAGTCCAATCCCGAATCACATCAGCATACCGGGCTGCAACGGCTTTTGCTCCCACAAGGTCGTGTTCCCGATAGTTTCCGCATTCTTTTGCTTCCGTTCCGGGAATTTCCCCACAGTAAGAAGCGATATAAGAAAAGGTTTCTTTAATCAACTCCACCGCTTCGGCATCGGTATTATGGATCATCAAAAGATAAAATCCCGTACGGCACCCCATCGGTCCGAAATAAATGACTTTGTCCCCCATGGCACCGTTCCGGGCATGGACGGCAAAAAGATGCTCAATGGTATGCATGGCAGGGGTAGGTAAAAATTCTTGATTGGGGGTAGTGACCCGAATATCGTAGGTACGAACGCCGTGATCTACTCGAGACAGATAAATACCAGGTTTCAGAACGGTATGGTCCACTTCAAAACTTGCGATTGTTTCCATAACTTATAACTCCTTAATCAAATCGTAAACTTCCTGTTTGGAGAGATTATATTCTTTTGCGATAGCTTTGGCAGCGGCGGATTTCCCCAGTCCATCCGCGGCTTTTTCACGCCATAACGCAAGAATTTGTTCCTCGTCGGGCGGGGCAATCTCATCAGGAGACGCACCCTCAACAACCAAAACAAATTCTCCCCGGGGATCGGTCGTTTCATACCGGGCAACCGCCTGGGCAATGGTGGAACGGATACATTCTTCGTAGATCTTGGTAATTTCCCGCACGCAAGCGATACGGCGGTTCCCACCGAAAACCGTTTCAAACTCCTGCAAAGTCTCCTTTAGGCGATGGGGAGCTTCGTAAAAAATCATGGTTCTTTCTTCGGTTTTCAGAGCTTCAAACAGAGCTTTTTTCTCTTTTTTTACCGTAGGCAAAAAGCCTTCAAAGGTAAATCGTCGGGAAGGAAGCCCGGACATAGCAAGTGCTGTAACGAAGGCACAGGGACCGGGAACGGCACTGACCCGAAGGCCGGCTTGGATGCAATCCGAAACCAAATCTTCTCCCGGGTCGGAAACAGCGGGCATTCCGGCGTCGGTAATCAAGGCACAGACTTCCCCGGCTTTCAAACGAGCGAGGATCTTTTCTCCGTGCGCTTTGCGGTTATGATCAAAATAACTGATCATGGGTTTTTTGATTCCAAAAGTTGACAGGAGCGTTCCGGAATTGCGGGTGTCTTCCGCGGCGATAAAATCTACACTATTCAGGACTTCGACGGCACGAGGGGAAAAATCGCCCCGATTTCCGATGGGCGTGGCGACCAACCACAGGGATACCTGTTCCATTCAATACTCCTTTCAAAACCGATGAATTGCTTGAAACTGCGGCGTTTCAGCTCCGGTTGAATCATATAAAACAAAAGGTGGCTCACACTTTAATCCCGGTGCGGCACCCTTTTTGCATTCCATTAAAAACAGTTCCGGTGCTTTTGTTTGTTTCGGATAAATCAACCGCAACACCTTGGGTTCCAAATTTACCTTGGAACATTGACACATCGCCTCCGCAAGCCGTTCCGGTTTGAATACGAAACAAAACCGTCCCCCAAAGCGAAGAAGTCCGGAAGCGGCACAAACAACGTCGAAAAACGTACAGGTTGCTTCTCTTCGGGAAGCTTCTACAGATTCTTTTGAGGTCTTCCCCGTACCGGGAAGAAAATAGGGAGGATTGGCGGTAACCAAATCGAATTTTCCGGAAGAAAGGGTCGTTTCCTTTAAATCCTGACAATGGAAGAAAACTTTATTTTCCAGCCCATTCAGAACAACGGATTTTTGTGCAAGGTCAATACAATGTGCCGAAATATCAACCCCATGCACCTCTTTCGCACAGCCGTTTGCCGCCAAAAGAAGGGGAATAATCCCGGTACCGCAGCAAAGATCCACAGCCGTTTCAAACTTCTTTTCCGCCGCAAAGGAAGAAAGAAGAACGGCATCGGTCCCAAAACAGAAACCCTCGGTATCTTGATAAATTTTCCAACCGTGAACAAATAAATCGTCAAGGCGAATCATGTGTTTTCCCCCAAAAAGATAAAAAAATGCATAATGAGATCCTAAGATTCCCATTATGCATTCATTTGCTGATTATTCCGCAGGATTGGGAGCACCAACGGGGCAAACGCCACCGCAAGCACCGCAGTCGATGCATTCGTCAGCAGAGATGACGAACTTGCCGTCCTTCTCAGAGATAGCTCCGACAGGGCATTCGCCTACGCAAGCACCGCAAGCGATGCATTCATCAGAAATCTGATAAGCCATGATATGTACCTCCTTAAAAGTTCCGGTATCGGGTTCGATACTCATTATGGATATATTATAGCACGATTTATTTCATTCGTCAAGGGGCAAATCGCACTTTTTCGTCAAAAGCTGTAAAAAGATATCTCAGACGATGCGGTTTTTCTGTCCGCCGTCAAAAAAGGACTTCATGTTTTCTGCCATGATCTGAACACAACGGTTTCGGGCTTCGGAGCTTCCCCATGCCATGTGGGGGGTAAAGCACACGTTTTTTCGTCCCAAAATCCGGGTAAAGGGATGGGATTGAGGGAACGGTTCTACGGAATAAACGTCCACGCCAAGGCCGGCAATTTGTTCGTTCTCAATGGCTTCCGTCAAAGCCTCTTCGTCGGTAACGGCACCGCGGGCAACGTTAATAACAATGGCGTTTTTCTTCATTTTGCCAATCCGTTCCCGATTAATCATTCCCCGGGTCGCATCGTTTAAGGGAACGTGCAAGGAAATAATATCTGCCTGTTGGCACAATTCATCAATGGAGACCTGTTGGTAACGGTCGTCGGGCTTTTGTCGGCACATAAGCACATTACAGCCCATCGCCTGAGCCACCTGAGCCACCTTTCCGCCAATTCCGCCGCCTCCCACGACCCCCCAAGTCAGGGAGGAAATTTCATGATAGATCGGGGTTAATTTATTTGCAACGCCAGAGATGGAATAAGAACCATCGGCAACATATTCATTATATTCCGGAAGATGAGTAACCAAAGAAAGAGCCATGGCAAGAGTCAGCTGTGCCACGTTGTCAGTGGAATACCCGGGGACGTTACACAGGGCAATCCCGTGAGATTTACAGTATTCCGTGTCAATATTATCATATCCTGTGGCGGAAACGCAAATCAGTTTGACCGCGGTCCCCTTCAGGTTCGTTTCATTCAGTTTTACTTTATTAACAACCGCCACGTCCGCATCTACAAGCCGCTCAAAAACCTGTTCGGGAGCGGTGGTGGGATATTCCGAAGTCTGCCCCACACTGCGAATCGGTTCCAAATTGATATCTTCGCCTAACGTAGCGGCATCGAGAATTGCAATTTTCATAACACACCTCTGTTATTTTAGTTATCGCCATTATACCATACAATAACAATTTTTGTCAATCCCTAAAAAGGTTCTTGCTATTTTTAAAAAGATATGTTATACTGTAGAAAAAGAACAACGTAGGGGGTCTTTGATGAAACGAAAATTGGGAGCAAAATTTTTTGCGGCGTTGACGATTTTTAGTCTAACTGGACAGATTGCATGGGTCGTAGAAAATATGTATTTTAACGTATTTCTTTATAAAATGTTCCACGCTTCGGCAGGAGAAATCTCCTTGATGGTATCCGCTTCAGCGGTTGCGGCGACGGTAACGACGCTGTTAATCGGGGCGTTGTCGGACAAACTGGGGAAACGGAAAGTTTTTATTTGCGGCGGATACATTTTGTGGGGAATTTCCATTTTAGCCTTTTGCCTGGTGCGTCAGGACATCATCGGCGTGTTATTCCCCATGGCTGCTTCGGCTTCCGCCATTGGAGTAACAATCACAGTGATTCTCGACTGCGTAATGACCTTCTTCGGTTCTTCGGCAAACGACGCGTGTTTTAACGCCTGGCTGACCGACGTTACCGACGACAGCAACCGGGGAACGGCGGAAGGTATCAACGCCATGATGCCTTTGGTGGCAATATTGGCGGTCTTCGGCGGATTTATGAGCTTTGATCTGAATCAAGCGGACAGTTGGACCACCATTTTCCTGATCATTGGTGCGGCGGTGGTTTTGATTGGAATTTTGGGGATCTTCCTCATTAAAGATCCGGTGATTCAAACCCAGGAAAACCAAAATTATTTTAAGAATATTTTCTACGGATTCCGTCCGTCGGTCATTCGGGAAAATAAAATTTTATATCTGTGTCTGGGTGCCTTTGCCGTTTTTGGGATTTCGATTCAAATTTTTATGCCCTATTTAATCTTGTACTATACCGTTTCGCTGAAGATGGACGATTACGTGCTGTTCATGGCTCCGGCGATTCTGTTGGCGGCGGTATTTACTGCGTTTTGGGGGCGGGTTTACGACAAGATCGGATTCCGAAAATCGGTCATTCCCTCCGTAGGACTTTTAGGGGCGGGATACGTGATTTTAATCTGTTTCCGCACCACGATTCCCGTGTTTTTTGGGTCTTTATTGATGATGTGCGGATACCTGTCGGGCATGGCGGTATTCGGGGCAATTTTGAGAGACCGAACCCCGGAAAACCGCTCGGGAATGTTCCAAGGATTGCGGATCGTAGGACAGGTGCTGATTCCGGGAATTATCGGTCCCGCCATCGGTTCTGCGGTATTAAAAAACGCGGAAACGGTCTTAAACGACGACGGAACCACATCTTTTATTCCCAACGAAACCATTTTTATCGCGGCACTTGCCGCGGCGGTCGGATTGTCGGTTTATCTGGTTTTCCTGTTCCATGCCATGAGAAAGAAGAAATGATATGAACGAAACGTTAGTAACCCTTTATACTGCCGAAGGAGAAACCCTCTCCGGTCAACCGTGGACCGTGTATCCTCGCCCTCAAATGAAGAGGAACTCCTTTTTCAACCTGAACGGAACGTGGGATTTCTTTGAGGAAGACAACAAGAAAGAAGAAATTTTGGTCCCCTATCCTCCGGAATCGGTCTTGTCCCGCATTGGGCGGAGGTTGGGAAAAAACCCAACTGTAAAATACGAAAAAGTCTTTTCCTTGCCGGAAGAATTTTCTACAGGCAGAGTGCTTTTACACTTTGGAGGAGCAGATCAACGTACAGAAGTGACCCTGAACGGTCAAAGAATCGGCACTCACGAGGGCGGATACGATGCGTTTTGCTTTGACGTAACCGAGGCTTTGCAAGTAGAAAATCGGCTGACGGTAGTTTGTTCCGATGAACTACAAACCCACCGTCTCCCCTACGGAAAACAGCGGGAAGACCGGGGCGGAATGTGGTACACTCCGGTGACGGGGATTTGGCAGACCGTTTGGTTAGAACGGGTTCCGGAGGAATATATCCGCAAATTAACAATTGACGTGGGGGAAGATTTTGCGGAAATTACCGCGTACGGCGTAAAAAACGGGTCTGTCATCGTTCAAACGCCTCAAGGAGAAATTACGGCAACTTTAACCGACGGCAAGGCAAGAATCGAAATTGAAAATCCGCGATTATGGTCGCCGGAAGATCCCTATTTGTATGAATTTACGGTGACAGCAGGAGAAGACGTTGTTTCTTCTTATTTTGCCCTGCGGACCCTAACCATTAAGACAATCGACGGTCTTCCGCGGCTTTGCTTAAACGGAAAACCCTATTTCTTCCACGGGCTTTTAGATCAAGGATATTACAGCGACGGCATTTACACCCCCGCCACTCCGGAAAACTACACGAGGGATATCGTGGAAATGAAGGCGTTGGGATTCAACACTTTACGAAAACACATCAAGGTGGAGCCGGAGCATTTTTACTATGAATGCGACCGTTTGGGAATGATCGTGTTTCAGGATATGGTCAACAACTCAGACTATTCCTTTTTCCGAGACACCTTACTCCCCACCATTGGTCTGAAAAAACTCCCCGACCGATGGTTACACCGTAACAAAGAGACTCGCAAGGGATTTTTGGACGGCATGAAAGCCACGGTGGAACAACTGTACAACCACCCCTGTATTTGTTATTGGACCATCTTCAACGAGGGATGGGGACAATTTGAAAGCGACGCCGCATACCGGCTGTTAAAAGAATGGGATTCCTCCCGGTTTATTGATGCTACGTCCGGGTGGTTCCAAGGAAAAGAAAGCGACGTGGAAAGTTTGCACGTGTACTTTAAACCGGTAAAAATCAAACCGGGGAAACGTCCGGTGGTGTTGTCGGAATTCGGAGGATATTCTTACCAACCCGAGGGACACGTCTTCCACCCCGGAAAACCTTACGGATACCGCTTTTTTAAGGAGCAAAAATCCTTGGAAGATGCCCTTGTAAAACTCTATGAAACCGAAATTATTCCCGCCATTGGACGTGGACTTTGTGCCGCCGTCTATACCCAAGTTTCCGACGTGGAAGACGAAACCAACGGACTTCTGTCTTACGACCGAAAGGTTCTGAAAGTAACGCCTGAGAGAATGTTGGAACTTGCAAAACAATTGAAACTATAAAAGAATCGCCCCGGTTGGGGCGATTCCTTTTTATTGATCTTTTTCGTTACGGTCGAGTTTTTCCACCAGGGCGTTCAAAGCTTTTGCCCGGTGGCTGATGCGGTTTTTCTCCTCGGGGGAGATTTCCGCGGAAGTCATACCGTATTCGGGCAGAAAGAAGATGGGATCGTAGCCAAAGCCGTTTTCCCCTTTGGGAGTGAAAATCACTTCCCCATGCATTTCCCCCTCCGCCGAGACAGTGGAGCCGTCGGGATAGGCAAGAACAATGGCACAGGAATAGTGGGCAGAACGGTCAGTTTTATCCCGGAGATTGTCTATCAAAAGCTGATTGTTTGCCTGATCGTCACCATGAGAACCGGCATAGCGGGCAGAATAGACCCCCGGCTCGTTGTTGAGGGCGTGGGCACAGATGCCGCTATCGTCCGCCAAGGCACAGCAGCCGGAAATTTCGGCAATTTCCGTGGCTTTTTTCCGTGCATTTTGCAGGAACGTGACGCCGTCCTCCACCGTTTCGTGGTCGATTTTTGCTTCCTTCAAAGACAGAATTTCTTCAAAACGATCCCCCAAAATCTGTTTAATTTCTCGGATTTTGTGGGCATTGTTCGAGGCGATAATCAATTTCATAGATTAGAACAACCCCGTAATCAAGCCGTCTTCGTCCACGTCGATGCGTTCAGCGGCGGGAACTTTAGGAAGACCGGGCATGGTCATAATGTCCCCAGTGAGAACCACGATAAATCCGGCACCGGCGGAAACTTTAACATTACGAACGGTAACGGTAAAGCCGTCGGGAGCACCCAATTTGGTGGGATCATCGGAGAAAGAATACTGGGTTTTGGCAACGCAGATGGGAAGATTACCAAAGCCAAGTTCCGTCAATTTTGCAATCTGGGCTTTTGCAGCGGGAACGATGGTCACACCGTCGCCACCGTAAACTTTGCGAACCACGGCGTCGATACGTTCTTCGATGGTACCTTCCAAATCATAAGCAAAGGTGAAGTCGCCCTTTTCTTCTTCGCAAAGGCGAACCACTTCTTTTGCAAGCTCCATACCACCTTCGCCGCCCTTTGCCCAAACGTTGGACAAAATGGTATTAACCCCCAATTCCCGGCATTTGGCAACAATGAAGTCGATTTCTGCATCGGTATCGGTGGGGAACCGGTTGACGGCGACCACACAGGGAAGTTTATAGACGTTTTTGATGTTGGAAACGTGACGGAGCAGATTGGGAATTCCCTTTTCCAGAGCTTCCAGATCTTCGTTATTCAGTTCGGTTTTTGCTCTGCCGCCGTGCATCTTCAAGGCTCGGACGGTAGCAACGACTACCACGGCATCGGGGGTAAGACCTGCGGTGCGGCACTTGATATCCAAGAACTTTTCAGCACCCAAATCTCCGCCAAAGCCGGCTTCGGTGATTGCATAATCCCCCAACTTCATTGCCAATTTGGTAGCAGTAACGGAGTTACAACCGTGAGCAATATTGGCGAAAGGACCGCCGTGAACCAAAGCAGGAGTTCCCTCCAGGGTCTGTACCAGATTGGGCTTCAAAGCATCTTTCAGCAGAGCGGCCATCGCCCCTTGTGCATTCAGATCAGCACAGGTAACGGGTTTGTCGTCGTAGGTGTAACCAACGATCATGCGGGACAGACGTTCTTTCAGTTCCGTGATGGAACCGGACAGGCAGAGAACTGCCATAATTTCGGAAGCAACGGTGATATCAAACCCGTCTTCTCTGGGAACACCGTTGACTTTTCCGCCCAAACCGTCTACAACAAAACGAAGCTGACGGTCGTTCATGTCAACACAGCGTTTCCAAGTGATGCGGCGGGGATCGATGTTCAGCGTATTTCCTTGGTGAATATGATTGTCCAGCATAGCAGCCAAAAGGTTGTTGGCAGCCCCGATGGCGTGGAAGTCCCCGGTAAAATGAAGATTGATATCTTCCATGGGAACGACCTGTGCGTAACCGCCGCCGGCAGCACCGCCCTTGACCCCGAATACGGGACCAAGAGAGGGTTCACGCAGAGCAACCATAACGTTTTTGCCGATTTTACGAAGACCGTCCGCAAGACCGATGGTCGTGGTGGTCTTCCCTTCCCCGGCGGGGGTGGGAGTCATGGCGGTAACCAGGATCAACTTGCCGTTTTCCCGGTCACTTTCTTTCATAATGGAAAGATCGATCTTTGCCTTATATTTGCCGTACTGTTCCAGGTATTTATCGTCAACACCTGCCGTTTTGGCAATTTCAGTAATGGGACGAAGTTTACATTGTTGTGCGATTTCAATATCGGAAAGATAAGCCATAGCAAAATCTCCTTATTTCTTGAAATATTCTACTGCGGACTGGAAGAGTTTCATATCGTATTGACCGGGAACGTTGCGATACAGATTGTTACCGATTCGTTCCGAGTGACCCATCTTACCCAAAACTCTGCCGTCAGGAGAGGTGATCCCTTCGATGGCAAAAACAGAACCGTTGGGGTTGAAGGCGGTATCCAGCGTGGGATTGCCGGCAAGGTCTACGTACTGCGTTGCAATCTGACCGTTTTCAGCCAATTTCTGAACCAATTCATCGGATGCGAGGAACCGACCTTCCCCATGAGAGATGGGAACAGTGTAAATTTCACCAACCTTAGTATTTGCCAACCAGGGAGATTTATTAGTGCAAACCCGGGTGCGAACCAGCATGGATTGGTGACGACCGATGGTATTGTAGGTCAACGTGGGACAATTTTCATCGGTGTCGATAATTTTACCGTAAGGAACGAGTCCCAGCTTGATTAAGGCTTGGAATCCGTTACAAATACCCAACATTAAACCGTCTCTTTCGTCCAACAATTTACCTACCTGTTCTTTCACGGCAGGATTGCGGAAGAATGCGGTGATAAACTTGGCAGAACCGTCGGGTTCGTCCCCTCCGGAGAATCCACCGGGCAGGAACACCATTTGGCTTTCTGCCAATTTCTTGGAAACGGTTTCTACACTGCGGGCAACGTCGTCGGCAGTCAGGTTGCGAATGACAACGATATCTGCTTCCGCACCGGCAGCTTCCATCACCTTGGCAGAGTCGTATTCACAGTTGGTACCGGGGAATACGGGAATCAAAACCTTGGGACGAGCCGATTTGATGGAGGGAGAAGCAACGATCCCGCCTTCGTAAGAGAAGGTTTCCAATTTGCTTTCGGCAGGTGCTTTGGTGGGATATACACCTTCCAAAACGCCTTCGTTAAGAGCAAGAAGTTCAGAAACGGCAACCGATTCGGAACCAAGGTCAATAACCGGTTCCGCGGTGGTAGTACCAATCAACAGGCCGCAATCACAGTCCAAAGGACGGGACAATTCGGCAACGATAAAGTCATACATCATATTGCCGTACCATTCGGTAACAGCTCCGTTGGATTTAAATCCGATCTCATTACCGAAGGACATCTTCATCACCGCTTCGGCAAGACCGTTTTCTACCGCCCATGCGGCTTTCACGTTTCCGGCTTTACATTGATTATGGAAACATTCCCAGGCGGTTTTGGTAGCTTCGGGGGTGTTGTCCTTAGGAGCGAAAAGATATACGGGATTACCGGCTTCTTTAAACTCGGGAGAAATCACGTCACCTGCTTTGATCGGAGCGATGGCAAAAGAAATCAGCGTGGGAGGAACGTCTTTATCCAAGAAGGTCCCGGACA
>JAZRUJ010000032.1:0-16000 GCA_045652445.1 Eubacteriales bacterium | reverse complement strand
TAAAAAATAACCCCCGACACTTTCGTGTCGGGGGATTTTTTTGTATCTCTTACAGTTTTCCGCCGTTACTCTTATAAATAGCGTCGATAACTTTCTGAGTGATGATGGTATTTTTTCCATTGACGATAGGTTCAACGTCGTTAATAACCGCGTCGGAGAATGCTTCCACTTCCTTCGTGTACATATTACCGAATTCAACCTTTACTTCCAAGGGTTCTACCAAACTACGGTTCTGTTGAGCATCGTAACCGGCAGCTTCGGGACAAGCAAGAACTTCCACACTACCGCCTTCGTCCTGACTCAAGGTGCCGACAGCGATAATGCTGCCTTTGGTACCGTAAAATTCCAAAGGACATTTTGCGGCAGCGTCGGGAATGTTGTAATTGTTATCCACGTAAGCCAAAGCACCGTTTTCCATCTTCATGATAACGGCGGAAGAGTCGTCGGAATTGTAACCAAAGGTTTGGTTGTAAGCAAAACCGGTGCATTCCACCGCATTCAGACCGGAGCAGTACTGCAAAAGGTCGATACAATGGATCCCCATATCCATCAAAGCACCGCCGCCGGACAGGGTTTTGTCCTGACGCCAGCTTCCTTCAATGGTGGGATACCAACAGGTGAACTGGGCACGCATGGAGACGATGTCCCCGATGGTACCGTCGGCAATGATCTTTTTGATGGCCTGATGATACGCATGGAAACGCATCATCATACCAACGCCCAATTTCACGCCTTCTTTTTCACAAAGGTCGATAATTTCAAGGGAATCTTCCAAGGTCAAGCCCAAAGGCTTTTCCAGAAGAATGTGTTTTTTCGCTTTTGCAGCAGCAAAGGCTTGATCTTTGTGAGCAAAGACGGGAGAAGCGATATAAACTGCTTCGATTTCGTCGACAGCCAGCAGATCTTCGTAATTGTCAAAAGCGTATTTTGCACCGTATTTTTCTTTTACGGCTTCGGCAGCAGCACCGTTGGCGTCCATAACGGCAACCAATTCGGCATTTTCGGCAAGCATCATGCCGGGAATGGTACGGCGGTCAGCAATCCCGCCGCAACCGATAACGCCCCATTTAACTTTTCTCATATCTTACTTCCCTGCCTGCATTTCAGCAACTGCTTCCAGAACAGCGTCTGCCATGTACTTCAGCTGATCGTCGGACAAACCGTACAAGGGAAGGTGGGTAAATCTCTTGTAGAACACTTCTTCACAAACGGGGCAGGTCTTAGCGATTTCATCGGAATCGTAGCCCATGTCCTGTACGATCTTGAAGCGATACAGAGGACCGAAGTGTACAATCTGGGTAACACCCTTTTCTTCCAGCTTCTTCTTCAGAACCTGAATGTCGCCGCCTGCCTTGGCAGGATCGATCTGAAGCAGGTAGAGGTGGTAGGTGGGTTTGATTTCATCGGTATCCAGCAGCTGAGGAACGATGGCATCGTTTTCAGCAAAGCGGTTGGTCAGGTAAGCGGCAGCGTCACGGCGAATCTTAATGATTTCTTCGTTACGAGCAACCTGAAGCTTCAGACCCAGACCCTGAATTTCGGTGGTGGAAGAGTTGCCGGGAACGAAGGGACCTTCCTTACCGGGAATGGGAGTGATGTTGTAGAGCCAATCTTTGATGGGGCAGGAGAAGTCCAGACCCAAGAAACGGGCTCTCTTCATGTGAGGAGTGTAATCGGGAATAGAGGTACAAAGGATACCGCCTTCCCCGAAAGAGGTGATATTCTTAACTTCGTGCATGGAGAATGCACCGAAATCACCGATGGTACCGATCATACGACCCTTGTACATTGCACCGAAGGCATGGGCAGCATCTTCCAGAACAACGATGTCATGCTTCTTAGCAAGTTCCATGATGGGATCCAGATCTACGGGGTAACCGCCGATATGTACGGGAACAATCATCTTGGTCTTGTCGGTGATCTTACGGGCAACGTCAGCGGGATCCATGTTGATGGTTCTGGGATCCACGTCAGCGAAGACCAGTTTGCAGCCGATTGCCAAGGGGTATGCCATGGTGGCAACGAAAGTGATGGCGGGAACGATAACTTCGTCGCCAGCCTTCAGGTTTGCGTATTTGTAAGCGATTTCAAAACCGGCAGTTGCATTGGTAACGAAGGTAGAAGATTCGGTACCCAGGTATTTGTTACAAGCTTCTTCTGCAGCTTCTACCTGAGAAGCCAGGGACAGCTTTCCGGGAGGGGTGGCAATTTCACCCAGTTTCTTCACTTGTTCCCAAACAGCTTCGATGGCCTGATCGTATTCAGCACCTTCACCCTGCATCAAGAATCTGATGATTTCCATCAAGTCAGCGGTGTTGTAGTTTTCACCGACAGCAGCCCAGGGAACTCTGGTAGCTCCGGTGTTGTAGCGAAAGTCAGTTGCTTTTCCCATTGTGTATTCCTCCTGAAAAATGTGGTAAAATATATTTGTGTGTCCGTAAAACCAACGGAACACTTTTTCTATATTATAATTGTATCATTTTTTTAGGCGGTCTGTCAAGTTTTTTTGATCAATCTACAACAAAATGAGGTATTTTTGTACAAATCTACGAAATAAAAAGAGTGATTTTTTCTCATTTGTTGAATTTTCAACATACTTATTCTTAAAAATTGGTTATAATAAGGTAAGAAAGGAAGAATTTTCTATGCTCAAATATGCTTTTTTCGATACAAAACCCTACGACCGCCCCTCTTTTGACCGTTACGGAAAACAGCACGGGATTGTTTTCAAATATTTTGAAACAAAACTTAATGAAGATACTGTAGACCTGGCGAGAGGATACGACGGTGTATGTGTTTTCGTAAATGACACCGTCAATGCCGCCGTCATCCACCGTCTTTTTGAGATGGGAGTTTCGGTGGTTGCCCTGCGGAGTGCCGGCTTCAATAATGTAGACATGAAATACGCTTACGGGAAAGTACACGTTCTTCGGGTACCCGCCTATTCGCCCTATGCGGTAGCGGAACACGCCATGGCGTTGCTGTTAACGTCCATTCGCCGGATTCACAAAGCCTACAACCGCACGAAAGATTTCAATTTCAGCCTTGCGGGATTGACCGGGTTTGACCTGCATGGGAAAACCGTGGGAGTCGTCGGTACGGGAAAAATCGGAAGAGTCTTTATCAACATCTGCCGGGGATTTGGGATGAACGTTCTGTGTTACGATAAATTCCCTGCCGCCGACCTGGAAAACGGAGACTCGGTTCGATACGTATCTCTGGAAGAACTGCTGGAACAAAGCGATATCATCTCTCTCCACTGTCCTCTTACGGAGGAAACCTATCACCTCATTGACCAGTCCGCCTTGGAACGATGCAAACGGGGCGTGGTGATTCTGAACACCTCCCGGGGTGCTTTGGTGGACGCGGAAGCCTTACTGAACGAAATCAAATCCCGAAAAGTGGGGGCGGCTTGTCTGGACGTGTACGAAGAAGAATCCGACCTGTTTTTTGAAGACAATTCAGGACACATTCTGGAAGACGACACCTTGGCACGGCTGATTACCATGCCAAACGTCATCGTCACCTCCCACCAAGCCTTTCTCACCGAAGAGGCGTTGGACAACATCGCCCAAACCACCGTGGAAAACATTGTGGGCTTTACCAAAACCGCCACTTGCCCCAACGAATTGTGCCACAAAGGAACCGAGGCAAAAGACTGCAAAACAGGCAAGTGTTTTTAAGGAAATTTTAACTATTTTTTTAACCAACAATTTTCCCTCTTGAAATCTGATTCAAGATGTGATACAATAAAGAAAAACAATAAAAACGAAGGGTGTTTTATATGACCATTACCAACGATATCCGTTACGTGGGCGTCAACGATCGAAAAACCGATCTCTTTGAGGGGCAGTATCGGATCCCCAACGGAATTTCTTATAACTCTTACGTAATTTTAGATGAAAAAATTGCAGTCGTCGACACCGTGGACGCGGCGTTTTCCCACGAATGGCTGGATAATCTGCAAAACGTGTTGGACGGCAGAAAACCCGACTATCTCATTGTTCAGCACATGGAACCGGATCACTCTGCAAACGTCCTGAATTTCTTGAAAGTTTACCCCGGAGTGACGGTGGTCGCTTCTGCCAAGGCATTTTTGATGATTCAAAACTTCTTTGGCGTAGACGTGGAGAACAAAATCACAGTGGGAGAGGGGGACACCCTTTCCTTGGGAAAACACCAACTAACCTTTGTCACCGCCCCCATGGTGCATTGGCCGGAAGTTATCGTCACCTACGACAGCACCGACAAAGTCCTGTTTTCAGCCGATGGATTCGGAAAATTCGGGGATTTAAACGCCAACGAACCCTGGGCAGACGAAGCCCGGCGATACTATATCGGCATTGTGGGGAAGTACGGCGTTCAGGTGCAAGCTCTGTTGCGGAAAGCCGCAACCTTGGACATTAAGATCATTTGCCCCCTCCACGGACCGGCTTTGAAAGAAAATTTGGGATATTACCTGAATCTGTACAACACCTGGTCCACCTATCAACCGGAAGAAGAGGGCATCGTGATCGCATACACTTCCGTTTACGGAAATACGAAAAAAGCCGTCACTCTTTTGGCAGAAAAACTGTCGGCAAACGGTTGCCCCAAGATCATCGTCCACGACCTTGCCCGGTGCGATTTGGCACAGGCTGTCGCCGATGCCTTCCGGTATAGCAAACTGGTCCTTGCCACCACCACGTATAATGCGGAAATCTTCCCCTTTATGAGGGAATTTATCAACCATTTAATCGAACGAAACTTCTCCAACCGCACCGTAGGATTGATCGAAAACGGAAGCTGGTCTCCCCTGGCGGCGAAGGTGATGAAAGAAGCCCTGTCACCGTGTAAAAACCTTACCTTTACCGACACCACCGTGCGAATCTTTTCTGCGTTGAACGGGGAGAGCATGGAACAACTGAACGCCCTCGGAGAAGAATTGAGCAAAGAATATCTTGCACAACAGGATTCCACCGCCAACAAAAACGACCTGTCTGCCCTGTTTAATATCGGGTACGGTCTGTACGTGGTCACCTCCAACGACGGAAAAAAAGACAACGGCTTGATCGTCAACACCGTCACCCAAGTGACCAACACCCCCAACCGCATTGCCGTAACCATCAACAAAGAAAACTACTCCCACCACGTCATTCGGCAGACCGGGAAAATGAACGTAAACTGCCTTACGGTGGACGCTCCGTTCCAGGTGTTTGAAACCTTTGGATTTCAAAGCGGACGAAATGCGGATAAGTTCGAGGGGATGGAAATTCTTCGCTCCGACAACGGTCTTGCCTTCCTGCCCCGGTATATTAACGCCGTCATGTCTCTCCAGGTAGAACAGTACGTGGACTTCGACACCCACGGAATGTTTATCTGCATCGTCACCGAAGCCCGGGTCTTGTCCGACAAAGAAACGATGAGTTACACCTATTATTACGACAACGTAAAACCCAAACCCCAAACCGAAGGTAAAAAAGGCTTTGTCTGTAAAATTTGCGGCTATATCTACGAGGGAGATACGCTGCCCGAAGATATCATTTGTCCCCTTTGCAAGCACGGTGCTGCAGATTTTGAAGAAATTAAAGAATAATTTACAAAAGAGGTGTTCCTAATGGTAAAAGAAAAAGTGCATCAATTGTTGAACCAGCAAATCAACAAAGAATTTTATTCCGCCTATCTGTATCTGGATTTTTCCAACTATTTTAAGGCAAAAGGTTTGGACGGATTTGCAAACTGGTATTTGATTCAAGCCCAGGAAGAACGGGATCACGCCATGCTGTTTTACACCTATCTGCAAAATGAAAACATGCCCGTGACCCTGGACGCCATCGCAAAACCCGACAAGACCTTTGACAGCCATTTGGCGGTGTTGAAAGCAGGCTTGGAACATGAGGAATACGTAACAAGCCTAATCAACGACATTTACGCCGCCGCCTATGAAGTCAGGGATTTCCGCACCATGCAGTTCTTGGATTGGTTTGTCAAAGAACAAGGGGAAGAAGAAACCAATGCCAACGACCTGATTTCCAAAATGGAACTGTTCGGTTCCGATCCCAAAAGTTTGTATATGCTCAACCAAGAATTGGCGGCTCGGGTTTATACCGCCCCGTCCCTGGTTCTGTAATAAAAATACGGAGGTATTCAACATGAAAAAATATGTATGTGACATTTGTGGCTGGGTTTACGACGAAGCCGCGGGAGATCCCGATAACGGAATTGCTCCCGGCACAAAATGGGAAGATTTGGGAGACGATTTTGTCTGCCCCCTGTGTGGCGTAGGCAAAGACGATTTTTCCGAAGAAGCCTAATTAAAAAAAAACAAAACCCCCGAGAGTTTTTCTCTCGGGGGTTTTCTTGTACATTATTTTGATTATCGTCTTCCTCTACCGTCATCCCACAGAACAATCTGTCCGGATTCTCGCGTCTTGTTCAGATCGATAATCCGTTGATTAGACGAACCGCGGAACCGCAAAGAAATATCGTGCAACGCCTTCACGTACCGACCGTCCACCAGAACGTCGATAAGCGAAAGCATTTCGTCGGTGACTTCGCACCGAGGATAAGAACCGTCTTGCAACAGTTCTTGATCCAAGGTAAAGCCGGTAAAACACCAGATGGTCTTCTCCGGATGCTCCCGTTTGATTCGCCGTAAAAAAGGCAACAGCCCTCTTTGATTGGCGGGTTCAAAGGGTTCGCCCCCCAACAGGGTCAACCCATTCACGTAATAAGGCTCCAGAGATTTGGAAATGGCGTCTTGCTGGGCGGCGGTAAAGGGTTCGCCGTAATTAAAATCCCAGGTCTCCGGCTGAAAACACTCTTCACAGTGATTGGTGCAACCGGACACGAACAGGGTGGTACGAACCCCTTCGCCATTGGCGATATCGCAATATTTGATGTTACAGTAATTCATGATTTTTTACAGGTGCAAAACCCGTTCCTTAATTTCCTGGGTACGTCCCTGATTCCAATACTGGGTACCGATATAACCGCAAGTACGGCGGGCAACGTTCATCTTCGCCTGATCGGTGTTGCCGCATTTGGGGCATTTCCAAATCAGTTTTCCGTCTTCTTCCGCGATGGTGATTTCCCCATCCCAACCGCAGCACTGACAGTAGTCGGACTTGGTGTTCAGTTCTGCATACATGATGTTATCGTAAATGAACTTAATCACCTGCATGACCGCTTCCAGATTGTTCTGCATATCGGGAACTTCCACGTAGCTGATGGCACCGCCGGGAGACAACGCCTGGAATTGAGCTTCAAAAGCGAGTTTGGAGAAAGCGTCGATCTCTTCGGTAACGTGAATGTGGTAACTGTTGGTGATATATCCCTTGTCGGTAATTCCTTCCACAACGCCGAACCGCTTTTGCAGACACTTGGCAAACTTGTAGGTGGTGGATTCCAGGGGAGTTCCGTACAGACTGAAGTCGATGTGATGGGCTTCTTTCCACTTTTTGCAAGCGTCGTTCATATACTGCATCACGTCGAGAGCAAAGGGTGTGGCGGAGGGATCGGTGTGGGATTTTCCGGTCATATACTTAACGCATTCATACAACCCCGCATAGCCCAGGGAGATGGTGGAATATCCGCCGAACAACAGTTTGTCGATGGGTTCGCCTTTCTTCAAGCGAGCCAAAGCACCGTACTGCCACAGAATGGGAGCTGCATCGGACAGCGTACCTTTCAACCGTTCGTGACGGCACATCAATGCCTGATGGCACAGTTCCAAACGTTCGTCGAAGATCTTCCAGAATTTTTCCACGTTTCCGCCGGAAGAAAGTGCCACGTCAACCAGGTTGATGGTAACAACACCCTGATTGAAACGGCCGTAGTACTTAGGTTTGCCGTTTTCGTCCACGTAGGGAGTCAAGAAAGAACGGCACCCCATACAGGTGTAACAATGACCGTCGCCATTCTTGTCCACTTTCAGTTCCAGCATTTTCTTTTCGGAGATGTAGTCGGGAACCATGCGTTTTGCGGTGCATTTTGCGGACAGTTCGGTGAGGTAATAGTAGGGAGAATCGGGGTGAATATTCTGTTCTTCCAAAACGTAAATCAGTTTGGGGAAGGCGGGGGTGACGTACACACCGTCTTCGTTCTTAACGCCCCGGTACCGCTGCAACAAAGTTTCTTCAATAATGATGGCAAGGTCTTTCTTTTCTTGTTCGTTCTTCGCTTCGCCAAGATACATAAACACAGTAACGAAAGGAGCTTGTCCGTTGGTGGTCAACAGGGTAACGACCTGATACTGAATGGTCTGAACCCCTCTGCGGATTTCTTCCCGCAGACGGTTTTCCACCATTTGAGAGAATTGTTCGTCGGTGACGGAAACACCGGCATCGTCCAATTCTTCTTTCATATTTTTAATAATCTTTTCCCGGCTGACCTGGACAAAGGGTGCCAAGTGGGTCAGGGAAATGGACTGACCGCCGTACTGGTTACTTGCCACCTGTGCAATGATCTGGGTGGCGATGTTACAAGCGGTGGAGAAGGAGTGGGGACGTTCGATCATGGTGCCGGAAATGACCGTGCCGTTCTGCAGCATATCTTCCAGGTTGACAAGGTCGCAGTTATGCATATGTTGGGCATAATAATCCGCATCATGGAAATGAATAATCCCGTCTTTGTGTGCTTCTACAATTTCGGGGGGCAACAAAAGACGTTCGGTCAGGTCACGGCTCACTTCCCCTGCCATATAGTCCCGCTGGACACTGTTAACGGTGGGGTTCTTGTTGGCGTTTTCCTGTTTTGCTTCTTCATTGCAGCATTCAATCAGGCTCAAAATACGGTCGTCGGTGGTATTCGATTTACGCACCAAGTTCCGAGTATACCGATAGGTGATATACTTCTTGGCAACTTCATAAGCACCGTGAGCCATAATCTGGCTTTCCACCAAGTCCTGAATTTCTTCCACCCCGGGAGCACGATTCATACGAATACAGTTCAATTCCACCGCTTCGGCGATGCGACGAATCTGCATGGGGGTCATACGGGCTTCCTGTTCTACGGCGTCGTTTGCCTTGGTGATGGCGGTAATGATTTTGGTAATGTCAAATACCACTTCCGAGCCGTTACGCTTGATAACTTTCATGTTTTTCCCTCATTTCTCCGGATTTTTTCTATCTTCAAGTGTATTTTACGCGAAATTATCCCCTTGGTGGGACACTATCTATTATACCACATCTTGTGCAAATGTCAAGAGGTACACACTATATCTTGTGTGATTTCATAAAAATGATACAATTATAATTTCCCCCAAAAAACAAAAAAACCGCCCAAAGGCGGTAATTACAAGGCTTTTATGATTTTGTGGGTGATACGATTGCCTCAACTACGTAGAAGAGGCAACCATAAACACCCAAACACACAACAAACATCACAAGGAGTAAGTGGCGGAGAACAAAAGTGTTGCAGGCGAAATAGTTCCTTGTATGGTGTGTTTGGTGCCCTTTCATTCTCTAGGGCTATTATACCCCATTTCCCCTATAATGTCAAGGGGGAACGGCGATTCTTCACGAAATAGTCAAGAATTCCAAAGCCCGTCCCGGGCGGTCAGATCATCGATGCCAAAGTTCCGTTTCAACAGTTCCAAAAACAGCAATCCCGCCGCAAAGGCGTCTGCGGTGGAGCGGTGGGCTCCGGAAAAAAGAATGGCACAATATTTACAGGCTTCCGCCAATTTATAGCTGGGCAATTTGTTGCCGTCTTTGTCCCGCAAAATCCCCCGGGCAAGGGGCAAAGTATCAAACACTTGCCGTCCGGCGGTGGAAAATCCTTCCCTTGCCAACACCCTCAAATCAAAGGGAGCATTGTGGGCGACCAGAAAAAAACCGTCGCAAAATTCGTCCAGAGACGGAATCAGTTCTGCAAACCGAGGAGCAGATTTTACCATCTCATTGGTTATACCGTTGACGGCAGTTGCCTCGGCGGAAATCCGTCGATAGGGCTTACACAAACTTTGAAAAACCGCACAGGGACGGAAATTTTCAAACTTAACAGCAGACACTTCCACAATCTCCGCGGACATTCCAATGGAAGACGTCTCCGTATCAATCGCTACGAAATTCCCCAGATCCCAGGGAGTGCAACCGGTGAATTTTTTCAGGATCACGCATTCCATCTCTCCGGCGGGTGCATCACAGCAAATTCGTTCCACCGGAACTTCCGGCAAAGAGGAGAGCATACATTCAAATTCCGCCACATAATAATCCACCACGTTGTATTCCGAGGGGTATGTATTATGGGGCGTGGTTAAATAGCGGGTAATGACCTGTTCCGGATTCAGCACCGGTTTTTTAGGAAAAGAGGGAGTACTCAAGGAAGTTTTTGCAGCCCGGTTACGGCAGATGGCACAAAGCCCTTGGTCGTCAACCTTAACAAAGGCACCTGAAATACCGCAACGAACACATTTTCCCACGGCGGACCCCCCCTTTTCTGTAAGTAAAATCAGTCTTCTTTGAATTGAGATCGGTACAAATCGGCGTAAATGCCATCTTTTGCTAACAATTCTTCGTGGCTGCCCCGTTCGGCAACCCCCTCATCGGTCAAGACGATAATTTCGTCGGCGTTTTTCACCGTGGATAGACGATGAGCAACGATTACCCCCGTCCGCCCCTCACTCAACTTGTCCAAGGCTCTGCGAATCTGTTGTTCGGTTACGTTGTCCAAAGCGGACGTTGCCTCGTCAAGAATGAGAATGGCGGGGTCTTTCAAAAAGACCCGGGCGATGGAAATCCGCTGTTTTTGTCCACCGGACAGTTTCACGCCACGTTCTCCCACGTTGGTATCATACCCATCAGGCAGGGTACAGACAAAATCGTGAATTTCCGCCTTCTTTGCCGCTTCTACCATTTCTTCTTCCGTGGCGTCAGGCTTGCCGAAACAAATATTGTCCCGAATGGACCCCTCAAACAAGAACACGTCCTGGGCAACGGTTCCGATGTTTTGCCGAAGTTCCCGGCGGCGGAGATTCCGAATATCATGCCCGTCCAGGGTAATGGTTCCCCCGTCAATCTCGTAAAACCGGGGAATCAAGTTGCAAAGAGTAGTTTTTCCCCCTCCCGACGGACCGACCAACGCCACCTTACGACCGGCGGCGATGGTCAGGGAAAGGTTATCGATAACGGGTTTGTGATCTCCCTCCCGATAAGAGAAAGAAACGTTTTCAAAACAAATTTCCCCTTGAACCTCTCCCAAGGTTTCGGGATTTTCGCAATCGGTTTCCGGTTCTTGTTCCATAATTTCCCGGAATCGGGCAAAACCGGTCATCCCGTTCTGCAACTGTTCAAAGATGCTGATCAACCGCTTGATGGGATCCAAAAACATGGAAATATACAGCAAAAACGCCGCAAATTCCCCGGGATTGATTTCTTCCATCAAGAAAAATACCCCGGCGGCGATCAAAGTTAAAAGATACAAAAGATCGGTCATCAGTCCCATACCGGAGAAAAAGATCCCCATGATGCGATAGGACCGTTTCCGGGCATATCGGAATTTATCGTTGGCAAGATCAAATTTTTTCTGTTCCGAATCCTCGGCGGTGTAAGACTTCGACACCCGAATCCCCGAAATGGAAGTTTCCAGCTCCGCATTGACTCCGGCAATTTCTACCCGGGACATTTTAAAGGAACGGGTCATTTCTTTCCGGGTCAGCACCGCAAACAACACGATAAAGGGAATGGCACAAAAGACGATCAACGTCAATTTCCAGTTAATATCCCACATGATGGCACCGGCACCGATCAAGGACAGCACCGACAAAAACAGATCTTCCGGTCCGTGATGTGCCAATTCCGATACGTCCTGCAGGTCGTTTGTCACCCGGGACATGAGAGATCCGGTCTTGTTATCGTCAAAAAAGGAAAAGGGCAACGACTGCATTTTCCGGAACAGATCGCTTCGCATATCCCCTTGCATACCAACCCCAACCAAATGCCCCCAGTACTGAATAATAAAATTCAGTCCGGCTTTCACCAGGTAAATGCCCAGCATGATCCCGCCCCAGATAAGAATCATGGGCAAGTTTTTCTCCGGCACGTAAACGTTAATAATATCTTTGGCAAGATAGGGATAAATCAAATTACACGCCGCCACAAACAAGGCACAAGCCATGTCGATAACAAACAGTTTGCGGTAAGGCTTATAATAGGAAATAAAATGACGCAGCATAAAAAACTCCTCAAATTCAATATACTTTATTATACCATATTTCAGCAGACGGTGTCAAGATTTCAGTTAATATTTCAACAAAAAAAGAGCCTCAAAAGAGACTCTTTTCTTTACTTTTCAGTTTACGTTTTACAGTTACACGAGACCAAACCGTTCTGCCAACAACAAGGAGGCGATGCAGAAATACGCCAACAACGCCAAGGCGTCCACGATGGTAGTCACCAAAGGAGCCGCCATAACCGCCGGGTCAAACCCGCATTTCTTGGCGATCAAGGGCAAAAGGCAGCCGGCAATTTTTGCAATCACCACCGTTGCCGCCAAAGACAGAGACACGGTCAGGGAAATCATCAGATCAATTTGATCTACTCCCAAAAGCCAGCGGTCCAACAAGAAAATCTTTGCAAAACTAACCAATCCCAAAGTTCCCCCGCATAAAAGGGCGACCCGGAATTCTTTGCCCAAAATCTTCCACACGTCCCGCAAGGTGACTTCGTTCAAGGAAAGGCTTCGAATGACCGAAACAGAAGATTGGCTCCCACTGTTTCCCCCCGTCCCCATGAGCATGGGGATAAAGGCGGTCAAAACCACCACGGCTTGCAACTTTGCTTCAAAGCCGGAGATGATCATTTGGGTAAAGGTGGCGGAAATCATCATAATCAAAAGCCAGGGAATCCGATGGAACCAAGTTTGAAAAACGCCGGTTTTCAAATAAGGACGTTCCGAGGGGGTAATTGCCGCCATCTTCTGGATATCTTCCGTGGTTTCTTCCAACAAAACGTCCATGGCGTCGTCAACGGTGACGATCCCCACAAGACGACTTTCCCGGTCCACCACAGGCAGAGCCAAAAGGTCGTATTTTTCAAACATTTCCACCGCGGCTTCTCGGTCGGTATCGGTGGTAACAAACAAAGGATTGACGGTCATAAGATCGGACACCAATGCCGATTCGTCCGCCAAGAGCAAATCCTTGGCAGAAACCACGCCCACAAGTTTCCGTCCGGAATCGGTGACGTAGCAAGTGTAGACCGTTTCTTTATCTACCCCCGTTCGACGAATCTGCAAAAAAGCATCGGCAACGGTCATTTTCCCCGTAAGAGAAACGTATTCCACCGTCATAATGCTTCCGGCACTGTCATCGGCGTAGTTCAAAATCTGATTGATTTGAGCCCGGGTCTTGGAATCGGTCACTTTGAGAATCCGCCGAACCACATTGGCGGGCATCTCCTCAATCAAATCGACCGTATCGTCCAGATAAAGTTCGTTTAACATGGAACGTAATTCGCCGTCGCTATACGCCCGAATCAAGGTCTCCTGTAAATCGGGAGACATTTCTACAAAAGCTTCTGCAGCCCCTTCTTTGGGCAACAGGCGGAACAAGGAGAGAACGACGGATTCTTGTTCCGAATCGCTGAGATCTTGAAAAATGTCCGCAAGATCTCGGGGTTCTACGTATTTGAGAACCGCTTTGAGTTTGTCGTAAGCTTTTTCTTGAAAAAGCCCGAGAATAATTTCTTTCACGTTATTTCCTCCGTTTTTCTTTCCTGTTCGGAGGACAGAAGTTCGTTTTGATCAGTTCCGGGGAAAAACCGGAGCGTCACCGGGAATTCTGTGCCTTCGAGGTCGAGGGGTTGTGTCCACTTCGGTTTCACCTTCCTTATAAATTAGTCAAATAGAACACTACACTTTATTATACGCCTGAAAAAAGAATCTGTCAACCCTTATCATAACCGCAGACCAAAAAAATATTTCACATTTTTGTGAACTCTATTGACAAGCACCCTCATTTGTTGTATAATGTACAAGCAATTCGGACGGTTAGCTCAGCTGGTAGAGCATCTGCTTGACGTGCAGAGGGTCAGGGATTCGAGTTCCTTACCGTCCACCAACGAAAAAGCACTTGCATTTTGCAAGTGCTTTTTTTATGCAAACTTCTCTTTTATTTCAACTTAAAATGACAAGGCAAACCTGCCCGACGGGGGGCATCGATTTCCCCCACGATCAGGGGTGCCAATTCTTTCAAAAGTTCATCTTTTACATCACAACGGTTGGGGCAAATCATATTCAGGGGAACATATTTGGTTTTATTTGCCGTATCCTTGACGGGAACGGCACCAAATTCCACCGAATATACATTTCCTGGTTTGCGAACATAGGTAATCATCAACCCGGTCTTTCCTTCGTAGGCGGCTTTCACCGCGGCTCTGCCCAACTGAACCGATTCGGAAATATCCGTTGCAGACAGACAATGAGAAGCACACCGTTGGGGAATATTCAATTCCACCGCACGGGATTTGCAACCGATTTTTTCTTTCACAAGCAAATGCAACCGATGGGCGGCACCGGACAGCATGGTATGTCCGAAAGCGTCCTTTTTCCCAGAAGGGTCTGCCCCGTACAGGATTCCGTCGGAAGTATGAATCCCCTCGGAAACCGCAACCACCAAATTCATTTTTTTCTTGAATTTAAGACGGATATCTTTCAAGAACTGATCGGGATCAAAATCCACTTCCGGCAGATAAATCAAGTCGGCACAGCCTTCCCCAAACAACCGGGGAATTCCTGCGGAAGCGGTCAACCAACCCGCATCTCGTCCCATAATTTCCACAATGGTAACCGACGGTTCGGGATAAACGGCACAGTCACAGGCAATTTCCTGAACGGTGGTTGCCACGTACTTTGCCGCAGAGCCGAATCCGGGGGTATGATCGGTAAAGGGCAAATCGTTATCTATGGTTTTGGGAACACCGATCACCCGAACATCACTTCCGATTTCCGCAGCCTTGCGGGACAACTTTTCTACCGTATCCATGGAATCGTTTCCACCGATGTAGAAAAAGAAACCGATATTATATTTTTCAAAGGTGGAAAAAATGGTATCGTATATGGAATCCGATAAATTTTTCGGTAACTTCATGCGGCAAGATCCCAAAGCGGCAGAGGGGGTGGTTTCCAGAGCATAGGCTTGAGAATTGGAGGAAACCTGCTCGTTCAAAACCACAAAATTCTCACCTAAGATTCCTTTTACACCGTTTCGTGTTCCATAATAAATAGAATCGGGAAACAATTCCCGACATCCTTTCAGGATTCCCGACAACGTTGCATTGATCGCAACAGTGGGCCCCCCCGACTGTCCTACAATAATATTTTTCCGCACGAAAGATCCTCCATGACCCTTTTTCCCTATTTTCTCAAAATCTTCCTTGGATTATTCCATTTGCCTCGTTTATTTTATTACATTTTTATCTTCAAAATCTATGCTTCCCCCGAATCCCAAATCCTTTTTCCCATTTTTTAAGAAAGAACCGTTAAAAGGCAATAAAATTATCTTACAAAATTGTGATTTTTTCAATTTTCAGTTGACGGAAGAATAAGTTTTTGCTATAATAAAGGCAGAAAAATACCGGTATTTTCGGTAAAAAAGAAAGAGAGAGTTTTGTTATGGTCAACGTATTGAAAACAGTCCTCGAAGTGGGTCTGGAAAAGCCCGTAAAAATTCTTCAAATCACCGACGCTCATATTACCGAATCCAACGACGACGACAATCAAGTGATGAAAGATTTGATTGAGATGCGTCGAGACACCTTCGTAAAAGAAGGCAAATACGCCCCCCGCAAACCCCAAGAATACGTGATGAAAGCTCTGGAATTGGCAGAAGCCGAAGGCGCATTCCCCGTCTTTACCGGAGATATTATCGACCTGAATTCTGCCGGAAGCAGAGTGGAATTGCACTGTCTGGACGGAAAAGAATTCCTCTACACCGCCGGAACCCACGAATTCCAGCGTTCCAGCTGTACTCCCAGATGCTGCCCCATTGAAGAACCCGCCCCCTATTACGAAGAAACCCGTG
>JAZRUJ010000031.1:0-4437 GCA_045652445.1 Eubacteriales bacterium | reverse complement strand
GAATGACAGATGGTATCACATACGGTGACGGGACTGACGGGAACGTTTTCACAGTCCACCAGGCGTCCGCCCTGTTCCACGAAAGATTCTACGTATGATTTCATCTCCAGCCACAATTCCATATTAAAGGTGGTCTGGGCAACCATCGTGTAGGAAACCTCCGGAGATTCCCGCAAAAGAGAGCGTAGTTCTTCCGGGGTGGAAACGACCCGGTATTCGCCCTTTGCGTCGCCTAAAATTCCGACCACTTCCGGATGGCGGATATCTCCCACCATGAGAAGACGTTCAGATTTTTTTGCAACATTATGAATCTTTTGCACGTAAGGGCAAGTAAGATCCACATATTCCACGCCCCGCCGCTTCAAGGAAGCCAACACGGAGCCGGAAACACCGTGGGTTCGGATAAAGACAAGAGAACCCGGCTCGGCTTGGGAAATATCATCAATGACCGCCACCCCACGGTGGGATAACTGGTCGGTGATTCGCTTATTGTGAATAATAGGACCGTACGTATAATATTTCCGGTCGGGGTGTTCGTCGATGGTTTTAAACAGGGTGGTAATTGCCCGGTTGACCCCGAAACAATACCCCAAATATTTGGAAACAATCAATTCCATAGATTGCCTCAAAGAGAATAAACGTGTTCAATCAGGCGTTCGCTGGCGGTTTTGTATTCCTCCGGCGACCCCATATCAATCCCCAATTCCCCGGCGGGAATGGGTTTGCCGATGGTTAATTCGATATGGTTAAGAAAATGAAAGCGGCGGCGGTATTCCACGTGAATGGGAAGCACCGGAGATTTGGTTTTCCAGGCAAACATGGCAATTCCGCCCTTGGGATCGGAAATTTTTCCGCCTTTGATACGGGTACCTTCCGGGAAGATTCCGAGAACCTCGCCATTTTTCAAAATCCGGAGTGCCGTTTTCATGGCGGTCAGGTCTGCTCGGGTTCGATCCACGGGGAAAGCCCCGAACGCACGTGCCAACGGTCCTACAACAGGAGTTTCAAACAAGGTGTGTTTGCCCATAAAGCGAATCTGTCGTTTCAGAGCGACGGTCATGAGAAACACGTCCAGGTTGGAATAATGATTCCCAAAAACGATGACGGGACCGTCCATGACTTCATTTTCCTTGCCCTTGACAATGACACGGTTGAAGCAGTAGAAATAAAACGTGAAGATGGCTTTGGCGATTTTATATACGATCATAGCGAGAGTTTACTCCTTATGATTTCCAGGGCTGCGGCAACCGTTTCTTCCGCATTCAGTTGGGAATTGTCCAGCAACGTTGCGTCGTCCGCTTGTTTTAAGGGGGCTACGGCTCGGGTCATATCGTTATGATCCCGTTGAATTACTTCTTGCAAAACCGTATCAAAATCTGCCTGAATCCCTTTTTGAGAAAGTTCTCCCACTCGACGGGCGGCACGCACAGAAGCATCGGCCGTTAGAAAGATTTTTACGTCGGCGTTAGGCAAGATTACCGTTCCCACGTCACGACCGTCCATGATTACGTCGTTACGGGCGGCTATATTCCGTTGCAAATCCAAAAGGAAAGAACGGACCGGGGGGAATGCAGAAACTTTGGAAGCAGCCATTGCCACCGGTTGGGTCCGGATCTGTCCGGACACGTCTTCCCCATTGACAAAAACGTGCTGAACGCCGTCTTCGTATCGGAGATCCACCGTCAAGGAGGGCAACAGGGTGCAAACCTGTTCTTCCGTAAAATCTTCACCAACTTGGTTGAGGCACGTATATCCGATTGCCCGATAAAGAGCACCGGTATCCAAATAAAGGATTCCCATTTGATTGGAGATGGTTTTGGCAAGACTGCTCTTTCCGGATCCGCTGGGACCGTCAACTGCAATATTGATCACAAAAAACACCTCCGGTTAAATTTTAGCGAAGACCTGCCATGGCAAGTCCGGCACAATAGCCCGTGGAAAACGCAATTTGAAGATTAAATCCGCCGGTATAGGCGTCCACGTCCAACACCTCACCGCAAATATAAAGTCCGCTACAGCATTTGGAAGCCATGGTTTTCGGATCCACCTGGGAAACGGAAACGCCACCGGCGGTGACAATGGCTTCCTGAATCGGACGGGAATGCCGAGCCGTTAAGGTGAGATCTTTAAACTGCTTCAACAACAAATTTCGTTGCTCTTTGGTAACGGTATGCACCTTTGCCGCCGGATCCAGTCCGGAACGGGTCAGGAACGGTAAAATCATTTTGGAAGGAAGCAGATCATCAAAGGCATTGATGAGATTTTTCAAACGATACTTTTCAAAATCCGACAAAAGCCGTTTGTCCAACTGTTCCTCGGTCAAGGCGGATTTCAGATCCAAATGTAATTTCATTCCCGGCTGCAACACTGTACTTGCCGTTAGAATCATCGGTCCGGTGATTCCGAAGTGGGTAAACATCATCTCTCCGAAATCAGAAAAGACGGTTTTTCCATTTTGCTCTATTCGAAGAGCGGTGTTTTTCAAAGACAACCCTTGCAAGGATTGGCAAAAACTCAATTCTTCCACTTCCCAGGGAACCAAGGAAGGGCGAGGGGGTACGATGATATGCCCGCACTGCTCTGCAAGACGGTACCCGGTTCCGTCCGATCCTGTGACGGGATAAGACATTCCGCCGCAAGCGATACAAACCGCTTCACAGGGAATCTGCTTTCCGTCGGACAAAGTAACGCCGGTAACACGGGAAGAATCCGTATTAATTCGAGTAACCGTACCTTTTTGAAGGGTAACACCAGTATCCAAACAAAAACGATGCAACGCGGAAACGATATCCGCCGCTTTATCGCTCATCGGAAAGACTCGGTTCCCCCGTTCGACTTTCAAAGGAACGCCGAGGGATTCAAAAAAAGAAACGGTATCGTCCGTAGAAAAGGCAGAGAGAGAGCTGTAAAGAAAACGGGGATTGTTAACCACGTTTTTCAAAAATTCGTCCCGCCCGCAAGCGTTGGTTACATTACATCTGCCTTTGCCGGTAATTCCGAGTTTGCGACCGCAACGGTCGTTTCGCTCGACCAAAATAACCTCCGCCCCATTCATGGCGGCGGTAGCGGCACACATCATGCCGGCGGCTCCGGCTCCAATGACAACTACACTCACAGTAAAATCACCTGTATTATATATTTTAACATATAATAATCAAAATAGCAAGGGGTTTTAGAAATCTTTCCACTTTTGAAACAGAAAAACCACAAACGGGGAAAGAAGAGTATTCTCTCCCCGTTTTTTGCACTTACAGTTTGGAATAAACGTCTTCCACGTTTGCCAACTGACGAGCCAAAGATTCCCGTTTTGCACGTTCGTCGTTGACCACCTTTTCGGGGGCCTTATTGACAAAGCCGGGGTTGTTGAGCTTGCCGTCGATCCGGGCAATTTCGGAAAGCAGTTTTTCCTTTTCTTTTTCCAACCGTGCTTTTTCCTTTTCAATATCCACAAGTTCTCCTAAGGGAATATAAACTTTGGCATCGGAAGTAACGACGGTTGCAGCGTTTACGTCACCGGACAGAGGTTCAAAGAACAGTTCCGACGCAGACGCAAGACGCTTCAGGTAATCAGTGCCGGCACGGTAGGTATCGGCGTGTTCGGTAACCAGGTACAGATTGGTTTTTCGAGCAAAAGGAACGCCCATCTTCTGCCGCAGCTGACGGACTTGTTTGATCAAATCCATCAAATAGCCCATCTGTTCTGCTTCTGCAGGATATTCCAGATCGGTAGAATATTGGGGATATTCTTCCACCATAAGAATGTCGCCCATGCCTTTGATGTGAGGAACGGAATGATACAATTCTTCGGTAATAAAGGGCATGAAAGGATGCAACAGTTCCAAAGTACGAACAAGCACATAGCCAATGGTGTTCTGTGCGGAAGAACGGGTTGCTTCATCCGTATTGGTTTCAAACAGGCGAGGTTTGATCAATTCGATGTACCAGTCGCAAAGATCGTCCCATACGAAGTCGTAGAGTTTTTGTGCGGCAATACCCAACTCGAATTTTTCCAAGTTATCCCGGACGTCCTTAACCACCTTGTTGAGTTTGTGGAGAATCCACTTATCTTCGGGCTGAAGATCGGTGGGAAGTTCCACTTCATCCTGGGTAATATAGGTGAGAGCAAAGCGAGTTGCGTTCCACAGTTTGTTGGCAAAGTTACGGGAAGCTTCCACGCCTTCGGTGCTGAAACGCATATCGTTTCCGGGAGAGTTTCCGGTAACGAGGGTGAAGCGGAGAGCGTCAGCACCGTAATCCCGGATAATTTCCAGAGGATCAATACCGTTGCCGAGGGATTTGGACATTTTCCGTCCCTGGCTATCCCGGACAAGACCGTGAATCAAAACGTTTTCAAAGGGGGCTTTTCCGGTGTATTCCAAACCGGAGAAGATCATACGGGAAACCCAGAACGTGATAATATCATACCCGGTAACCAAG
>JAZRUJ010000030.1:0-10524 GCA_045652445.1 Eubacteriales bacterium | reverse complement strand
AGTTGAATAAATTATAAATTATACACATACATAATCAGTTATTTCTAAAGAGTAACAAGTTGGGCTATTAATATATAATGATGGGGTATTGCCAAGTGGTAAGGCACAGGATTTTGATTCCTGCATTCGATGGTTCGAATCCATCTACCCCAGCCAAGCCCTAGAGGGCTATTACTCTTGTCCTCTTCTTTAAGGGAAATTTTGTTCATGGGAATCTCCTTTTCCTATAAGTCGTGAGAACAAATGAACGGACGACTTAAAATAAAACCAATATGTGTGGTTGCTGTCACCTTAACAGTATAACATGTTTCGTTAGCTCAGTCGGTAGAGCACTTGACTTTTAATCAAGGGGTCTGGGGTTCGAATCCCCAGTGGATCACCAAAAGTTCCGAGAGAAATCTCGGAACTTTTTCTTTTCAGGAAATGAGACAACCCCTCCCGCATATATTCTTTTCAGAATGTATTGGGAGGGGTTTTATGTTTCATCTTCCGTTGCAACTGTTTTATTTAATTTTACACATTCGAAACGCGGGATCCTTTCAACAACCTTTGAGTGTTGAAAAAGAAACAGAATATTTAAAGAAAATGAAAAACGGTGACCGGCAAGCCCGGGAGATTTTAATTGAACGAAATATGCGATTGGTGGCACATATTGTAAAGAAATATTATGCATCTTCCGACGAGCAAGACGATTTAATTTCCATCGGCACGATTGGTTTGATCAAGGGGATTGACAGTTTTCAATCTGAAAAGAAAATTCGTTTGGCAACCTATGTTTCTCGTTGTATCGAAAATGAAATTTTAATGCATTTTCGAAGCCTTCGAAAATTTGCAAATGACGTTTCTATCAATGATGAAATAGAAAGCGACAAAGACGGAAACAGCCTATCCTTTTTAGATGTTGTCGCAGAAGAAGACACCATTTTGGACGATGTTTATCGAAACATTCGTGCATCAAAATTACTTTCCGCTATTGAAAAAGTGCTTGACCCGAGAGAAAAAACCGTAATACGGCTACGATATGGATTAACAGAACCGCCGAAAACACAAAAAGAAACCGCAGTAGTTTTAGGAATTTCTCGATCTTATGTTTCTAGAATAGAAAAGAGTGCCCTTCAAAAACTGAAGGACACTCTGCACGATATTTAAATTTTCAAGAAAGAATTTTTAAGTCTTCCCCATTGGTAAACACGGTCAATTCATGTAGTGCTCGGGTTGCGGCAACGTACATTAAATTGCGATCTTCATCCATATTCCACGCATCGGAAACTCCAGCGACAATAACGCCATCGGCCTCCAATCCTTTAGAAAGGTATATGGGCAAAATTACAGTAGTCCCGGGTGTGAATGTGTCGAAAGATCTCATTCGTACAACAGGGATTTCATGCATCAGTTGACGGAACAACTCATCACATTCCTTTTGGGTACGGCATAAAATCATATTCGTTTTATGTCCCCGGGAACGATATTGTGCAATCGTCTTCTTAATTTGTTCTACTGGATTGGAAAAGGGCAAAATTTGAGGTTTTTCCCCATGACGTTCCATAATGCGAACTTCTTTTATATCTCTGAATTTTCCGGCAAATTCATTGATCTCATGAGTCGAACGATAACTCTTGTTTAAAACAAAAGATGTTTTCGTTTTCTTTTGCGGGAAACACTGCTCCAAAGACTCGATGGAAGTAATTTTTCGATCCACTTCTTGATTGATATCTCCCAAAATCGTAAATCTTGCCGCAGGGAATATTCCATTTAACAAGAGATATGCGATTTCCGGATGTTCTTGTGCTTCATCTACAACAATTTGTTTTACATTCCGTATGGGAGCAATTTTCCCGGAGAGAAATTTCAACCAAGAAAGACAGAACAAGTCTTCGTAAGGAATAATATTTTGTGAAAATAAAGTTTTCGAATAATTATAGTATTCAGGATAGAATGTTTCCAAAAAGTCTAAATAAATATCGGATTCTGGAATCAGGAGCAGAGACTCTGCTTTGTGTGCCAACTCTGCCATGCAAGAATCCCACATTGCAGCACATTGCTCCGCCTTTTCTTCGTCCGTGTAGGCGATAATCCCGTGTTCCGTAGCTTCATCTAAAAAAGTGTGGCAAATCGATTCTTTTCTATCTTCCGCTGTATCCATCAGACGAGTTGTTATCTTTCCTACTCTTTGTGCGGGAGCGTAGTCCACGTAATCTTCCAAAAACCAACGATTTACCTCTTCTTTTGTTGCCAAAACTTCATCAAAACAAAGAATATTTTCCGTTGTGCTAAATTTACAAGATCGTTCTTGATAATATTGCTTTAGTTGTTCTGCAAATTTGCAAGATCCTTTCGTGGAAATCATTTCACGCAAGAAGGGATCGTTGCTTTGCAATAATGCTTCAATTTGCTCCGACCGATCTGCATAATGCAGTTCAGATTCCATATCTGCAAAGAAGTGATAAAAATCCGAACGAACCGCATTTTCTTCCCCCAATTCCGGCAAAACCTGGGCAATATAGGCAGAAAACACTTCACTGGGAGAAAAAATAATAATCTCCTGGGGAGTTAAAGAATTTCGGAAACGGTACATCAAAAAAGCGATTCGATGCAATGCAACCGACGTTTTTCCACTACCTGCAGAACCTTGTACCAACAATAAATCGGCATTCAAATCCCGAATGACCTGATTTTGTTCTTTCTGAATAGTATTAATAACAGTTTTTAGCTTTGCATCAGAAGAACGTCCTAATTCTTCCATCAAAATGGGATCGGTAATATTGATTCCATTGTCAAATACATACTTTAGCTCGCCGTTTTCAATTTTAATTTGTCGACGAAGAGAGATTTCTCCTTCAATAATCCCCTCTTGGCACTTGTATTTTGCCTCACCCAAAGCCCCGTCGTAAAAAAGAGAGGCGATATCTGCACGCCAATCACAAATTAAAACTTCGTAGGTTCGGCTGTCAATCAAAGAAAGAGCACCTATATAAAAGGATTCTGCTTCATCGAAACCTTTTTCTTTAAAGTCAATTCGGGCAAAATAAGGATTTTCCCGGGTTTGTTCCAAAAAGTGAAGCTTGTCCTTTAATCGAAAATATTGCTCCGTATCCATTTCAAGAGTTTGGTTTGCCTGCATTAACTCAATATTATCCGGGTTAATACTATAGTCATCCCAAATTCTACGGCGTTCTTCGATGATATACTTACGAAGGTTCGCTTCGTTTGGTGCTTGAGAAAACAGCGTATCATCTATGTATTTAATCACATAGTCAAGACGCTGTTTTTCTTGTTGGTAAATTTCGTTTTCCATGTCGACATCCCTTTCGGAAACGGAGTATAAAGACGGTTAAAAACAAAAATGGCACACAGAGTGCTACATAAGACGTAACGGCAGAATCATCAAAAAACAAAGCGTAGGTCATATATGTGATTGCTGCGGAAATGAATGATTGAAGAACTTTTCCCGGGAAATAATATTTTATGGACAACCCTTCTCTTTCGGTAATATTGAGGATTTGAAAATGGACAGAAAATCCGGACCAACCCAAAATCAAAGAGACAAAAACAGTAGCTTGTAAGTTAAATTCAGAAAAACAGGAGATTCCGCAAGTCATTTCTAAAAGTCCGGATAAGACAATCTTAAAAACAGTAAGAGGAACCGCCTCAGTCAGGACCGCTATAAGTACACGAAAAAACACGACAAACCCACAAATATTTAAAATCGCCGATACTGATGAAGTTATCGCTTTCGGAAAAGATTCTTTCAGTTTAATAGGGGCCGAAGCCGGCTTCTCTTTCAACAAAGTAGCTTCATACGGCACAGTAAACAGAAACGCAATAAGCACCGCAGAAAGGGTTTGAATACCCCACAGATAAAGTCCTACGGAAAAACTTCCGAACAAACCGCTTCCTACGGCTCCAATCACAAAAACGATGCCGGGGTTATTTGTGAAGGCGAGACATCTTTCTGCCTCATGCTTTGTAATTTCACCGGAGCGAACCAAATAGCATACACAATCTGTTGCTGCAGGAAAACCAGCCAAAAGCCCAATCAACCAACAGCGAAAGCAAGCGGAGGGTAATTGGAAAATCCTTTGAAAAATGCTGTTTTTCGATCTTCTTGAGAAAGGAAATGTTCGAATTAACAAATCCGACAAAACAAATCCGGGAAACAAAGACGGTATTAAAACTGCAACGCAGAATAAAAGACTTTCGTAGGCGGCACGTTGAACCGTATCAGGTGTACATAGGAATAAAATAAACAGAGTAAAAGAAGCACAAAAAAACAGAGAAATAAAAAACTTTCTCACAGGCAAACTCCTCTCTTGGGTCTGCCCTATTTTATGTGTTCAAATGAAAATATATTATACCTTTGCAGAAAGAGCGGCTCCCAATGCAGTAGCAAATTCCGCATTTTCAGGAATAATAAAGTTTACTCCATGTAAAACTCGAATTCCATCCAAAGTTTCCATACAATGAGGATCTTCGGCAAGGCGTCCACAAACAACAACGTCATTGGTATTTGCAATCCGTGCATTAAAGACTGCCATTAGCCCTACGGTCTGAAAAACCATATTCAAAATTCCCGCAGCAATATCTCCGGTGGTTGCTGTATCGGAAATTTTTCCAAAGTTGGATGCGGTGGTTTTTGCGGACATATTAGAAACATCGGATTTACTAATATCACCAATTGTTAGATCAACCTTTGACAAATCCCCTTGATTTGCAAGATCAACGATACTGTCAAAATTTCGGACGTTGAGCAATTTGGAAGAAAGTCCTAAAATGGTGCCTCCGCCAACGCCCGTCCCTCCCATATGAGTGACGCTGTCTTTGGACGCATTTACAAATGCAGTTCCCGTGCCGAGACTAACAACGACTGCTTTTTCCAAGTTGGAAAGATATAATCCACCCTTACCAACGGATGTCAACTCTTCGACTTTTTCTGTGGGAATTCCATACAAATCTTCATCAAGATGGGAACTTCCTACACCGGTAACCATAATACGAGAAATATCAGAAAGCGTCAAATTGTTGATACTGATATATTTCCCCAAAGCACCGAATACCGAGGTGATCGGATCGGTAGCCCGGACATGAATAGGCTCCATAGGAACGCCGTCCCGTAATCCAATAATTTTCGTGTTGCTTCCGCCTACGTCAATTCCAAGAACGATCATTTTGGTCATCCTTTCCATTCTATACTGATTTAATATAACTCATTTAACTGAATTTATATTATATCACATTATTTGCCTCTCGTCAAGGATATTTCCTTTTGAAAAATAGGCTTTTTCATTGTTTTTTGAACTATTTGTAAACTTTAAAGAAAACGACTTGATTTTTCTTTTGAAATGTGGTATTATAATTGGGCTGAAAAATGCGATGCTAGCTCAGCTGGATAGAGTGACTGGCTACGAACCAGTAGGTCAGGGGTTCGAGTCCCTTGCGTCGCACCAAAATCCCGGATGCATTAGCATTCGGGATTTTTTGTAACTATTTTCATGAAAGGAGATCCTTATGATCCATATCGTTCTTTACGAACCGGAGATTCCGCAAAACACCGGAAACATCTCTCGAACATGTGCTGTTACCGGTTGTCACCTTCATTTAATTGAACCTTTAGGTTTCGAATTAAGTGAACGCAGTATTCGCAGGGCCGGACTGGATTATTGGAAATATCTTTCGGTTACAACGTATCCAAACTGGGATGATTTCATCTCAAAAAATCAAGGGGAATTTTATTTCTGTTCTACAAAAGGACAAACCTGTCATAGCGACGTCGTCTACCCTGTCGATAAAGATATTTATTTTGTATTTGGAAAAGAAAGTCACGGTTTACCTGAACCTCTTTTAAAGAAAAATTATGATCGATGCATTCGCATTCCCATGCTTGGTTTTGTTCGCAGTTTAAACCTTTCTAATTCGGTTGCAATTGTGGTATATGAAGCACTTCGTCAGCTTGGTTATCCCAATCTTTCGGATCAAGGAATGTTGACCGGGAGAGAAGATTAATATGTTAAAGGAGAAAACATTATTCATGGTTTCTCCTTTTTAATTGCATAAAAAAGCCGCTAAAATAGCGGCTTTTTTTGAATTACTTATTTTTTTCAAAATGTTCGCGGGTAATTTTAACAACAAGACCCGAAAGAGCTATCAAGGCTACAAGATTGGGGAGTGCCATAAGTGCATTAAAGCAGTCGGCTACCAGCCAAACGGTATTGATTTCTGCAACAGCACCAACAAAAACAAAGGCAACGTAGATTATTCTGTAAACAATAATTGCAGTTTTGGAATGCTTCTTAAACAAAAATCCGGCACTAACTTCGCCATAATATGCCCAACCAAGAATGGTAGAGAGGGCAAAGAAGACGGTAGAAATTGCAATCCCCATTCCACCAACCATGGGAAGTGCTTCATTAAACGCAGCACTACTAAGAGCAGCTCCGCTTACGGAAGGTGTTACTCCTGCAGCAAAAGCATCGGTATAAATACCAGAAGTAAGAACAACAACTGCAGACATGGTACAAATGATGATTGTAGTAATAAAGACTTCAAAAATACCCCAGAGACCCTGTTTTACAGGACTTTCTGTACTGGATGCAGAGTGTGCAATGGGAGCACTCCCAAGCCCGGCTTCGTTGGAAAATACGCCTCTGCCAACACCATATCGCATAGCAGACAGAATGCCATACCCTGCAACACCACCAAAGGCAGATTTAAAGTTGAATGCTTCTTTAAAGATTAAAACAAAGGCGGAAGGGATCTTAGCCGCATTAACAATTAGAGCGATAATGGAAGCGAGGATGAAGAAAACAGCCATAATCGGAACCAATTTTTCGTTAACCGTTGCAATTCTTTTTACACCGCCAATAATAACAACGCCAACGATTACAGTAAGAACCGTCCCTGTAATCCAAGGGGCAATATTCAGGTTTAGATCCAGAACAGAAGAAATAGAATTGGATTGAGTTGCATTCCCTGTTCCGATACAAGCAATCATTGCAAAAGCGGAAAACAACATTGCAAGCCACTTGACGCCAAGACCGTTTTTAATGTAGTACATCGGTCCGCCAATATAGGCACCACTTTCATTCTTTTCTCTGAACTTAAGAGCGAGAAGAATTTCGGAATATTTCGTAATCATGCCAAAAAGGGCACTGACCCACATCCAAAAAACTGCACCGGGGCCACCAAGCACCAATGCAGTTGCAACACCGGCGATGCTACCCGTTCCGATGGTTCCGGCAAGAGCCGTTGTAACTGCCTGAAAGGGACTTACACTTCCCTTATCTTTTTGATGTAGATTCTTGTTGAATAACATACCTCCGGTATTTTTCAAAACATAGCCAAACCGACGAAATTGAAAAAAACCGGTACGAATCGATAAAAAGATCCCCGCGGCAATCAAAAGAAACATCATTGCAATGCTTAAAACGTTGTCATATGCAAAGCCAAGTGCCTGATTCAAAGCGTCAATTACTTTTTCCATGTCAATCCTCTTATTCATTATTTATTATTTTCAACATGCGGTCTTGCAAGCAAAATAAGAAATGACCAGAAGTATTATATAATATAAATAATTAGTTGTCAATAACATGCTCAAAAAATCATAACTTTTGTCAAAAATAAGAAAAACTCCGTACATTTAGTACGGAGTTTTTCTGGTGCGGGTGACAGGACTTGAACCTGCACGTCGGAGACACTAGATCCTAAGTCTAGCGCGTCTGCCAATTCCGCCACACCCGCAAAAGATTTAACTACCGTGATATTGTACCACAAACAACAAGGTTTGTCAAGTCTTATACGAATGTAATTTTTTATTACTAAGAAATCTTTTTTACAATCAATAAAATCAATGCTAATAGAACCACCAAACAAACACAGACAAGCGTAGTAATCGTCACCACAAGGAAAGCACCGGAAAACGCTGCGTTATCTATCGTTTGTATCGATTCACTGTCTGTTGTTTTAAGGTTTGTATTTTGTTCTGTTTTTATCTCCGTGTTTTCAAGTTCCGGTTCCGGTTCAGGCTCGATCCACGTCGTCAGACAATTTTCGGGAATATTCTCCAAAAAGTCATTCTTTAAAAGATCTTCTCCCACCGTCGATGAATACAACCCGAACAATCCGTTTCCGTATCTTGCCCGGTTATCTAAAGACATGGAAAAGTACGCAACTTGAGATTTGTGTTGTTCAAACCCCTTTTGTGCCATATCGTAAGCGGAAACTCCGCCAAATGCCGTGAGTTCTTTTTCTTGCCAATTAATAAATATTTCGTTTTCCTGATATAGATGCAAATAACACTTCTTTGTTTCCCAAATACCGTATTTTTCATAACTTTCCGGATACAATTCGGGATTACCGGCTTCTGTTAATGCTCTTTGTGAAAGTACGGTAGCGTTTAAAATATGTGCCCCATGTCCGTATTCCCCGTTGAGATCGTGTCCAACGATAACTTCCGGCCGAAAACGACGAATGTTTTCCACCAAAAATTTTGCAACCTCATCTTCGGGATAATACCGCTTTGCTTGATCAAGGTTTGCACAATACTGGTCAATAAACTCTGCAATTACCGGATAATTTCGTACTCCAACCGTCCAAAGACCGTTGATAAGCTCATGATGGCGATAATACACGTGCTTCATCAAATAAACAACCTGGATTTTATAGCCTAATTCACCAGCATAGTAAGGCATTGTTCCGCCAAACCAAAGATGTTCATCGTCTGCATGGGTCGGAATCAGCATGAGATCAGCCTTTTCACAAGGGGATTCCCATACTTGGACATAGTCCGGCAACGTGCCATCACTTAACAAATATACGTCCGCTAGTTTTCCGGCTCCATCCCAGGACAAGGTATAATTCATTCCGCCGTTTAGTGCTTTGTATTCGTGCCAAAACCCGTTTTCACCGCCAAAAACCTGCTCTTTTTCTCCGGAAAGAGTCCATGCGGGTGGCGTATCGTTCCAAATTAAATAAATACCATACAGCGGGGTTTCAGATGAAAGAATCAACTCAAAAGAGTCCGTTGCTGAACATTCCGATTCTACCCGCCGATCGGTTAGAGAGGAAACGTATCCCTTACCAACGTTTAACTGTAACGTACAAGATTTGGTAACATCTTCTGCCATTTCTTCAGATTGACCAAAAGTAAAAAGAAAGAGTGAAAAGAAGATTGCAACAAAAATAACAAAACAGGTAAGTTGTTTCATGAGAATCTCCTTTCGTTTTTATAAAATCAGTATAACATCATTTTTTGTTTTTGTCAAGCAAAACGCAAGTCTCCCCTCTTGACAAGTTTCGAGTTTTGCGATATAATGTTTGTATAACATCATTCGGAAAGGTAGCTTGTCATGAAATTTAGAACCACATTTTTTCAAGATTTTAAAGCATTTATTTCCAAAGGAAACGTAATCGACATGGCAGTCGGTGTTGTCATCGGCGGATCATTCGGAAAAATCGTTACCGGACTTGTAAATTATATTATCAATCCTTTTGTTGCTCTGTTTGTAAAATCCGGCAGTTTGGATTCCATTAAAACCGTAATCACACCGGAATTTGTAGACCAAGCCGGCGAGGTAGTAACTCCCGAAGTTGCCATTTTGTGGGGGACTTGGGTACAAACGGTCATTGACTTTTTGATTACTGCCCTTTGCATCTTTGTTGTTCTTCGCATTATTATGACCATGAAAAATAAATTGGAAGCCAAAAAAATTGCTGAAGAAGCCGCCAAAGCCGCAGACGAAAAAGCAAAAACAGAGGAAGCCGCCGCTGCATTGAAGGCACGTCAGGACGCTTTGGAAGACGCACAATTGAATCAAGCAAAGCTACTGGAAGAAATTCGGGATATTTTGAAAAACAAATAACAATACAAACCGCCGGGATTTTCCGGCGGTTTCATAATCTATAAATTATCCTACAAAAAACACTTGATTTTTTCTAAAAAATGTAGTATAATAGTAAGGCATTAAAATTCGGGGGCGTACCGGATTTCGACGGGGAATTGAAGCCCTGATGTGCGAGCAGTGTGCAAATCACTTAAACTTGCAAACTTTAAAATTAAACGCTAATTCTAACGAATTGGTTGCTGCCTAATTAGGCAGCCGTTCCCTACCCGAGGACTGCGGCGGGTAACGGAGCGTCGACAAGCAGTGAACGTTACTTGACGGTGTCGAGAGTCATTTAATGAACAATTTCGGCTATATCGGTGAAGGATTTGTCTCTTGTTCCCATCCGACGAACACAAACAACCGACTACGCTCGTAGTACAGCTTGGTAACGGCTCTTCGGACACGGGTTCAACTCCCGTCGCCTCCACCATGAAAGGTAGATAATTCGCTGATTTTAAGCGGATTTTCTGCCTTTTTTCTTTTATATGCTTCATGGGTACCGTCATCGACGGTACCCATTTTCTTTTGATTCGATTCAAGGGTTTTTAACGCTTCAACGATGGAAGGATCGCACCTCATCATATACTCCACGAGGCTTTCCTCCTCGCCGATTCCGAGGGATCGGTCAAGCTCGCCTTTCAAAATG
>JAZRUJ010000029.1:0-5700 GCA_045652445.1 Eubacteriales bacterium | reverse complement strand
CGAACCCCCGACCTGCTGATTACAAATCAGCTGCTCTACCAGCTGAGCTACACCAGCATTTTTTAACGCCTGATTATTATATCACAGTTTTTCACAAAAAGCAAGGGGGTATTTGTGAAAAATATTTTACATTTCCGGGTTTTACAATTTTTTTTCGTCGTTTTCCCCAGGGCTTTTCCCGTCGGATTTTTATTGACAAACAAATCTTATTATGTTATAATAGAGTAAATATAAATGCCACCGTTTTCGGGGCAACACGGAAGGGTTATTATGTATCGGTTTCAAGCAGATATTCCCGCGGCGGAATTTCATGAATTTATAAAAGAGGTTTCCTTTGCACCCATTCAACAGACCGAGGCGTGGAGCAAACTGAAAAACAATTGGAATTCCAGTTTTTGCGGCATATACAAAGATGAAACTTTGGTAGGTGTAGCATTGATCTTGATGCGAAAACTCCTCCCCGGTTTTATTTACGCCTATTGTCCCAGGGGACCCATTTTGAACTTGACGGACAAAGAAGCGGTAACCACCTTTACGGAGGGTGCAAAACAATTCTGCAAAAAAAGAGGCGTGTATTTGCTGAAGATCGACCCTGCCATAGTCGTGGGGAAAACCCTCCCCGATCTGCCGGAAGAACATTATTACGACCCCTTTGACTTAGAACGGGGGCAGGCAGAATTTGAAACTGTGACTTGCTGCGGTTTTCGGCACAAGGGATTTGGAAAATCCCTGGATTCTGCAACCCAACCTCGGTACAATGCATTAATTCCTTTGAAAGACCGGGCGGGAAACTTTCTTTCCGCGGCTCAATTTAAAAAGAATTATCGGCAAAAACTTCGGAAATATTTAGGAACGTTCCAATCCGCCAGAGGATTGTATTACGAAGAAGCGAACCCCACGGAAGATACGGTGGCCCTTTTCAAAAAGATTTTATCCTCCACCGAAGCCCGGCAGAACATCTCTCTGCGAAACGAAGACTATTTTTCCCTGTTGGCAAGGTCCTTTGGCGACGACGCTTTTTTTGCCTTTGAAAAGTGTGACGTAAACGCGTACCTGGAAAACCTGAAAAAACGGTGGGAAAAAGAACCGGAAAATCAAGAAAAGATTTCCCAGCAGATGGCGGAAGCGGAACAGATCATAAAAGAACGGGGAGACAAGCTCTCCTTGGCGGCTCTTTTGACGGTATATCCGCCCAACGAACAGGGGGTGCGGATTGCAGAATACCTGTACGCGGGGGCAGATTTATCGGTCTTTTCGTCGTTCTGTGCCACTTTATGCGGCCTCTTTTCTCAATGTCATCTGTGTCAAGATCGGAATTGCGACTTTCTAAACCTGGGAGGAGTTTCCGGAACTTTTGACGACGGGCTGTTTGATTTTAAAAATCCGTTCAATCCCATTATCGTGGAATACGCCGGGGAATTTGATCTACCGGTCAGCGGCTGGAAATATGCCGTCATGGACAAAGGTCTCCCCCTTGCAAAAAAATGCTATTCTAAAATGAGAAAACTGTTGCGAAAATAAGAATCGAAAACCTTTGGAGTGGGAACTCTATAGACATATAAAAAGAGAGGGTATATCTATGAAACTCAATTACAAACGCACGATTCTTGTGGGCTTTGCGTTCTTCTTGATCTGTGCTTTTTGGCAGATCTACGACGTAACCATCGCCATGACGCTGACCAGCAAGTTCGGAATGAGCCAGACCGCTTCCGGGGTCATTATGGCTCTGGACAACATTCTGGCGTTGTTCATGCTACCTTTGTTCGGCGGAATTTCCGACCGACACAAAGGAAAAAGCGGGAGAAGAACTCCCTTTGTCCGCACCGGAGCAATTTTGGCGGTAGCGTTTTTGATGCTTTTGTCCGTGGCAGACAATATGCAACTGAAACAGATCGAAAAATACACCAAAATCAACGACCCTGCCACCATGGAGATCATTTACGAAGAACAAAAAGACACCGTTCTGCAAACGCCGGAAGGGGTGGATTTTAAACTTTCGGATCTTTATACGAAAGAAGAATTTTCTCAACTGACCACCGATTCAAAAACTACGGAACTGAACAGTTTCGGCAGAGAAGTGGAAGTAAACCTCTATACCCGCCACGTGGTTCCTGCCCGGCAGGCCTGTGCGGCAGCGGTGACGGAAGAAAATCCCACCACGGCGATTATTTTCATTGGCATTCTTTTATTGTTGTTAATTTCTATGGCAACGTTCCGGACGCCTGCGGTAGCGTTAATGCCTGACGTAACGTTAAAACCGCTTCGTTCCAAGGCAAACGCCGTCATCAACCTGATGGGCAACGCCGGGGGCATTATCGTTTTGGGAATCGGCTCGGTCTTAGCAATTTCCAAGGTGAAGAACGCTTATATGAGTTATACCGGTGCATACGCCATCGTGGGCGGTATTATGCTGATCGCATTGATTCTGTTCCTGCTGACGGTAAAAGAACCCAAATGGGTGGCAGAAATGCAAGCGGAAAGCACCCGTCTGGGGCTGACCGGGGACGAAGAGCCCAAAGAAGAGGGCAAAAAGAACAAGCTGGACAAAGCAAAACTGAAGAGTTTGATCTTTATGCTCGCATCTATCGTTTTGTGGTTCTTTGGATACAATGCCATCACTTCCAAATACACCGTATACGCCCAGAACGTATTGGATAAAGACGCAACGACAACTCTCCTTTTGGCAAACATCGCAGCCATCGTTGCCTATCTGCCCGTAGGCTTTATTGCTTCGAAAATCGGCAGAAAGAAGACCATTCTCGCAGGGATCGCCATGCTGTTTACGGCATTTTTTGCCGGGTGTTTCCTGACGGCATCTTCTCCCGCCTGGCTGATGTCCATTATGTTCTGCCTGGCCGGAATTGCCTGGGCGACCATTAACGTAAACTCTTTCCCCATGGTGGTGGAAATGTGTACCGGTGCCGACGTTGGGAAATACACGGGATATTATTACACCGCGTCTATGGCGGCTCAATCCCTGACCCCTACCGTTTCCGGGCTTTTCATGGATAACGTGGCGATGACCAGTCTTTTCCCCTACGCCGCTATTTTTGTGGCCTTGTCCTTCCTTACCATGATCTTTGTGAAACACGGGGACTCCAAACCCATGGCAAAGAAAAACATGATGGAACAGTTTGAGGAGGATCCGGAATGATCTGGCTTTACGTTTCTGCTGGAATTTTAGGTTTTTTACTCCTTTGTTTTTTAGTGTTTTTACTACTCATCAAACCTCGGTCCGTTAAACATCGCCCCGACACTACGGCTTTTGTCGGCAAAGAATACGCTCACCGAGGTCTTCACACAAAATCCGTACCGGAAAATTCTTTACGTGCCTTTCAGGGCGCGGTTGACAAGGGATTAGGCATCGAATTGGACATCCAACTTTCCAAAGATGGACAGGTAGTGGTATTCCACGACCTTACGCTGAACCGAGTTGCCGGGGTTGACGGAAAGGTGATGGACTACACGGCGGAAGAACTGTCAAAAATGTCCCTGAACGGTCAGACCGACGGGATTCCAACCCTAAAACAGGTGTTGGAATTGGTGGACGGACAAATTCCGCTGATTATCGAATGCAAAATTCCCGGATTCGACCTGTCCGTTTGCCCGAAAGCCTTTGAACTTTTGGACCAATACACCGGTCCGTATTGTGTGGAATCCTTCCATCCCTTCGTTTTGGATTGGTTGCGGAAAAACCGTCCCCACGTGTTACGGGGGCAGTTGTCCTCCAACTTTTTCGGTCACGGAGAAGAGGGAAACAAACTGCAGTTGTTCGCAGTGAAGAATCTGCTATTGAACGTAATCGCAAAACCCGACTTTATTGCTTACGACGTTCGCTATCCCAAAACCTGGGCGTTCCGTCTTTGTCGGGACGTTTGGAAAGCTCTCCCCATTGGCTGGACCGTTCGAACGGAGGAAGAATTGGAAGAAGCGAAAAAGCATTTTGACGGTTGGATTTGTGAAAATATTTATTAATTTAATATGATTAAAAAATAAACCGGAAAAATGTGTTAATTTAAATAATAAATTTGGATTTTTCCGGTTATTTTTATTTTACATGTAAACCGATACGGTTTAGAAAAGAGTATAAAAATGAAAATTGCAACGACCTTTGGAGACCTGGTAAAGTACGTTTCCGATGATTACAAAGAAGCCGTGGGGCTTATGGGAGAAACGCCTTTTCGCTTTTTGGATTTCTCTTTCTGTGATATGACCGATAACCCAAACCACCGGCTGATGCAAGAAAATTGGAAGGAAATCATCATCGCAGTTCTTCAACGTGGAGATGAATTAGGCATTCGATTTGTTCAAGCCCATCTGCCCGACTGCCGCATTGATGCCGAACGGCACGAACAAGCAATTTCCATTTGCATACGAGCCTTAGAATGCTGCGGGATTTTGGGGATCAAAAACGCCGTAATTCACACCTCCAACGGAGAAGGAGCATTTTATTACCCGCAGGATAAAAAAGCGTATTTTGAAGCTAATAAGCCTTTCTTCGACGCTATTCTTCCCACGGCAGAACGGCTAAAGATCCACGTGCTTTTGGAAAACAGCTGTAACGCCAATATGGGCGGGCGGTATTTTCCCATGACGGGGCAGGATCTGAACGACATGATCACCTTTTTAAATCACCCCAATTTAGGTGCCGCGTGGGACGTGGGGCATGCCAACATTGAGGGATTGAATCAACGGGAGGAAATGGTAACGCTGGGAGAGAATCTGAAAGCAGTCCACCTTCACGACAACAACGGACGCAGAGACACCCACCAACGCCCCTTCCACGGAACGGTGGATTGGGACAGCGTATTGCGAGGGATGATCGACTCGAAATTCGAAGGATATTTTACCTTTGAAGCGGACAACGATATTCCCTATCGAGAAAAGGACACGCTTCAAATGAAAAGTTTGAGAAAATCCCAGAAACTTCACGCCTTTTCCCAGTTACATTCCACCGCACAGGAAATCCTTGCCCTATATGGAATGAAAGGTGAATAAAACAAAAAAAATCCGCACGGTTTCTATGGACCGTGCGGGCTTTTTTATTCTTTTGTCATTTCCAATTTCCCGTCTTTTACGGTGACTGTGACACGGTCGCCTTTCACAAAGGTTTCCGCCAACATTTTTTCTGCCAGAGGATCTTCCACCAACGCCTGAATGGCACGGCGTAACGGTCTTGCTCCGTAAGCGGCGTCAAACCCCTTGTCGGCGAGCAGATCCAACGCGTCGTCGGTAAGGGACAGGATGATCCCCATTTCGGACAGACGCTTTGTGACCTGTTCGGTGAGACGGAGAGCAATTTGACGAATATCTTCCTTTCGCAGTTGAGAAAAGACGATCATGTCGTCGATGCGGTTGAGAAATTCGGGGCGGAAAGTGTGCTTCAATTCTTCCATGACCCGTTCCCGGATCTCTTCCTGGGTGCGGGAAAATTCTCCTTCGGCGGGAGCAAATCCCAGTTGCTTTTTCTTTTCGGCAATATTCTTGGCACCCACATTGCTGGTCATGATAATGACGGTGTTTTTGAAGTCCACGGTTCTGCCCTGTCCGTCGGTCAACTGTCCGTCATCCAAAACCTGAAGCATGACGTTGAACACGTCGGGATGGGCTTTTTCGATTTCGTCAAACAACACCACCGCATAGGGTTTACGGCGAACTTTTTCGGTCAACTGTCCTCCCTCGTCGTACCCAACGTACCCC
>JAZRUJ010000028.1:0-85834 GCA_045652445.1 Eubacteriales bacterium | reverse complement strand
GGGCGGAAATTAAAAGATTTTTTGCGGGCAACGTGGCATCTGTCCGCTTCGCTTCTTATTACCTTAAAACAGCGGGAAAGCGGTATTACCGTTAACGGGATTTCCGCACCGGTCAACCAACTTCTTTCCCCAGGAGACCGGGTGGTGTTGTCCGTGGGAGACGACGGTGCCGATTCCGGCCTGGAAGAAACGCCCATGACGTTGGATATTCTTTATGAAGATTCCGATCTTCTGGTCTTAAACAAGCCTCCGTTTTTGCCGGTTCATCCTTCCAAGGGGCATTGGAACGATACCCTTGCCAACGGAATTACTCATTATTATCATCAAAAAGGGGAGACCTTCGTTTCCCGATGTGTCCTTCGCCTGGATGCGAACACCTCCGGAGCGGTCTTGTTTGCAAAAAATTCTTACGCCCACGATCGCCTTCGCTGTCAGTTGAAGGACGGTCTTTTGTCAAAAGAATACTATGCCATTGTTCACGGCAGACCTCCCATGTATGGGAAAATTGACGCCCCCATTTACAATCCCCCGGAAGCCACGGTAAAACGGCAAATTCACGAATTGGGAAAACCGTCTCTGACCGAATATTTTTCGGAAAAAGAAAACGAATCTCTTTCTCTGCTTCGGATAATTCCCCATACGGGGCGAACCCATCAAATTCGATTGCATTTGTCCCATATCGGTTATCCCATGGTTTCTGATTTTTTGTACGGGAATGAGCATGACGGTGTTTTAAACCGTCACGGACTTCATTGTTCTCAATTAACGTTTTATCAGCCCGTTACCGGAAAGAAAATAACTGTCAAAGCCCCTCTTGCTCCCGATATGCAAGGGGTGGTTACCACCATGTTCCCCCGGGAAGTTTACCGATCTTTGGATCGTTACGTGCGGGAGACTTTTGGGGAAAAATTGGTAAAAATCTCCCTGAACGCCGGACTGTCCTGTCCCAATCGTCAAAATGGAGGCCGGGGTTGTTCGTTTTGCTCCGCCGGGGGAAGTGGCGAATTTGCCCAGTCGCCCCAGGAAACTATTGAAAAACAGTTGGAGAACGGGAAACGCCTTCTTTCCCGAAAGTGGAAGAATTGCCGCTATATTGCCTATTTTCAGGCGTTTACCAACACTTACGCACCGGTAGCACGATTGCGGAGTATCTTTGAGGCTGCCTTGAATGATCCGGAGGTTGCGGTTTTGTCCATCGCCACCCGTCCCGATTGCCTTCCCGACGATGTTTTGGACTTGTTGGAGGAATGTAACCGGAAAAAGCCTCTGTGGGTGGAGCTCGGATTGCAGACCTCCAAGGAAACCACCGCCGCCCGGTTGAACCGCGGGTATGAAAACTCTGTTTACGAAAGTGCAGTCCGATCTTTGCGGGAGCGAAATATCTCCGTAATTACCCATTTGATTTTCGGACTTCCCGGGGAAAATCGGGAGGATATGCTGCGTTCGGTGGAATATGTATCTCAATACACTGACGGAATCAAATTCCAGATGCTCCAAGTCCTAAAAGGCTCGGTTTTAGGGGAAGAATATCTTCAATCACCTTTTCCCTTATTGACGCAAGACCAGTACGTTTCTTTGGTTTGTGATGCCCTTTCTTTCTTGCCGGAATCAATCGTTGTTCATCGCCTTACGGGAGATCCTCCTGCCGATCTTTTCATTGCCCCTTCGTGGACGTCGGATAAAAAGAAAGTCCTGATGCAAATTAAAAAACGATTAAACGAAAAGATGCTCCTCGGCTGAGGAGCATCTTTTTATTAGTCTTTTTTCCCAAAAAGAAATTTGTTTTGATAGAACGTGGATACTTTGTTAATTTCGTCACACAGATAACTGTAGCCCAATTCTTCATATAAGGTTTCTTTGTCGGAGAACAGATTCGTTCCTAATCCCAGGCGGTTTCCTTCGATTTCACAACCGATGGCTGCAAGGGTGGTGGGGAACATGTCCAAGGTGGTAAAGTTCCGTTCTTTCGCCTGAACCGGTTCTACGGGGCTATTAATGATACAGTTGTAAACTCTGCGGATGTAATCCGAGGAAGTATGAGCGTTGTGGAAGTAGTTGTTCATGCTCAAATGATCCCCGGTAATAATGATGGTGGTATTTTCGTAAAAGTCTTGTTTTTGAATCCATTCCACGAATTCGTTTACCATCTTGCTGGAGCAGGAAATAACGTTGGCAAACTGATGGTTCCCTGGTTCGGTTTCTTCAAAGAAGTCACCGTATTCCTCTCCGCAGTTGACACATTTGTATCCATCGGGGTGATGGGTGTCTACCGTGAGCATTGTAAAGGAAAAGGGTTCGTCCTGTTGTGCAATTTCAGTCAGTTTTTGTTTTGCATATTGGAACAAATACAGATCTTCATATCCCCAGAAATTGTTCCAATAGTTGGAGGGAATAACTCCTTCTTCCCGGGCAGTATACAGATCGTATACGTGATCCATGCCGTGCTGGGTAAAGTATTCTTTTCGTCCACCGAAGCTTGCGTCGGAGCCAACCATTAAGGTTTGATCATAGCCGTTCGCCTTCAAGATGTTTGTCAAAGACGTGACTCCAGGCAAAACTTGGGAATAGTTATTCAGCCCGTTGTTCCAAATTCCGTTGGGCAGACACAGGGGCAATCCCGAGGTTTGGGAGATCATTGCGGCGATCGTCCAAGTGGATCCAATGGTGGTTCTTCCTCCCCCCACGCCTTGCGAGTGAGAGAAATTCAGGTTGTTTTCTGCTAATTTGGTCAGCTCGGGAATATAGTTTACCGGAGCAGAACCTCCTTCTTCCACAGACATATAGGCGGTTTCCATGGATTCCAGGTAAATGTAAATCAAGTTTCTCTTTTCTTCGGGGAATGTGATCTGAACCGAATTGGGATCTACGTAATTGTCTTCAAATACGGTGGTTTGATCCATACGGGCGGCAATATAGGTATCTAATCCCGCTTTATGGGCGGAATATAAGGTCAAAGATACCATTAATACTACTGCAATGCCCAATGCTACAACGCGGTGGAGGAAAGAAAATAAACTTTTCTTCAAAATTTCATGAATCAAAATTTTTGGCACGTACATAAGGACCGAAAAGGTTGCACCGGAGGCAAGAATTGTGGGCAAAAATACCCGTAACACGGCTTCCCACACGGCTGCAGTCCCAACTCCGTTCAGATCGGACAGAAGGGTGAACAATACGGCGTCAAACCCCACGTCTTTTCCAAAACTCCGGGTAAACCAAATGGCGGCAAAGAGCAATAAGTACGCAAGGGTAATCAATACGCCGCTTCCAATCCACCAGATAATACTGAGATCCTTTTTCTTACTCATACTGTGTGTTTTGTTCCTTTCTTTTCTTAAAAATGCACTTCGCATTCGGACATTCCTTGTTCGGCTTTTCGTAAAAGATTCTCTGCCTGTAAATCTCCGTATTCTGCGTCTACGGCAACCGCCTCCGCCGTTGCCTGAAAAAATTCATAAGCATCTTCAAAACTTTGTTCTGTTCCAAGCCCGTCCTTTTTACAGATTCCAAGCCGGTAACATAATTGTGCCAAAAGTCGGTCGTCCGGTTCGGAAGATGCTGCGGTAATTTCGTAGGCTCGCAGAAAATATCCTACCGCTTTGGTCTGATCTTTTGCAAGTCCACCTTTTCCGTGGAAATAAAAATCTCCCAGTTTCAGCATGCTGCCCGGGTCGTCCAATTCACTTGCCCTTTCAAAACAATAGGCAGCCAAACGGTTATCGGCTTTTACGCCTCTGCCATTTTGGTAACAGAATCCCAAATTTCCCATGGCAATTACATTGCCCAGTTTACAGGCGAGTCGATAACACTCAAAGGCTTTTTCTTCTTCTCCCCGGCGGAACAGGTCGGTCCCCAATCGAACCAATTCTTCCGAATCCCCCGCGTCAAACAGAGTCTGGATTTCTTCCATACGCCGGCCCTTTTCTTTCATAATATGCACTATTATACATTATTTTTCGTTATATGTCAATTATCGTTGGAAAATTGAAAGATTTTGTTCTGTTTTCTGCCAAAATTCTTCGATAAAAGAATAAAATAGGGGATTTTGGTAAAAATTTAATGATTTGTTTAAATTTAAAACAACAAATATCCACTTTATTTCGTTATACTGTAAATAGATCCCCACAGAAAATTCATTTTCTGTATTGGGAGAGTAAAGGAGTTGTTTGGTTATGAAAAAAGCATTTCCTGCGTTGATTCGCGGGTTCATTTCCGCCGTTCTTATCTTTTTGATGTTCTGGTTTTCCTTACCTGCCATCAATTTACGGAGCGGTGAGTTCTGGACCTTCTTATTTTGGTCGTTGCTGATTGTGGTTGCGGTGAATTTTACCGGTGCTCTAATTTCTTTCTTTAGAAATTTTAAAGATGTACAAAACATCCGCTTTTTCCCCTCGTTGAAAAAAGCCATGAAATCCCTGGGAATCCCGGTGTTGATTATACTCGGTGCTTTTGCCACCATGATTGTCTTTTCCGGTATTTTCAACCTGATCGGTCTGGAACTGTTCAATGCCACCCGTTATAAAGACTTAATTACGGTTCAAGACGGGAACTTTTCCCAAGACGTAGCGGAATTGAGCATGTCCCAAATTCCTGTGGTAGATCGGGATTCGTCTATGGCGTTGGGGAAACGGAAATTAGGAGAAATGAGCGATCTTGTTTCCCAGTTTGAAATTGCTTCCGACTATACCCAAATTAATTATAAAGATTCCCCCGTTCGTGTCACACCCCTGAAATACGGTGACGCTGTTAAGTGGCTGTATAATCAGTCCGAGGGGATTCCCGGATATCTTCGGGTGGATATGACCACGCAAGATGTAACCTTGGTTCGTTTGGAAGAGGGAATTCGCTATTCGAAAAGTGAATACTTTATGAGAAACATCCACCGGTATTTGCGGTTTAGCTATCCCTCCAAGATTTTTGCCGACGTTTCTTTTGAAATTGACGATAACGGAGCTCCCTATTGGGTTGCCTCTACCGTAAAATATCGAATTGGTTTCTGGTCGGGCAAAGATATCGGCGGTGTGGTTTTGGTTAATGCTGTAACCGGGGAATGTTCTTACTATGACGTACAAGATGCCCCCACATGGATTGACCAGGTTTACGATTCGGAATTGGTGCTGGAACAATTGATTTATAACGGAAAATACCGTTCCGGTTTCTGGAATTCCATCTTTGGACAAAAGGGTGTTCTTACTCCCACGGAAGGGTACAATTATATTGCTCTAAACGATGACGTTTGGCTTTATACCGGTATGACGTCGGTTGTCAGCGACGAGTCCAACGTAGGCTTTGTTTTGGTTAACTTGCGGACGAAAGAAACTCGCTATTATGCCGTTCCCGGTGCAGAGGAATTTTCTGCTATGGATTCTGCGGAAGGTCAGGTGCAGCATCTTTCCTACGAAGCTACGTTCCCTCTGCTTCTCAACGTAGGAAATCGTCCCACCTATTTTATGTCTTTGAAAGATTCTGCGGGGCTTGTGAAAATGTACGCCTTTGTAGACGTTCAGCAATATCAAATTGTAGGAACCGGTACGTCGGTGGACGCCGCTCGGGAAGACTACTTGAAAAAACTTACCGCAGACGGGCAACTGCTTCCCGGAGATTCTGCTTCGAACGAGACCCAAAGTGCCGTGGTGCTTTCGGTAGTTACTGCGGTGGTTAACGGCAATAGTAAGTATTATATCATGCTTGATGACGGAAGCGTTATTACGGCGGATATCACCTTGTCGGAAGACCTGCCTTTCCTTGCAGCGGGGGATACGGTTACGTTTACCTTATCCGGAATTAATGCGAAAACTTTGACGGTAACCAAAGCAAACTTTTATCCCGAAGGTTAAAAAATAAAACAAAAATCGGACATCATAGCGATGTCCGATTTTTTATTATGATTTCAGTTTTATTCAGCGTCGTCTGCCTTTTTGGAGAGCAACAGATTCGTAACGATACCGAGAATCAAAGCACAGGCGATGGCGGTAATCGTAACTTTTCCGATGGTGATTGCCATTCCTCCAATGCCACAAATCAGGATGACAGCGGCAACGAACAGGTTCTTGTTCTGGTTCAAGTCAACTTTTTGGAACATCTTCAAACCGGAGCAAGCGATAAAACCGTACAGAGTAATGCAAACGCCACCCATAACGCAACCGGGAATGGAGTCCAGGAATGCGACGAAGGGGGATACAAAAGAAATCAGAATGGCAAGAATTGCTGTGGTGGTGATGGTGACAACCGATGCGTTGCGAGTGATTGCAACACAACCAACCGATTCTCCGTAGGTGGTGTTGGGGCAGCCGCCGAAAATTGCACCGGCAACCGAACCAATCCCGTCACCCAGCAGAGTGCGATGCAGACCGGGTTCTTCCAAAAGATCACTTTCGATAATGGAAGAAAGGTTTTTGTGGTCTGCAATATGTTCTGCAAACACAACAAATGCTACGGGAACATAAGCAACGGCGATGGTAGCAAGATAAGAAGCATCAAGTTCTTTTATTCCCTTAATGGCTTCCAAGAACGAAAATTCGGGAACAGCCAAGAAAGAGTTTACGGAAACGCCATTGGCAAACAGTTCCTGGAAAGGAGCAAAGTCAATCACTCTCAATCCGTCGTTTCCGGTGGCAATTCCAATAACAGTAAAGATCAAAGCTACTGCATAACCGGACAAAATCCCAATAATAAAGGGAATCAAAGAAACCATCTTTTTCCCGTAGGTGGCACAAAGAACAACGACAAAAAGAGTAATCAAAGCACAGATCAAGGATACCCAGATATCGGTGGTCATAATGAATGCACCGTTTTCATCGGTAGGACCGTAAGAGAATACGTCGCTGATGGCGGCACCTGCCAAAGAAAGCCCGATCAGGGCAACGGTAGGACCGATAACTACCGGGGGCATCAGTTTGTTGATCCATTTTACGCCTGCAAACTTAACGGCTACAGCGATAATTACATAGACCAAGCCGGCAAATGCAGCACCGATAATCAATCCAAGGAACCCTACCTGTGCGGAAACGGCACCTGCGAAAGCGGCCGCCATAGAACCGATAAAGGCGAAGGATGAACCCAGGAATACGGGGCTCTTAAATTTGGTGAACAGTTGGTAAACCAAAGTTCCGATCCCCGCACCGAACAAAGCGGCAGAGGCACTCATTCCGTTGCCAACGATGGCAGGTACTGCGATGGTTGCTGCCAAAATGGCAAGCAGTTGCTGGAATGCAAAGACAAGCATCTTCCCAAAAGCGGGCTTGTCCTTTACATTGTAAAGAAGTTTCATTTTTTCTTTCCTCCCAATTTTTTGTATACAAAATACCGTCGTATTTTATAATCAAATTTCTTTCGGTCCGCAAACGTAAACGCCGGTCTCTCCGTCGTATTCCGCCACTTTTACGGTAATCCGTTCTTTCCGTGCGGTGGGAACGTTTTTGCCCACGTAATCCCCCCGAATGGGCAATTCTCGATGCCCCCGGTCTACCAATACCGCTAATTGAATCTTTGCGGGACGCCCCAGCGTCATCAATGCTTCCATGGCGGCTCGAATGGTTCTGCCCGTAAAGATAACGTCGTCTACCAATACCACGGTTTTTCCGTCAATGGAAAAATCAATTTTCGTATTGGTCACGGTGGGTTCTTTTTGTTCACGGTTTCGGTCATCTCGGTGGGGCGTGATATCCACCGATCCTACGTTGATTTTCAGATCGGAGAATTTTTCTACATTTTCTGCTAATTCCCGGGCGAGGGGGACGCCTCTCGTATGAATCCCGAGAAAGCACAATTCGTTGGCACTATCGTTTTTTTCTACAATTTCATGAGCCATGCGAATCAAGGTTCGGTGCATGGCGCCTTCGTCCATCAATTTTGCTTTGACGATCATGAATATCCTCTTTCATAAAAAAAGATCTTGTCTTTCGACAAGATCCGCAATCTTCGTTTTCCGGGGATGCAACCCCGCCGGAGTATTCCGCAATCTTGTCGGTGTCTCGCACCGAATTAAAGTCGCCGGGGTCGTATTCTGTACCTATTATACCACTATGGATTAAAATTGTCAAGGGGTATTTTTTATTTTACATTTTTTTCATTTCTCTGCGTTTGTTGATTTTCAAAATGCCCCAAACAGTAAAGAGTGATATAAATACTCCTACGCCAATCTGGACCAACCAAAGTGTTGCATGATTTGGTTTGTTAAAGCATGGCTCTAAAAGAGCTTTTAAGGATCCCGATGCAAATCCTAAAATTAAAGATTGGCAAAGTTGGGGGTATTTTTCCCATGCCGTTGCCAAGGGTTTTGTTAAGATTCCAAATCCAATTAGTGTACCGATTCCCAGAGGAATCAGCGGTAAAATATCTTGAATGCGGGATAGAGCTGCAACGTCGTCGTATAAACCGAAAACGAACAGTAGATGGGACGTACTGATTCCCGGTAGAATAATTCCCGCAGCCAAAAATATACCCCACAAAACGGACAAAAAAATGGTCTCGCTCCCCTTACCCTGGGGAATGTTTTCCACCGCAAGTACCGTTCCAAAACCTACCAAAAAACATAAGATTCCGTTCAGGGAAATTTTTTTCACCATTTCTTTTCCCAACAAAACAATTCCCGTTCCCGCTGCAGCAAAAAAAATCAACGTCATCATCAACGGAACCTGTTCAAAGGCGTAATTCAAAAACCTTGCCGCGGAAAAAAATCCCAAAATTCCCCCAATTCCAATGCGAAGAAGATAAAAAAGAGAATCTTTCTTTTTCCACGTTGCAGCTGCGGTCAAAATGTTTCCGTAACAACCCAAACATACCGCAATCGTTCCGCCGCTAACTCCCGGGACCGACATCGTTGCCCCAATTAAAAAGCCTAAAAAGACCTCATTTAGCCTCTTCATTCCAATTCTCCCAACGTTTTTTCTTTATAATATATTCTTGTTTGGGAAAATATGAATCTTAAGCAAGAAAAGATCTTGGATACAATCCAAGATCTTTTCTTATTCAATAAATCCGCCGCACAGTACGTTTCCGTTTCTGTCGTAAAAAACGGCAGACTGTCCGGGAGTTGCGGCCCGTTGATTTGCCTCAAAGGTTGCAAACAGTTTATCTCCGTAAATCTGTACGGTGCAAGGGGCTGTCTTTGCGGAAAAGCGAATTTTTCCTTCGCCCTCAAACGTGGAGCAATTTGGATCTAATCCTTGGAATACAGGGGAGACTACGGTAATTTCCCGATGATCCACAACGTCGGTTTTCGATAAAATCACCCGATTTTGTTCTGCGTCTAATTTGGAAACGTAAACCGGTGTTCCTAAGGCGATCCCCAGATTTTTTCGTTGACCCACGGTATAGCGAATCAATCCCTTGTGCCGTCCCACCGCCCGGTCTTCGTCCTTCAGCCAAAAATCTCCTTCCGGAAAGACACCCAACCGCCGTTCAATGTAATCCACGTAGGACTCGTCTTTAATAAAGCAGATATCTTGACTGTCCGGCTTTTGAAATACTGGCAAATGAAATGTTTTCGCTAATTCCCGGTTCTCTTCTTTTTTTGTGTCTGCCAAGGGGAAAAGAATTCGTTTTAACTGCTCTTGTTCCAACCGGTAGAGCATATAAGATTGGTCTTTGTCTGCAACGGATTTGACGCAATGCCGTCCGTTTGCCGTGCCAATCTTTGCATAATGCCCCGTGGCAATCTTTTCGATCCCCAATTCGTCTGCTTTGTCGCATAACCCTTTAAATTTCACCAAAGGATTGCAAACGATACAGGGGTTCGGTGTTCTGGCATGTGCGTAGCAGTCCAAAAAGTCGGCAACGACGTGTTCTTCAAACCGATCACGCAAATCAGCGGTATGAAGTTGGATCCCCAAATGATCCGCCACTTTTTTCGCATCTTCCAATCCCGAAAGGTCAGCGTTGTGCATGATGCAATAAAGTCCGGTTACTTCGTATCCGTCTCGTTGCAAAAGAGCGGCGGTTAACGCACTGTCAACTCCGCCGCTCAATCCGACTAAAACCTTCTTGCTCATTCTCCGCAATGATCACAGCAGCCGCAAGAACCTTCACAATGAGGAACTTTTACGCCGTAGTCTGCAGGGTTTTCGCCTTTTTTGACCAAATAATCGGAAATGGCGGCGTGAACCGCTTCTTCCGCAAGAACCGAGCAGTGAATTTTCACAGCGGGAAGCCCGTCCAGGGCTTCTACTACGGCTTTGTTGGTCACTTGCAGAGCTTCCCGAATGGGTTTACCCTTAATCAGTTCGGTTGCCATGGAAGAGGTTGCAACGGCAGCTCCGCAACCGAAGGTCTTGAATTTCACGTCGGTGATAATATCATGGTTGATTTTCAAATAAATCTTCATGATATCCCCGCATTTGGGGTTGCCAACTTCTCCTACGCCGTCTGCATCGGGAATTTCACCCACGTTGCGGGGGTTGGAGAAATGGTCCATAACTTTGGTACTGTAAATCATAAAAAATCCTTTCGGAGTCAGTTTTGATGTTTCATTTCTTCTTCCCACAGAGGAGACATTTCCCGAAGCCGCTGGGTAATGCCGGGGAAGACGTCCAGGATATAGTCGATTTCTTCTTCCGTATTATCGGCAGAAAAACTGAATCGAACCGATCCGTGGGCAATTTCGTGGGGAAGACCGATGGCAAGAAGTACGTGGGAGGGATCCAGATCCCCGGAGGCACAAGCCGAGCCGGAGGTGGCACAAATACCGTTCATGTCCAACAGCAGAAGCATGGATTCCCCTTCAATATACTTCACCGATACGTTAACCGTACCGGGCAGTCGGTCGTGGGTAGGGGTGTTGATCTTGCAACAAGGAATTTTTTCCGTAATTCCAGCAATTAGCCGATCCCGGAGTGCGGAAACGTATGCCATATCCCGATCTAAATTCTTGGTTGCTTTTTCAATGGCTGCTCCCAAGCCGAGAATTCCTGCGATATTTTCCGTTCCCGGTCTGCGGTTCCGTTCTTGCCCGCCCCCTTGCATCAGGTTGTCGGGAAGAACACCTCTGCGAACATATAAAGCTCCAACACCCTTGGGTGCATGGAATTTATGCCCGGAAAGGCTCAACAAATCTACGCCCAATTTTTGTACGTCCACGGGAATATGTCCCACGGCCTGTACCGCGTCGGTATGCATGAATGCACCGTGTTCTTTCACGATCTTTGCAATTTCCTCAATGGGCTGAATGGAGCCGATTTCGTTGTTTGCGGTCATGATAGTCACCAAAACCGTATCGTCGCGAAGTGCATCCTTGACCTGCTGAACGGAAACGAATCCTTCTTCGTTTACCGGCAGATAGGTAACTTCAAATCCCTCTTTTTCCAATGCCTTCAGGCATTCGAATACGGCGTGGTGTTCGATATTTGTAGAGATAATGTGTTTGCCTTTTTTCGCGGCGTAATGCGTTGCAATCCCCCGAATTGCCCAGTTGTCGGATTCGGTTCCGCAGGAAGTAAAATAAACTTCTGCAGGACGGCAGTTGATGGCGGTTGCCACCTGTTCCCGAGCGTGATCCACTGCTTCCCGGGCTTCTCTTCCCTTGGAATAGATGGTGCTGGGATTTCCGTACAACTCCCCGAAAGCAGGCATCATCGCCTGAACGACGTCGGGGTCGATGCGGGTGGTTGCGGCATTGTCTGCGTATACGAACATGGTGTCAGCCTTTCAAAATTAAAGAATAATTTCCCCTTCAATAACGCCCTTCATAGCAGCGGCGTTTGCTTCATCGGTGTCGATGTGCATTGCGGGAGCGTAGGTGGGGTTAACCCGGCAGATCACATCGCCGAAAATCAAAGAACGACCGTCGGTGTCAACCTTAACGGAAACGATCTGCTTGTCTGCAACGCCAAATTCCGCGGCAACTTCAGGAGTCAGGTGAATGTGACGCTTTGCAACGATCACGCCTTCTTTCAGTTCCACTTCGCCGCAGGGACCGACCACGGTGCAAGGAGCAGAGCCAGCAACGTCACCGGATTCCCGAATGGGAGCGACTACGCCCAGGGTGCGGGCATCGGTGAAAGAAACTTCCACCTGGGTTTCTTTGCGTTCCGGACCGAGGATGGACATTTTCAATTCACCCTTGGGACCGCGGACGATAACTTTTTCTTCGCAGGCAAACTGCCCGGGTTGAGAAAGATCCTTTTTATTGGTCAGCTTGTGATCTGCACCAAAGAGAACTGCCAAATCAGCGGCAGAAACGTGAATATGTCTTGCAGAGGTTTCAACAATTACTTTTTTCATGATATGTACATCCTTTCTTATATAAGAGATATTGTTTTCCAACACATTATTATAGCGGATTATTTCAAAAAAATGTAGGTAAAACTGTGAACAGTTTTTAACATATTACAAAATTCCCAACATTTCTTTCAGTTTCGCTTCATCGATGACGGGGACTCCCAAACTTTGTGCTTTGGTCAGTTTGGAACCCGCTTCTTCTCCGGCAACGACAAAACTGGTTTTTTTGGAGACGGATCCGGATACTTTTCCTCCCTCCTTTTCAATCAAAGCCGCAGCTTCGTCCCGTTTGTAGGTGGGAAGTGTTCCGGTGAGAACAAAGGTGAGTCCGGCAAATTTCGTACCCGTCTCTTCCGTAGTATCTTCAAAATTCAGTCCTGCATTCCGTAGATGCTCGATATATTCCAGATTTTTGGGATTGCTGAAGTATTCCCGAATATATTTTGCCGTAACGGGGCCCACGTCTTCCGTAATGCACAGTTCCTCTTCCGTTGCTTTTGCCAAGTTATCTAAAGAGCGGAATTTTTTTGCCAAAATTTTCCCTGCTTTTTGCCCCACTTGACGAATGCCAAGAGCATAAATCAACCGATCCAATCCCCGGTTTCGGCTTTCTTCCACAGAGCGAAGTAAATTATCCGCGGATTTTTCGCCGAAGCGGTCGATCTTTGCAATTTCGTCCCGATCCAGACGATAAAGATCTGCCGCCGAAGAAATCAATCCTTTTTCCACGAAAATTTCCACGATGCTCGTTCCCATTCCATCAATATCCATCGCGTCCCGAGACACGAAATGAATGATATTTTTCGTCAGTTGTGCGGGGCATTCGCTGTTGTCACACCGGGTAATGGGACCTTCGGTTACCAAAGAACTTCCGCAGTCGGGACAATGGGTTGGCATCTTAAATTTTTCTGCATTTTCCGGGCGTTTTTCCGGAATACAACGTACGATTTCCGGGATAATATCTCCCGCTTTATGCACAACGATAGTGTCTCCGATTCGAATATCTTTTTCCGCAATCAGATCTTTGTTGTGAAGTGTCGCTTTTTCCACCGTAGAACCCGCAAGAAAGACCGGATCAAAAACCGCAAGGGGAGTCAGAACTCCCGTGCGACCCACGTTGATCCGAATTTCCCGCAAGACCGTTTCCTTTTCTTCCGGAGGATACTTAAAAGCGATTGCCCATTTGGGAAATTTGGAGGTGGAACCGATTTGTTTTCGCTGGGAAAGATCGTCCACTTTAATAACGGCACCGTCAATATCAAAGGGCAGGGAAGACCGCAGTTCGCCTAAGTTTTGAACCTCTTCCCATGCCTTGTCGATGGTATCAAAAATTTGATGCTGGGGACTGACGGGAAATCCGTATTCTTTCAACGCTTCCAAGGTTTCTTTATGGGAGGTAAATTCCCTCCCTTGACACAGTTGCAGGTTAAAAATAAAAATACTCAAATTTCGGGTCGCCGTAACTTTGCTGTCCAATTGCCGCAAAGAACCTGCCGCCGCATTTCGGGGATTGGCAAACAACGGCTCTCCGTTTTCTTCTCGCCGCAGATTCAGGTCTGCAAAGGATTTTTTCGGCATATAAACTTCCCCGCGGACAATCAGACGGTGGGGAGCGTTTTCTATGGATAGGGGCAGTGCTTTTACTGTCTTTAGATTTTCGGTGATATCTTCTCCCGTAATTCCGTCTCCTCGGGTGGCACCTTTTACAAAAGCACCGTCGAGATATTCCGCTTCCACCGAAAGTCCGTCAATTTTTAATTCTACGACGAATTTTGCCTGGGGATAGGCGTCTTTGATCCGTTTGCCGAACTCCCGGATTTCTTCTCCCGAGAAGGCGTCTTGCAAACTTTCCATGGGAACTTCATGGCGAACTTCCTGAAATTCTTTTAAGACTGCCCCGCCAACCCGGACGGTAGGCGAATCGGCACGGCGAAATTGGGGAAACTGCTCTTCCAGGTCTTTCAGTTCCCGCAAGAGCATATCGTATTCGTAGTCACTGACCACGGGGGCATCTTCCACGTAATATTTTTTGGAATAATAGTTCAACCGATCGGTCAGTTCATTGATTTTCTGTTGCATTTTTGTTGCACTCCCGGAAAAATCATAGTCATTACACCTATTATAACCCAATCATGTGTTTTTTGTGTGAAAAAACGGAAATATTTTGTAAATTTTCTTCATAACTCTTGAAAAAAAGGAAAAAATATGCTATACTGCATTGGAATATTGTAAAAATACGTTCTTACGCCGACCTTTTGTCCGCGAAGAGAAAGAGAAAGGTGACTATTATGACCAACAACAAAGCCGTCCTGCAATGGATCGACGAAGTCAAGGCCCTGGTCAACCCCGACAATGTTGTCTGGATTGACGGCAGCAAAGAACAGACCGAAGCTCTCCGTGCCGAAGCTTGTTCTACCGGCGAACTGGTTAAATTGGACCAGGAAAAGCTGCCCAACTGCTACCTGCACCGCACCGCCATCAATGACGTTGCCCGTGTAGAAAACCGTACCTTCATCTGCACTTCCAAAAAAGAAGATGCCGGTGCTACCAATAACTGGTGCGATCCTCAGGAAATGTACGCAAAATTGAACGACCTTTATAAGGATTCTTACAAAGGCAGAACCATGTACGTCATTCCCTACTCCATGTCCGTTGTCGGTTCTCCCTTCGCCAAGATCGGTATCGAATTGACCGACTCCATCTACGTCGTTCTTAACATGCTCATCATGACCCGTGCCGGGAAGGAAGTTATCGATGCTCTCGGTGATTCCCCTGACTTTATCAAGGGTTTGCACGCTCGTAAAGATATCGACGAAGAAAACCGTTATATCGTTCACTTCCCCCTAGATAACACCATCATGTCTGTTAACTCCGGTTACGGCGGAAACGTTCTTCTCGGTAAGAAGTGCTTCGCTCTTCGTATTGCTTCCTACTTGGCTCATAACGAAGGCTGGCTTGCAGAACACATGCTCATTCTTGGTATCGAAAATCCCCAGGGTGAAATCCGCTATATTTCTGCCGCATTCCCCTCTGCTTGCGGTAAGACCAACCTGGCAATGCTGATTCCTCCTGCTCTGTACCGTGAAAAGGGCTACAAAGTTTGGTGTGTCGGTGACGACATCGCATGGCTCCGCGTCGGTCCTGACGGCCGTCTGTGGGCAGTAAACCCCGAAAACGGCTTCTTTGGTGTTGCTCCCGGTACCAACCTGAAGTCCAACCCCAATGCTTTGTACACCACCCAGCGTGATACCATTTTCACCAACGTTCTTCATAATCTGGACACCAACACTGTTTGGTGGGAAGGTCTGGATAAGAATCCTCCGAAGAACGCCATCGACTGGAAGGGTAATCCCTGGAGTTGTGATACCGCAACCGAAAAGGGTGCACATCCCAACTCTCGTTTTACTGCTCTTGCAGAAAACTGCCCTTGTGTTTCCAAAGAATTTAACAATCCCGCCGGTGTTCCCATCGACGCTATCGTCTTTGGTGGACGTCGTGCCAAGACTGCTCCTCTGGTTTACCAATCCTTTGACTGGAACCATGGTGTATTTGTCGGTTCTGCTATGGCTTCCGAAACCACCGCCGCTGCTGCCGGTGCCGTTGGCGTTGTCCGTCGCGATCCTATGGCAATGCTGCCCTTCTGCGGTTACAACATGGGCGACTACTTCGCACATTGGTTGAACATGGGTACCAAGATTCCCAAGGCTCCCAAGATCTTCAACGTAAACTGGTTCCGTACCGATGACGAAGGTCATTTCATCTGGCCCGGATTCGGCGACAATATGCGGGTTCTCATGTGGATCCTTGCCCGTTGCGACGGTTCTGTGGATGCTGTGGAAACTCCCATCGGTTATATGCCCAAGGCAGAAGATATCAACATTGAAGGTCTGGATATCGACCTGGATACCGTAAAGGGTCTTCTGTCTGTGGATAACGACCTGTGGCTGGAAGATGCCAAGGGTCTGCGTGAATTCTACAACAAAATCGACTCTGTTGGCAACCGTATGCCCAAAGAACTTTGGAATCAGCTGGACGCTTTCGAAGCTCGTCTGTCCAAGTAATTTAGTTAAAATAAAAACGAACCGCCTTTCTTCGGAGAGGCGGTTTTTTCATTGACTTTTCGGACAAAATATGATATAATAATCTAAAATGAAAAAGGAGAGACCGTGATGTTTACAGGGATTCCCGCCGAAATGCAAGGATTTATGACCGAACTTCGCCATCGGGACAGTAAGCCTTGGTACGAAGCACATAAACCGGATTATAAACGGCTGGTAAAAGACCCCTTTGGGGAATTGACTGCGGAATTAGGGCAGACTGCCCGGAAAATCGACGACCGGATTCTTATCGAACCCCGTCGATGTATTTCCCGTGCCAGACGGGATACCCGTTTTACTCATGATAAATCTCTGTATCGCAACAATGTCTGGATTTCCTTCAAACCTGCTTTGGATCGATGGGATATTCCCGCATTCTTTTTTGAAGTCTTGCCTGATTCTTTCCAATACGGTTTGGCATTCTTGGATATGTCCCCCGCCTATCTTCGTAAATTCCGGGACTATATTTCCGATTGCCCCGGGGATTTTAAACAAGCGGTGAAAGAAGCACAAGACGGCGGGCTTTCCGTTTCCGGCGAGTGCTATAAAAAGCCCAAAGAAGGGGCTCCGAAAGGCTTGGAAGAATGGTTTACCTATAAGAATTTTTACCTGGTGGCCAAACGTTACGACAACGAAATTCTCCAAACCCGGGACTTTATTCCCGACGTTGTTAAGGCGTTTGAGGGTGCTTCCCATTTCTACGAAATTTTTATGGAAGTTGCAGATTCCAAGCCCGGAGAATTTTCCTACGAAAGTTACACTTTTTAAAGGTTAGTCAAATAAGTCTTTGAGTTTTTCCCAAATCCAGCATTTGACCGTAACGTTTTTTGCAGGTTTCGTTGCCAAGCGGAAACAGGAAGGCATTTCTTTCGCATCGGTTTCCAATTCCGCGGCCCCCATATAACAGGCAGCAGGGAAGACCACACACCACCAATTTTGCCCTTCTCCGGAACCGATGGTAACGATCAAAGAATCGTATTCTCCCTCCGGCAGAAAGAAGCCGTCGTATTCCCGATATTCAAAGGTTTCTCGTGTAAGATTTACCGATACGGTGTGGTTTTTCCCCTCGGCGGATACGACTTTTTGTCCCACATCCTCCAACGCGGAAAGATGATTTTTTAACGTGGATTTTGCCTCTCCCTTTTCTTGGCAATCTTCCAGTAGTTTTGTGGTACAATTCAAAATTTCGTCCCGCACTTTCAATTTTAATGCCTGTTCTTCGTCACTGTCGTCCGCTGCCCGAACGTGAAGCCGAATGACCGAATTCATGGCTTTTTCTTCTTCTGTCTTCCCGAAAAGAAATGAACAAAGAACCCCGGCGATTAAGAAAAACGCAGCAACCGGAATCAAGTATTTTTTCATGATAATGACCGCCTTTTTTCAATATGTACCCGGTGCGGTTATTCTCATTATCATCCATATTTTTTGAATTTAATCACCCGAAAGGATTTCAACATGATTTTAAAAGCCGTTTTTTTTGATTTGGACGGAACGCTGCTTCCCATGGATCAGGATCAGTTTGTAAAGGGATATTTTGCTCGTTTGTGCAAGAAAATGGCACCTTATGGCTATGAGCCGGATCTTTTGGTCAAAGGAATTTGGACAGGCATTGAAGCCATGATTAAAAGTGACGGAAGCTGCACCAACGAAGAACGGTTTTGGCAGGTGTTTCCCACCGTTTGCGGTCAAGATGTCTTGAACCACGTCACAACGCTGGACGATTATTACGCCAACGAATTTCAGCAGGTACAGTCCTGTTGCGGATTTAATCCCAACGCGGCAAAGGTGGTTGCCTTGGTCAAAGACCTGGGACTATTGCCCGTTCTCGCCACCAATCCGGTGTTTCCCGACATCGGAACCGAGAGCCGTATTCGCTGGGCAGGGTTGAAGCCCAAAGATTTCGCCCATTATACGGTGTATGAAAACGCCTCTTACTGCAAACCCAATCTGAATTATTATCAGGAAATTCTCGATCGTTTTAATCTTCGCCCGGAAGAAGTTCTCATGGTCGGGAATGACGTAGGAGAAGATATGGTCGCGGAACGGTTGGGGATAAATACGTATCTCGTTACCGATTGTCTTATTAACAAAAATAACGAAGATATTTCCCAATGGAACCACGGCAGTTTGGAAGATTTGATGGTTTACTTAAAAGAATATTCTAAATAAACGAAAAACGCAGAAGACGAATCTTCTGCGTTTTTCTTATTTATGAAACACGATCTTTTTACTCAAAATGTAGTTCATGATGATAACGATCACGCTGACGATGATTTTCGCTAAAAAACCCTCAATGCCGAACAGGTCGTAATCAAGACCGATGTAGAAGAGCAGGGTGGGTAAAAAGACTTCCACAAACCCGGATAAGATTCTTGCTCCCAGAAAGGTTGAAACTTCTTTTAAAAGTGTCTTCCATGCCCAGCTTTCACTGTGGAATACAAAAATTTTGTTGGTCACAAAGGCAAAGATCACCGCTCCTGCCCACGCGATGGCGTTACTTGCGGTAATGCCCAAAACGTTTACCAATACCGCATACAAAAGGACGTTAAGCACCGACGTTCCCGCTCCGTATAGGAAATAGGAGATCACTTGGCGATGCTTTTGATAAAATGCTTTCATAACGTTACTTCCGTTCTTTAATACGAAGTTCGATGTTTTTTAAAACCTCTTTCAGCCGCAGCCCCCGGAAAAGGAGATGCCGCAAAAAATCCAACAAAGAAACCGCAAGATAAATCAAAAAAGTCGTTCCGATAATTTTCAAAACCATGACCCCGACGGAATCTGCCGCAAATCCGGTAAATTTCCCAACGATGAAACGGTTCCAAATTTGAGGGTGTAAATGAATAATATAGACGCCAAAGCAGGTGGGAGCAAGGAAGTTTACCATCCATTGTCCGTATTTCGAAAGGGGTTTTCCGGAGAATAAAAGCAGCAAACAAATCGCCGCGATCAAAATGGTGGGAGATTTGTACCGAATCAGCATTTCCGAATAGGTAAACTGGCTCAAAAAAGGATTTTTCCAGCTCTCCAACAGATATTTTGCACCCCATGAGACCAGGACGCATCCTCCGTAAATCAACCCTAAGATCCACCCTTTTACATGCTTAAACCAGCCGAATCGCCCAATGCAACCCCCGAATAAATACAGAGCCGCAAGCCAAATTACGCTGTAACCGTCTTTTACCTGAAAAATATCTTTCAAAGAAACGGTGGTCAACACCGAGAATCCCAAAATACTACCACACAAAATTTTCAACATTCCCTCGGTCATGGTGTTGATTGCATGGTTGAGTAGGGGCATCATAAAAAACAGGGCAAAATAACAGGTAAAATACCAAGCGTAGTTGTTGATTACCGGGAAGAATGCCCGTAAAATTGTCATCCCGTCCACGCTGCCCGGGTCAATGGTAGCAAAAATCAGATGGATTCCCACGGAACAGAGAAGAACCTGCAACCACAATAAAACGATGTTTGCGTATTTTGGCTTGGATCGGTATCCTACGTAACCGGAGATCAAGGCATAGCAATTCACGGCACAGTATGCAGCGGTTTCCAAGAGCCACGCCACTTCATACCAAGCCGATCCCTGTTTTGTGCTCTCCAAAACTCCGCCGGCACCTAAAACGTGGAGGAGAACCACCATAATCATGGAGAAAATTCGCAGAAGATCAACGCCGTAATCTCGTTTTGTCAATGGTTCTCCCATGGGATTCTCCTTTCTTAAGACGTATTATTTACTGTAAAACAGGCGATAAAATTTATGGTTTAGTATAACATATTTTTATAAAAAAGTCAAGCAATCTCTTCGCTGTACTTGACAATATAGGTAGGGTATGTTATACTTTTATCAGAATTATTTAACACTTCAGCGAAAGGATTTTTTTAGATGAAACTTGCTCTAAAAGCATTGTTAAAATTTGCGATTGGACTTCTTTTGGTGGGCGGGCTTTTGTTTCTTTCCGCCGGGACCTTTAAATTCTATAATGCATGGATTTTTATTCTTTTGTTATTTGTTCCGATTTTTATATTGGGAATGGTTTTGCTTTTTAAGTCCCCCGTTTTGTTAGAAAAGCGATTAAACGGAAAGGAAGATCAAGCCCTGCAAAAAGGTGTTGTGGCCCTTTCCGGTTTTTTGTTTTTTGTCGGGTTTGTGATCTCCGGATTGGATTTTCGTTTTGAATGGTCTTACGTTCCCGGCTGGGTTGTGGCAGTTGCATCTTTCGTTTTGCTCGGATCCTACGGATTATACGCGGAAGTTATGAGGGAGAATGCTTACCTCTCTCGGACGGTGGAAGTCCAGGCGGGGCAAAAATTGATCGATACCGGGCTATACGGGATTGTTCGTCACCCCATGTATGCCGTCACCATTTGGCTTTTTTTGTCCATTCCGTTGGTGTTAGGGTCTTTGTGGGCCTTTCTTTGTTTTCTGCCCTACGTTGTTATAATTGCATTTCGTATTAAAAACGAAGAACAGGTTTTAGAACAAGGGCTTCCCGAGTATGCAGAATATAAAAAACGGGTAAAATATCGTTTGTTCCCTTTCATTTGGTGATCGTTAAGGAGGTCTATATGAAACAAATTTTAATTGGGAATCAACTTTCCGCATCGGCAATCTCTCTGGGATGCATGAGGATGGGCAGTAAATTGGGCGAAAAAGGAATTGATGCTATCATGGACACCGCCCTAGAGCAGGGGATCAACTTTTTTGACCATTCCGACATTTATGATTACGGAAAATGCGAAGCTCGTTTTGGAGAATATCTCAAGCGTCATCCCGGTGTGAGAGACAAGATTTTGATACAAACAAAATGTTCCTTGCATGACCATTATTATGACTTTTCCAAAGAACAAATCCTATCTGCCGTAGAGGGAAGCCTGTCCCGTCTCGGTGTAGACTATGTGGATTATCTTCTCCTTCACCGTCCGGATACTTTAATGGAGCCGGAAGAAGTGGCGGAAGCGTTTGACATTCTTGAATCTTCCGGGAAAGTTCGCCGTTTTGGGGTTTCCAATCACAATCGAATGCAGATGGAATTGCTCAAAACTGCCGTAAAACAACCCTTGCTTGTAAATCAACTGCAATTTTCTCTCACGGAAGCCGGGATGGTTACTTCCGGCATGAACGTGAATATGAAAAATGCCGATTCGGTCATGCATGACGGCTCGTTTTTGGAATATGCTCGGATCAATAAGATCACCATTCAAGCCTGGTCTCCTTATCAATTTGGTTTCTTTAAAGGGAATTTTATCGACCACCCCGATTTCCCTGAATTGAACCAAAAACTTGACGAACTTGGCGAAAAATATGGAATGACGAAGTACGGCATCGCTACTGCTTGGATTTTACGCCACCCCGCCAATATGCAGGTGATTGTTGGTACTATGAATCCCCAACATCTTGCAGAAATCTGTAAGGCATCCGACGTCACCCTCACTCGCTCGGAATGGTACGATTTGTATCTCGCTGCCGGTCACTGTTTGCCGTAACAACAAGATAGAATAAACCACCCCCCTACCCGAAGGAATTTTCAGGATGGGGGGTGGTTTTTTTCTTTATACCTTTATTCGTAATCTACAACGTCAACCCAAGAAAGGAGGAATTCCCGTTCTTTTTCGTTGCCCTTTACGGATTGAGAAGCGGCAACAATGGGCATCCATTTCTGAACGTATTGTTTTGCTGTGTTACTCTTTTGACAGAAAAGATCCAAATACTTCTTTGCACCTTCAATGTCTCCGTTCAAACAGAACAGGAGATAGGTGCGAGCAGCATCGGCGGAAGCGTTCCCCTGAGTTGCATGGGACCAGTCAAGGATATAAGGAGTTCCGTCTTCGGAAATAATGATGTTGGAGGGGTTGAAGTCGCCGTGGCAAACTTTGTTGTGCTTGGGCATACCTTCCAAACGGGTATGAAGATCATACCGGGTGGTAGCATCAAGCTCGGAAATGCTGATTTTACGGTTCATTTTGTCCTTTAATTTGTTAAGTAAAGGACTTGTTTTAGTGTGAACGCCAAGCTGAAGATCCACGAGAAACTCGATATATTCATCTTTTTTCTCTACATCTTCTTCCATCAGCTGAGCAAGAGTTTTTCCCTCAATATATTCAGAAACAATTGCCCATTTTCCGTCAACCATGGTAACTTCCAGGATTTTGGGAATGTTCAAACCGGTTTCTTCAATTCTTGCCTGATTCAATGCTTCATTGAGAACGTCTGCTTTGGAATAATCTTCGTCAAAAACTTTAACGCAGCGATCTCCGTCGCGATAGATAGTCTTGTTGTTTCGTACTGCAATTACTCTGTCAAGTTTCATTCCGATTCCCTCCTTTAATTACGCTTTCTTGCCCTTGCGGTAGGATGCTTTTCCCTTGTCGGCAGTGCCTTCGGTAGCAATATCTACGGCAGTGGGCATTTTTGCATCGGTATACGCGGTGCCGTAATAAGCATTCAGATACATTTGCTTCAGTTCGCTCATCAGGGGATAACGGGGGTTTGCTCCGGTGCACTGATCGTCAAAGGCTTGTTCTACCATGTCGTCCAAACGGTCCAGGAAGTCTTGTTCTCCGATGCCGTATTCACGGATGGTTTCCTTGATGCCGACCTTGGCTTTCAGGTCATTGATGGCTTTGATAAGGTTTTCCATCTTTTCTTCATCATTTTTTCCGCCCAGACCCAGGTAATCTGCAATTTCAGCATACCGAGCCAAGGTGTGAGGATGATCGTATTGAGAGAAAGTACCCATCTTAACGGGAGCTTCAGAGGCGTTGAAACGAATAACCTGTTCAATCATCAGGGCATTGGCAACGCCGTGGGGCAGATGATGGAATGCACCCAACTTGTGAGCCATAGAGTGGCAAATTCCCAAGAAAGCATTGGCGAATGCCATACCGGCCATCGTAGCTGCGTTTGCCATCTTTTCACGGGCTTCCACGTCGGTTTGACCGTTTTCATAAGCACGGGGCAGATATTTAAAGATATTCTTCAGAGCTTGGAGAGCCAGACCGTCGGTGTAATCGGTTGCAAGCATTGCTGCATAAGCTTCCACTGCGTGGGTGACGGCGTCAATCCCGGAAGCGGCGGTTAAGCCTTTGGGGGCAGACATGTGGAAATCCGTGTCAATAATTGCCATGTTGGGCAAAAGTTCATAATCTGCCAAGGGATATTTTACACCGGTCTTTTCGTCGGTAATAACGGCGAAAGGAGTTACTTCCGAACCGGTACCGGCAGAGGTGGGGATGGCAATAAAGTATGCCTTTTCACCCAGTTTGGGGAAGGTATAAACGCGTTTGCGGATATCGATAAACCGCATTGCCATATCCATGAAGTCAGCATCGGGATGTTCGTAAAGAACCCACATAATCTTGGCTGCGTCCATAGCAGAACCACCGCCCAGAGCGATGATGGTATCGGGCTGGAAGGCACGCATTTGTGCTGCCCCTTCGATGGCGTTTGCCAAGGTGGGGTCCGGCTGAACGTTGAAGAATGTGGCATGGGTAATGCCCATTTCGTCCAATTTATCGGTGATGGGCTTGGTGTAACCGTTCTGATACAGGAACGTATCGGTAACAATGAAAGCTTTTTTGGAGCCGCGGACCGTCTTCAGTTCGTCGAGGGCAACGGGCAGGCAGCCTTTCTTAATATAAACTTTTTCAGGTGCTCGGAACCAAAGCATATTTTCCCTTCTTTCGGCAACGGTTTTGATGTTGAGAAGATGTTTCACTCCAACGTTTTCGGAGACAGAGTTACCACCCCAAGAGCCACAACCCAAAGTCAGGGAAGGAGCCAATTTGAAGTTGTACAAGTCTCCGATACCACCGTGAGAAGAGGGAGTATTCACGAGAATACGGCAGGTCTTCATGCGAGCTGCGAATGCAGACAGTTTTTCCCGAGCAGTAACGTCGTTCAGGTATACGGAAGCGGTGTGACCGTAACCACCGTCAGCAACCAATTTGTCGGCTTTGTCCAAAGCTTCTTCAAAGGTCTTAACTTTATACATTGCCAAAACGGGAGACAATTTTTCATGAGCAAATTCTTCAGATAGTTCTACACTTTCCACTTCGCCGATCAATATCTTGGTGTCAGCAGGAACGGTTAACCCGGAAAGTTCCGCAATTTTAGCGGCTTTCTGTCCAACGATTTTGGCATTCAACGCACCGTTAATGATAATGGTTTTGCGAACTTTTTCCGTTTCTTCGCTGTTCAAGAAGTAGCAGCCACGGGTGGCAAATTCGGTCTTAACAGCATCATAAATGTTTTCCAGAACCAGAACAGACTGTTCGGAAGCACAGATCATACCGTTATCAAAGGTTTTAGAATGAATAATGGAGTTGACTGCTAACAAAATGTCGGCAGAATCGTCAATAATGGCGGGAGTGTTCCCGGCACCGACGCCCAGAGCAGGCTTACCGGAAGAATAAGCTGCCTTAACCATACCGGGACCACCGGTGGCAAGAATGATATCAGCTTCTTTCATAACGGTGTTGGTCATATCCAAAGAGGGGACGTCAATCCAGTCAATAATCCCTTCGGGAGCACCTGCGGCAACTGCGGCATCCAAAATCAACTTCGCGGCAGCGATGGTGCAGTTCTTTGCACGGGGGTGAGGAGAGATAATAATGGCGTTACGAGTTTTCAAAGCTAAAAGGCACTTGAAAATTGCGGTGGAAGTGGGGTTTGTAGTAGGAATAACCGCTGCAATTACCCCGATGGGTTCCGCGATTTTCTGAATCCCGAACGCCTTGTCTTCTTCGATTACACCGCAGGTTTTTGTGTCTTTGTAGGCGTTATAGATATATTCGGCGGCATAGTTGTTTTTAATAACCTTATCTTCTACCACGCCCATGCCGGTTTCTTCTACTGCCATTTTTGCAAGAGGAATTCGAGCCTTATTTGCGGCGGAAGCGGCAGCCAAAAAGATTTTATCTACCTGTTCCTGCGTGTAGGTTGCAAAAACTTTTTGAGCTGCTCTGGTACGCGCAATAGCTTCCTGCAGCTTTTCCACACTGTCTACGATGAAACGATTTTGAGTCTCCATTTTTCATCCTCCTAATTTATGTTACACAATTTTTCGAACTTGAACTTCTCCCAAGTGGAAGTGTGCAGCGATGGACGTTGCGGAAATGTGCGGTGCTTTATCCGGCGGCAGGTCTCTTAAAAAATTTAGATACATGAGAAGTCTTCCCAGTGTTGCCTTGGAAATCGAGCCTTTTCCACCACCGGCACCTCCATTTTTCTTGGTATGCTCCTATTATACCATTTTTTTTGAGGTTTGAAAATTCTTAAAATAGATAATCAGCATTATCATTATCGATAACACCTGTATTGATAACAAAAAAAGAGGAAACTTTGAGGGAGATTATATATGCTTTCGCTTCGATTCGCACAGGTTTGCAATAAACTGACGGTCAAGTTTTGATAATTCGTACCCCTTTTTGTAAATCAAAACGTCTTTGTATATTTTTTTATTGTCATCACATTTTTTCAAAACTAAATTATACCGATCCAGTAAACTCTTCGATGCAGAGGAGACCCACATAAAGGTTTCGGGATTCAAAGATAACAAATCAAATTGACTTGCACGTTCAAAAATAAAAATTCTTCGGTCAATATTATCGGGCAGTTCTTCCTTTATCACTTTGGAAAGAGGCATAGAGGGAACGTAGGGATCCGCATGTGCTATTTCAATATAATTGGTCAGATCTTCAAACGTAATTTGCTCTTTCTTTGCCAAAGGGTTGTCTGCACTCATGATCAAGGAGTAGGTAAATTCTGTGACCAATTCGTACTGAAAGCCCTTTTCTTCCAGCATAGATTTGAAATATTTGTCATAATTTTCCGCATATCGGATAATGCCTAGTTTATAATCGTGTTCTACCATATTGCGTATGGTGCGTTGGGAGTTCGTTTCTTTATAAAAAATCTCGGCAGAATCTTTTGTTAGCGATCTGGAAAAATTGGCAAAGGCTTCGGAAATATAGCAGGCACGGGGGACGGAAATAGAAAACTTTTGTTTTTTCGGGGCACCGGCTTTATAAAATTTTTCAACCTCATCAATTTGTCCAAGAATTCCCTTGGCAAAGTTAATAAATTCTTCTCCGTCAGGGGTTAGCTTCATTCCGTTTTGCGTGCGGTCAAAGATCGTAATTCCAAGATCAGTTTCCAGCTCCTTAATGGAACGGCTAATGTTCGGGGCCGCAATCAGTAAAACCTCCGAAGCTTTACTCAGAGAACCGGCTTTTGCTACCTCCAACGCATGCTTCATGTGCAAAAGATTCATAACTCTCACCGCCTTTTTGTAATCCAGTCCATTATATCATGTTTTATTGTAAATGTCAATGTTTTTCCTTCCTTTTTCTATGCAAAGGGGAGACCGAGACCGAGCTTTGCGAGGCCGAGGGAAGAGAAAAAGAAGAAATGAAGAAAGAAAAAAGACCTTGTTCAAATGAACAAGGTCTTTGTATTCAAAGGATAAAAATTTTTAAAAAAGTACACCTCAGGGGTGTGAGTTTTTTAGTCACACCGCCTGAGGCGTTTTTTATTTTTTTACGGTAAGCCGAATGAAAAATTCCAGACTCTCACCCTTTTTAATAGGTCTCTTTTGCCCGTATTTTTCGGCGTTCTTAACCGTATCGTAACCTACAGAGCTCGGCTCAAAGCCAATACAGTAGGCACCGTTGAAGCGGGCAAAGTTTTCCCATACTCCGATGCAGGAAATCCGATCAGGATCAAATTCCATCATCAACACGTCCCCTGAGGGATAGCGGTACCCCAGATAACCCTCGGGAGCTTTTCTTGGAAAATAAAATTTTCTGCATTCGGGAGCACCTACCGTCCACGTGGTCAAAAAATATTCCTCGCGGAAGGGAATCCTCGCACCGGGTGTAAAGCGGGACACTGTGTCGAACATGATATCCACGTCCTCTCCCTCACCGAAGGGAACGAGAACTTGTCCGCCTTGCTCGGCATTTACGAGACAATGGGCTGCCCATAAAACGTCCAGATCGTAATCCGAGCGGTTTTCAATTCGATAATCCACCTGTAAGCCACCCTCCGCACTCTCCCGAAAGGTCTTGGTATACTCATAACCAAACCGTGCGGATGAGAAGTGAAGGGTGAGGGAATCTTCGGTAGCCTCATAGGAAAAGGAAACACGGGCGACCTCACCATGATCGGGATACTCCATGATTGTTCCATCGGGATAGGTCACCGAAACAGGGTCGATGGTGGGAAACATGTCGTCAAAGCCGCAACACTCACCATCTACAAAGTCGTCGTCAAATCCCGTATGTAAAAACTTCTCGGACGGATTTTGCAGGAGATATTCCTTTCCGCTTTTTCGATCCTTGAAGGACGCGATCTTTCCGCCCTCCAAGGGAACGACCTTTGCCGTGTTGCTTTTTGTGATCAGCTCAAAGGCAAGGACGTTCTTGAATTTTGACTCTTTTACGATCATTCGGGTAGGTATCTCTTCAAGGGCAGATGGTGAGACTGCTTGAGAATCGTAAAGCCCTCTACGTAACGGGTGTTACATTGAACGCCTCTCAGTCTGGCACAGGCAAGCATGTCCTCTACCACATCCTTACCGTCGTGTGCCTGAAGCCAATCGTGTTGGCTCTTGTGCTGCTTGAACATCTCAACCTTCGTATCAACCGTATCGGAAATATCCACAAAAATCTCGGGGAAGGAGTTGATCAGCATGGTGTTTTCCATTTGGAAAATTGGGGTGAATTTTTCAAAAACGGGATATTCGGGATGATCGGTAGGGTAGTGGTCAACGGTAGCTGCCATGGTGGCATCAAAGGTGATGGTATTGGTGATGCTGTGGTCTACCATATACTCGTCAGGCCCGTGTGTGATGATGAAGTCGGGACGGACTTTGCGAATTACGTCGGAGAGACGTTTGACGAGCAGATCGTAGTTCTGACGAAGGAACATATCGTCTACACCAAGGTTGATGTATTCCGCACCGATGATGGCAGCGGAGTTCGTTGCTTCCTGCAAACGGATTGCCGCGATTTCCTCCTTGGAGTAAACCTTATGACCTGCACTTCCGTTTCCAAGAACACACATGGTTACCTTGTCGCCGCGCTTAGCGCATTTTGCAAGTGTACCGCCCGCATTGATCTCCAGATCGTCGGGATGACATCCTACAGCTAAAAGGTTCATAACTTATCTCCTATACTTGTTCAGAATATCCATGTTCAGCTCAACACCGATACCGGGGAGGTCGGGAATGGTTACATAACCATCCTTATCGAGCTGGAAGTGATGTTTTACGAGGTTTTTCGAAAGAACGGTTTCCTGAGCACAGTACTCAAGAATGTCGGCGTTGGGAATTGCCGCAATCAGCTGCAGCGTCGCACCAATCAAAATACCCGTCTTGAATGCGTGAGGGATCAGTTTCTTACCACGCAGGTAAGCCATGTCGGCGATCTTCTTCGCCATGGTGATACCGCCGCAACGGCTCATGTCGGGCTGAACGATGTCCACTCTGCCGTTATCCAGCATATCCTGGAACTCGTACATCGTACCAAATTCCTCGCCCGATGCGAGAGAAATGTTGATGTTGTCGGCAAGACGGCCGAAATCAGGGGTTCTGTCGGGAGCGAAGGGCTCTTCCAACCAGTAGACCTTCTGCTTTTCGTACTCTTTGGAAACGCGGAGTGCGTACTTATAATCGGTCCATCTCATACCGATGTCGATCATTAGACGGTTGTCTCCAACTGCCTCGCGGCAATATTCAACCAGCTTGATATCCTTTTCTTCGCTCTCGCCCAGAGCGCCCCAACCGAACTTATAACCGTGGTAGTTACAGTCTGCCTTATGGTGTGCTACAAGCTCGTCGATTTCTTCCTTGGTGCCGGGCATCAAAACCGAGCAGTAAGCAGGAATCTTTTCTCTGAAACGACCGCCGATCAGCTTGGAAACGGGCAGACCATACTTCTTACCCGTGATATCCCAAAGGGCGATGTCGATACCGCTCATTGCGTGGATACCGACAGAACGGCGAGTGTAGTAGTAGCTGTAGTGGTACATTTTGTGCCAGAGGTATTCTACGTTGGTGGGGTCTTCGCCGATGAGGATCTCCTTGAGGCCTCTGCACTGGTCGTGGGAAGCCGGGGTCTCAACGATCGCCTTCACGACCTCGGGAGAGCTGTCAACCTCACCGATACCCGTAATACCCTCGTCGGTGTGAACCAGAATAACCGCAGTATCCTGACTTCCGTCACCGATCATTTTTACCTCGTCCTGACGGACAACAACAACCTCAACGTCTGTGATTTTCATAATCGTTCTCCTTTTGAAAATTATATTTTAAAACTTAATAACTGCCTTAATCAGGGTCTTATCCTTGTTGCGGAAAAGATCAAACGCATCATTGATCTCGTCCAGCGAAAACTCGTGGGTAACAAGACGATCCAGATCCAATTTGCCGCATTCGATCATCTTAACCAGCGGATACCATGCCTTGGTATTTCCTACCGCACCGTGTACCGAGATCTCCTCAACGATCATCTTGGTAACAGGGAAGACGATCTGCTCTTCAGCCGAGGGGATTCCGTAAAGAATGATGTTCCCGCCCTTCTTTACATAGTCGGGTATGGATTCAATCACACTCTTCGCACCCGTTGCCTCGATTACAATATCTGCTTTCTTGCCGCCTGTGATCTCTTCAACCTCTGCCACAGGGGAGGGAGAGGTCTTAAGATTTACCACATGCGTCGCACCGAATTCGAAGGCACGCTTCGTAGATTCCTCATCGCGTACCAGAACGATCACCTTGTCCGCGCCCATTAGCTTAGCCACAATAATAAAGGAAATACCAGCAGGGCCCGTTCCCGCAACCAAAACACTTCCGCCAAAGGGAACGCCGATTCGCATGAGGGATTCGGTGGGACAAACCGTGCTTTCAAGAATTGCGCCCGCCTTGTCGCTGACTGCGTCCGAGATGGGTACGATGGCAGATACGGGAACCTTTACGTATTCGGCATAGCCGCCGTTGTGTGGGTAATAACCGATCTCTCTGCTATCGTTACAGATGTACTGTTTTCCCTCACGGCAGGCATCGCAGTAGCCGCAACCGATGGAGGTGGAAACCACACAACGCTGACCGACGGGAATATCGGTCCTTCTCGAATTGATCTTTACCACCTCACCGCAGATCTCATGACCCTGCACGTTGGGGGATTTTCCAATCTTTAATTTACCCGAGATAATATGAAAGTCAGTGGAGCAAACACCTGCCGCACGTACCTTGAGAAGCGCTTCTTCCTCGCCGATCTCGGGAATCGGCACCTCTCGTACCTCTACCTGATTATCACCAAGCCATACTGCTGCTTTCACTCGGATACCTCCTTGTCACCGAAGGCGAAGCCTACGGCTTCTGCCATTAATTTTTTGTAGCCTCTGGGGAAGGTTTGGGAATCCGCCTCGCGAAGCTTGGGCATCATCGAGTATTGGATCTCCTTTGCCGTTTTCAGATCTCCTTTGGCAACCGCCGCGTAAAGTGCCGCGATCTGGTGGGGATATATGGCGGCAAATGCCGTTAGGCTTCCTGCACAACCGCCTACAAGTGCGGAGATCAGAATATCGTCCGTACCCGTCATAATCGAAATGTCCTTGCCGTCGGTATACTCTGCCATGTGCAACAGACGTTTCATGTTGGCACTGCTGTCTTTGATTCCCACAATGTTTTTATGCTCAAAAAGACGGAATACCACGTCCAGCTCAATCTCCTGCGTGAAGAATGGAACGCTGTAGAGGACCACAGGAACGGGAGAGAGATCTGCCACGCGCTTGAAATACTCCTCCCGCTCCTTTGTAGGATACTTGAAATAGTAGGGAGGACAAACCAGCACCGCATCGGCACCAATGCTTCCCGCGTGACGGCAAAGCTTAACCGTATCGGCAAGATTACCTGTGCATGCACTGACAATCAGTTTTTTGTTCTTTGCTTTTTCCTTGGCGGTCAGCTCGGATACTCGCATCTGCTCTTCAAGAGAAAGCTGAATGTACTCTGCCGTGCTTCCGTTGGTTACAAATCCGGAAATGTCGCTTTCGTTTGCCAGCTTGATCTGTGCTACAAAGGCTTCCTCGTCGATCTTTGTTCCAACAAAGGGGGTCATCAAAACGGCAAAAGGACCTGTTAATAATTTACTCATCTCAGTATATACTCCTTCATATCCAAGGGAAGAAGATCTTCGAAAAGATCAACCGCTCCCGTTTTTTCGATCAAAAAATCGTTTTCAAGGCGAATGCCAAAGTCCTCGTAAAGTCCCGATTCCACCGTGTAGATGCTTCCTTCCGCGAGCGGGGTATCGTTTTCGGGTAAAAATTGAGGTTGCAGTAATGGTTTTTCCCCAATTCTGTGTCCCGCGTGATGGATCAACTCCTTGCCCTCTTTTTGATAAACGGAATTGACCGCGTGGTAGATTTCGGAAGCTTTCGCACCGGCACGCAAGGCATGATGACCTGCCCGAAGGGAATCCAACACCGTTTGGTAAGCTTGTTTTTGCTTCTCGGAGGGTTCTCCTACAAAATAAGTTCGGCATACGTCGCAAAAGACATCGTCAATGCCGACGCTAATATCCATAATCAGCGTGTCGCCTGTTCGCGGAAGATAACTTTTGGTTACACCGTCCACATTTAAAGTATCCCGACCCCAGATGTAGTCATATACGATTTCGCATTCGCCAAGGCTTTCAAGAAGGGAATGCTCAAAGGCGAAAAAAAGAGCATCAGTATTTTTTTCCGGAGAAAAGGCATGGGCAAAATCTCGGTATGCTTTCGCAACGGCGCGAAGAATCGTTTGAATTTCCATGATCAATCTTCCTATCTTTGTTTACTAAATATATCATAACAAAATGAGAAAAAAATTGATAGCCTATTTTGTTTTGAAAAGTAGCATTATTTTCCCGAATAGAAAACTATTGACATTTTTTTGAGCTTGTGTTATAATAAAAATATGAATTACATTTTTAATATTGAAAAAATCAAGCGGCTTTTATTTGACTTTTATATTGCCACGGGAATCGCCGTAACCTTTTACGATTCCGAGATGAATATAGTGGCAACCTCCCCTACGTACTCGAATTATTGCATGAGAATCCGAGAGGATGGCGAGCGTAAAAAGAATTGCAATCGTTCCAATCTTGCGCACATGAAGGAGGCGGCAAAAAGCAGAACGACGATCTCTTATACTTGCCATGCAGGTTTGATGGAAACCGTCATGCCTGTAATCTACGAGGACACGTTGATCGCCTTTATGCAGATCGGTCAGTTTCGCGATGAAGGGGAGACCTATTCGTCGGTAAAAAAGGTGGGAAAGGCGCTTGAGATTTACGAGCTTGACCGTGAGCCCATGCTCAAGCTTTACGAGGAAATTCCCGTGGTGTCCACCGAGAAATTCAACGCCCTTCAAAAAATTCTCTTGATCCTCATTAAGAATTTTTGGGACGACAGTCTGATTCGCCATCATCGCAGTATGCTTTCCATCAAGATCGAGCAGTATATTCTCGAACACATCAAGGAAAAGTTGTACGTGGAGGAGATTTGTCGAAAATTCTTTCTTTCCAAGAATGCCCTTTACCGTCTGTTCGAGGAAGAGTTTGGCACGACCATCGGAAAGTATATTTTGAATAAACGAATCCAAATGTCTCTTGAGGCATTGCGGGAGACCAATGTACCCATTACGGTGATTGCCGCCGAGCTGGGATTCCCCGATTATAACTATTTCATCCGTGCCTTTAAAAAGCAGATGGGCGTGACGCCCCTACAATTTCGAAAGAACAGTTAAAATAAACATCCCGCAAATGAACAAATCCGTTAAAAACGGACAATAGACAAAAACCCCCTTGATGTGGTAGAATGAATATACCATATCAAGGGGGCGATTGTATGCCAAGGAAATATCAACATACAAAGCATTTATTGTTACAAATCAAAGAAATGTTATCTTCTTTTGTGAGAAAGAAGATGAGGAAAAAGACGAAGGATTTGTCCTTCCTTTTTCTACTCAAAGGGATTTCTTTGCGAGAATGTTTTATAGAAAAAAAGACCTTGTTCATTCGAACAAGGTCTTTATGTTTTTTAATTCAAAGGATAAAGAATTTTACCCTAAATAGGATAAAAAAGATTTGCTAAGACATCCAACTTATTCCCACTCGATGGTGCCGACGGGCTTCGGAGTGAGGTCCATAAGTACGCGGTTGATACCTTCGACTTCGTGGGTGATGCGATTGGTGATTTTGTGAAGAACTTCGTAGGGGATTTCTTCGATGGTTGCGGACATTGCATCGGTGGTGTTGACGGCACGAATGATGGCGGGCCAACCTTCGTAACGGCTTTCGTCACGGACACCTACACTCTTAATATCAGGAACGACAACAAAATACTGCCAAACCTTTTCTGCAAGACCGCAGTTGTCAAATTCTTCTCTTAAAATCGCGTCAGCTTCCCGCAGAGCGTGGAGTCTGTCCCGGGTGATGGCACCCAAGCAACGGACACCCAAACCGGGACCGGGGAAGGGTTGACGGTATACCATGGCATGGGGCAGACCGAGAGCTTCGCCAACAACACGAACTTCGTCTTTAAAGAGCAATTTGAGGGGTTCTACCAATTCAAATTGCAGATCTTCGGGAAGTCCGCCTACGTTGTGATGGGATTTAACGGCTTTTTTGCCTTCTGCTTGTTTGATAGATTCCAAAATATCGGGGTAAATGGTGCCTTGTGCAAGATAGGAAATGCCTTCCAATTTGCGGGCTTCGTCTGCGAAAACTTCAATAAATTCTTTCCCGATGATTTTCCGTTTTTGTTCGGGATCGGCAACGTTTGCCAACAGGTTTAAAAACCGATCGGTAGCATCGACGTAGACCAAGTTTGCATCCAAACCGTCCTGGAACAGTTTAATAACGTTTTCAGACTCGTTTTTACGCATCAAACCATGATTTACGTGAACGCAAACTAACTGTTTTCCAATTGCTTTAATCAAAAGAGCTGCAACGACGGAAGAGTCGACCCCGCCGGAGAGGGCCAAAAGTACTTTTTTATCGCCGACTTGGGCTTGAATTTCCTTGACCTGTTCTGCAATAAAGGCATCTGCCAATTCTTTGGTCGTAATGCGGAGCATAGTGTCGGGACGTCTGTTCGTATCCATATTTTTATCCTTCCTATGTGCGAATCAATCAGTTGGTGTAGTTGTCAAAATAACCCTGAACCAAAATAACGGGAGTCCCTTTGTCTCCGGAACCGCTGGTCAGGTCGCAGAGAGAACCGATCAGGTCAGTCAGTTGACGGGGGGTGGTTCCTTGTGCTGCCATGTTGCCCACCAAACTGCTGCCGTCTTTGGCCTTGATGCTTTCGGAAATGGCTTTTTTCAATTCTTCACCGGAGAGATCCTTATAATCATTGTCGGCAAGATATTTCAGCTTCAGTTCGTTGGGAGTCCCAATCAAACCGTCGGTAAAGGCAGGGGAGACCACGGGATCTGCCAATTCCCAAATTTTACCTTGAGGATCTTTAAATGCACCGTCGCCGTAGACCATAACTTCCACGTGTTTTCCGGTGGCTTTTTGTACACGATCCTGAATATCCAAAACCAAATCCTTGCATTCCCGGGGGAACAGTTTGATCTTATCTTCTGTAGACTTGTTCGAGCCGAGAAGACCGTATCGTTCGTTGCATCCGCTTCCGTTCACAGGCTTGTTCAAAATGTCGTCCAATCCGCAAACAACCTTTGCACCATTGGCAAGCAGAATACGTTTGGTGCGGGCACGAGTGTGAATATCACAGTTCAGGACGCAATCGGTGTATTTAAGGATGGTTTTTGCTTGGTTTGCAAAAATAATTTCAGCTTCCGCACCCATTTCGCGAATCAAATCACCGTAGTACTGAACGTAGTCTACGCCGGTAAATTCGTGTTTGTTTTCGCCGAACAGTTCCCGATATTGAGCTTCGGTGAGAACGTCGCTGTAGGGGTTAATACCCGCTTCATCAATCTTGTCCAAACTGACCAGTTCATTTCCTACTTCATCAGAGGGATAGCTGAGCATAAGAACGACTTTCTTAACGCCCTTTGCGATCCCACGCAGACAGATGGCAAACCGGTTCCGGGAAAGAATGGGGAAGATGACCCCAACAGTTTCCCCGCCCAATTTTGCTTTTACATCAGCTGCAATATCGTCTACACTTGCATAGTTTCCCTGTGCCCGTGCAACGATAGATTCGGTCATAGCAATAACGTCTCTGTCTCGCAATTCGAATCCTTCGATTTCTGCGGCTTCCAAAACGCTATCCGTTACGAGAGAGGCAAGATCGTCACCTTCCCGGATAATGGGGCAACGGATGCCTCTGGAAACGGTTCCGACTCTGCGTTCTTTGTTGTTCATAAATTTTTTCCCATCCTTCTTGTATCGAAAATTAAACAAGGTGATACGCATAAAGATTATTTCCCACATTCTTTCAAACCATACAGAGAATGTGCAAAGAAATACACAGTATATTATATAACTTTTTTCGGTTTTTGTCAAGAGTTGTTTTTAATTTTTTTTGTATGAATTATCATTTTTTTTAATTTTTTAAATTGTACTTTCAACCTTTTTGTTTTTCCGTGAAATTTTTAAGAAATTTGCCTTGCTCTCTTGATTTTATCCCCACTTTATAGTATAATATGGTATATACATTTTTTTTGTGGAGAAACTGAAAGAGAGGTTCATCATGAAGCAAAAAAAATCTCTTCGCAATTTGGTTGTGACCGCCGTGTTTTCGGGCGTTTCTGCCGTGTTGATGTACATACAAATCGGTCTTCCGATTCTTCCCGCATTTTTAAAATTTGATTTTTCTGACTTTCCCGCTTTAATTGTTTCTTTTGCCGTCTCTCCATGGCATGGGGCGTTGGTTTGTTTGTTGAAAAATCTTTTACACTTATTTTCTACCAGTACTGCCGGTGTAGGGGAACTGAATAACTTCGTCATCGGGGCGTTGTTTGTGATTCCCGCCGGATTGATCTATCATCGGAACAAAAACCGCAAAACTGCGTTGCTCGGCTCGGTTGCCGGAACGGTGTCTTCTGGAATTGTCAGTGTAATTTACAACTATTTTGTTGGTTATCCTCTATTTTCTGCCGCTTTGGGAATTCCCATGGGGGCAATCGTGGGAATGTATACGGTAATTCTTCCTTCCGCGGATACGTTGTGGGAAGCATTGCTGATTTTCAATCTGCCCTTAACGTTAGTCAAAGGTGTTGTGGCGACAGGAATTACCATGTTGATTTATAAGAGACTTTCTCCTTGGCTCAAAGGGAAGTTATGAAATGAGGTACAATTATGTTTAAAGATTCTTTTAAATCTTTGTCGGGATTTTCTGCAGAAGTAGAAGTTCGTCGTCAATGCAATCGGGAGCGTCGAGTTTCTCTTTTAAACGGTGACGTAATGGGAAATTCCAATGGGCAACAACGCGGAATTAATGCCCGAGTTCTTCGAGCCGGCCGTTGCGGATTTGCTTCGGCTCCGGAATTAGATCTTTCGTCTGCGGAGAGAGTTTTAAAACAAGCATCCGATAATGCCACGTTTCTTGCCGATCGCCTCCCTTCCGACGAGATCAGTCTTCCTGTTCGACAGACAGCTTGCTATGAAGGTGTGTGGAGGGAAGATACGGTTTCTCAAAAGGAAATTTTGGATTTTCTTGGGGAAATCGATGATTATTTAAAGAAAAATCAAAATCTGGTTTCCCGTCGAGTCATTTGTTCTTGTCTTTCTTTGGAAAAAGAATTGAAAACCGGCGACGGGGTCTATTCTTATTCCTTTTTGCCTCGCAGTAATATAATTGTTTCCCTGACTGCGTTGACATCCGACGGATCTCCGGTAGAACGATACGGCATTTTTGGTGGTTCCGGATTGTTTGCAGATCATTTTTCTAGACCTGTCGATTTGCATGGGAAATTAGATGCATTGGTGGATGAGTTGATGCAAAAAAGAGACGGGATTTTTGCCCAAGCTGGGCGAAAGACCTGCGTGATTTCTCCAGAATTGTCAGGAATTCTTGCTCACGAAGCGGTGGGGCATACGGCGGAAGCGGATTTTGTAATTAGCGGTTCGGTTGCGGGCCCTTGTCGGGGAAAAGAAGTCGCTTCACCGATTGTTACGTTGACGGACTTTGCGAACACTTATAACGGATTGGTTTTGCCTACCCCTATTTATGTGGATGATGAAGGAACCCTTGCCAAAGACGCGGTTTTAATTGAAAACGGCATGTTAACCGGCTGGATGCACAACCGTGCCACTGCCGCCCGGTACGGAGATGTTGCTACCGGAAATGCACTGGCGTTTTCCTTTGCCGACGAACCGTTGATTCGGATGCGAAATACTGCCATTCTTCCGGGGAATAACACCCTGGATGAAATGATTTCTTCTATCGACGACGGATATTATTTTACTGCAACCGGCAACGGACAAGCGGACTCCACCGGTGAGTTTATGTTCGGTGTGACCATGGGATACGAAATCAAGAACGGAAAACTCGGAAGAGCCATTCGAGACACCACCGTTTCCGGCGTGGCCTTTGACGTTTTGAAAACAGTAGATATGATTTCCGATGAAATGGTTTGGCTCAATTCCGGGATGTGCGGAAAAAAACAGCCATTCCCTGTGGGAATGGGCGGTCCTCACGTCAAATGTGAAATGAACGTAGGGGGAAACTAATATGAATACCAATGAATCCATCGCTCGAAAGTGCTTGGAATATATGGTTGCCGCCGGTGCTACCGACGGTATTTGCTCCGCTTCCGTAGGGACAAAGACCGAGTTCTATTATGAATCGGGAAAATTGGGGCTTCTGCGGACTGTTCGGAACGTTTCGATCTCTCTGAAAGCTTTGGTTGGAAGCAAAAAAGGGATTGCATCTGTCAACTCTTTTGAAGAAGAAGACTTGAAAAATGCTGCAAAGGAAGCTGTTAATGCCGCCCTGATTTCTCGGGACGATCCCGCCGAAGGGCTTCCCGAAGAAATCGTCGTGGAATCCTTTGAAAAAGGTCCTATGACCCCCAATCCGGAAATGATGTTACAACGGATCACGGAGTTTTTTGATGAATTAAAAGAAAAATATCCCCAAGTTTCGGTAGACAGTGCTTCCATCGATCACGTGTTGAGTGAATCTTGTTACAGTACAACCGGTGGCATTTGCCTGTCGACAAAACAGGGGGCATATAGTTTTTCCCCCATGTTTATGTGTACAGACGGGGAAAATACCTCTTCCTTTAACTACTTTGGTGCCATGTTTGACAGCCCCGATACTCCTCTTATTGATCTTGCGGGAGGACGAACGATTATCGAAGACAGTTTGAAGCAAATTACTCCCGTACCTTTTCGCGGAAAATTTGTTGGTGACGTTATTTTTACCCCTTCGTGTTTCGGGGATATTTTAGGTTCCGTTGCGGGAAATTTTCTTTCCGGGGAAGTACTCATTGACGGAACCAGTCTTTGGAAAGACAATCTGGATAAACAAGTGGCTGCGTCCTGCCTGAATTGGTCTTGTCAACCTCGGAATAAGGATCTGGCAGGCGGTTATTTTGTTTCCGATGGGTACGTGGTTCAGAATTCGGAAATTATTAAACACGGCATTCTGAAAGATTTTATGCTGGGACGTTATGCCGCCAAAAAAACCGGGCTGAAACGGAACGTTTCCGGAGGCGGATGCTATTTCGTTGACGCCGGGGATCAAACCCTAAACGAAATGGTTTCTTCGGTGGAACATGGTCTGATTGTAGGTCGCTTCTCCGGCGGATCTCCTTCTTCTGATGGAACCATGTCCGGGGTTGCAAAAAACAGTTTTGAAATTCGTAACGGGGAGATTTGTGATGCGGTTAGTGAAGTGATGATTTCCGGGAATCTCGCCAAGATGATGCTCGATATTGTAGCACTTTCCAAAGAACGGATTTGCGATGGTGCATCTTGTCTTCCTTGGGTGAAAATAAAAGGAATTACCGTGTCCGGGCAATAAAAATCCCCTCTCTTCCAAAATTGGATAAAAAAAACCGGGAGTTTAAAAAAACTCTCGGTCAAAAAAGAGGGGGTATATGTTATGGAACGAATAAGCCTTAAAATGTGAAGAGGAAAACTTGTTCCCGATCACATAACTTATTATACCACATTTTCCAAAAAAATCAAGAGGTAATAGTTGTTGAATATATACAACCGAACCTCTGTTGATTTGTGCAATATGTATAAAGAAGGTGACTTTGATGGCGGGAACGCCCCGACAAAAGCAAAAGATTTTACACCTTTTACGTATTTTGTGTGAGCAGACCGATCGGGAACACCCTATGACTCTTTTTGAATTAGAAGCACAGTTGAAAAGGGTGGGGGTTGAATGTGAGCGAAAATCCCTTTATCGGGATCTCCATGCCCTTAATGATGCCGGATTTACCGTAGGAACGGTTCGATCGAAAGATACCCGGTATTATTGGGCAGGAAGCCCCTTTACTCGTAACGATTTTCGCCTTTTGTCCAACCTGATTCGAATTGCTCCCGTCATTCCCCGGAAACGGAAGCCGGAATTGGAACGAAAATTACGCATTCTTGCGTCCGACGGCTTTTCTCAGGGTGTTTTTCAAGATCTCATATCGGTCATTCCCGACAGTTCTGTTACCGAGCGGGTCTATTCCAACGTAGAAACCTTGTTTGACGCGATCTCCAACGGCTGTAAAGTCCGATTTTTATATAAAGGTTCTGTCTTGTCGGACGGATCCCGAAAAAAGACCTCGCGGCATCAAACGGTGTCTCCTTATCGTATGGTTTGGCAGGACGGATACTATTTGGTGGGTGCCGATGAAGAAGGAACACTCGCTTTCTATCGAGCAGACCGAATGGAAGAAGTTGTACAAGCGACGCTTCGGGCAACGGACTTGCGGGAAGTCGGGGGAGACCTTGACTTTGATTTGAATCAATATATTAAGGGGTACTTTTCTTCTCTGGAAGATTCTCTTCGCATGATTTTCTGGGTTTCTGAAGATTTTCTTGCCGCGGCAGAGCATCGTTTTCCTCCTGATTCTACGGTAGAATCTGCTGCCGACGGTTCTTATCTTCTAACCTGTGATATTCCTGCAGATGAGTCTCTCTTTGGTTGGCTTTTGATTCATTGTGAAGAAATTCGACTTTTATATCCGGAACAGATGGTGGATCGGCTTCGGGAGTTTTCTCGGAATGCAGAATCCATTTACCAAGTTTCTGTCGGGGGAAATGCGGAATAAATTATGAAAAATCCGGGCAAACTGTTGACAAAACAAAAAAGATAAGTTATAATAAGATTAAGCAAAACAAACATTGATTTTTTTAGGAAAGGCGTGTGTTTTATGAGTAAGAAATCGGGAACCGTTCTCGGTATTATTTTGGGGGTCATCGCATTTGTAGGGGTTGTAGCTCTTCTGTGCTACATCTTCCGGGATAAGCTTCGCATGCTGATCGGTTGCGGCGACGGTTGTGACTGTGATTGCTGTGATTGCGATTGTGATGACGATGAATGCGGCTATTTTGAAGTCGTAGACGGTTGCGATGGTTGTTGCGACGAATCTGCTGACGCCGAATAATTTCACGTAAATAAAGACCGAGTCGAAAGATTCGGTCTTTTTTTGTTCCTTTTTTTCCGAAAACCTGCCACAAACCGATCTTATTTTTTCGGAATTTGTGTTGTATAATGGTTTTGTAAACAGGGAAGAACCGGATGAAACTTGCTTAATTCCTATTCTTTATACAACAGTTTTTCCATGCCTGAGGGGAAGCGTGTCCTTTACTGCTTTTGGACATTCTTCCCCTCCTCCCTTTTTTGAAAATCTTCATTGTTTTAATAAATACTAAAAAAAGACACAAAATCTTAATAAGATATATGATAAATTATTTTATAATGGTATTATTAAGATAAAAAACTGCCTGTGGGCGGAGAGGGTGGTCTTTATGGCAAAATTAATTTTTGTGATTGACGACGAAAAAAATATTCGGCAGATCATTCGTTCTTATTTGGAAAAAGAATCTTTTTCCGTTATGGAATTTGATTCTGCAGAGCCGGCTTTGGAGGCGTTTTCCCGCTATAAGCCCGACATGCTGATCGTGGATATTATGATGCCGGGGATGTCCGGGTTTGAACTGTGCAACGAAATCCGCAAGATTGATAACACGCCCATTATTATCGTTTCTGCCCGGGACGAAGAGCTGGATCGGATTTTGGGAATCGAAATGGGTGCGGATCATTATATGATGAAGCCCTTTTCTCCCCGGGAATTGGTTGCCCGCGTCAAGGCGGTCTTTCGTCGGGTGGACGGCATGAATGACGAAAGGACCGTGGCAGAACCTCGTTGCCGGGATCTGAAGATTTATCCCACCCAGCGTCGCGTTGTCAAAGTAGAAGGGGAAAATGAGACGGATTTGGCGTTTACTGCTATGGAGTATGATTTTCTTCTGTACATGATAACCAATAAGAACCGGGTTTTTACCCGAAACCAATTGCTGACGAGTATTTGGGATTATCAATATATTGGTGATACAAGAGCCGTAGACGATTTGGTTAAGCGTATCCGAAAGAAATTGGATGCTGCCCAAACTTCCTTTGAAATCGATACGGTTTGGGGCTACGGTTATAAAGTAACCGACGGTGCGGAGTAAATATGGAAAAGAAGGACATTCGAAACAGCCTTAATTTCAAGCTGATTCTGTCTTATATTATGCTCATTTCCATTATCGGTATTATTTCCCTGGCGTTTGTACACATTTTTGCGAACAGTTATGTAATCTTGCAAGCCAGACAAACCTTGTCGGAAAATGGTGTAGCCTTTGCGGAAGATGCTTCTCGTATTCCGGATTGGACAGCGGATACCAAAATTACGGATTTACAGGAAATTTTCCGTCGAAACATGGATTCCTCCACCTCTCTGGTGCTTGCCGATACGGAATTTCGTTATATTGCAAATACCGGCATGAACGTAGACCATTTAAGCACCTCACCTGAGCGATTCGTAGATTACCTTGCCCGGTACGACCGCAGTTTGGGATCTCGTGTGATTCGTTATGGGGATACAATCTATGCCGTCGCCATACAACAGGTCTACAATGCCACTACGGAGCAGGTTTTGGGGTATGTAATTTTGTTTACAGCTCCCACATCCTATGAAATACAGGATTCTCTGTTAACTCTCTATCTGTTTTCCCTTGTCGTAGCTTCGGTTTTCGGTATTGCAATTGCCTTGTTGTTTAGTACCGGGCTTACCAAAAATCTCCGCCGATTGAAAGTCCGTGCCGATCTTGTGGCAAACCGTCAATTTGATGCGGAAGTTCCTATAATCGCAACGAAAGACGAAGTGGGCGATTTGGCACGATCCATTGATCAGATGGCACAGTCTCTTAGTGAGTATGATGCTCGACAGAAGAAATTTTTGCAAAACGCATCTCACGAACTGCGAACCCCGTTAATGTCAATACGCGGATATGTAGAAGGCATGAAAGACGGTGTTTTTACTAACGTAGACCAGGTTAGCGACAACGTGTTGGAACAGGTTGATCGTTTGGAAAAATTGACTGGGGAGTTAATTTATCTTTCCAAAATTGAAACGGCAGACGAAGTTTTGGTGAAATCTTCCGTTGCAGTTTCCGATCTTTTAAATGAGGCGGTCTCCCGTGTTTCCGGCTTTACGGGATTAGACGGCGTTCGTTTGGTGTATGGAAAAATTGCGGATCTTTCGGTTTGTGTCGATTCGGAAACCATGGTAACGGCTATTACGAATTTGCTATCTAATGCATTTCGTTTTGCCTCTGCAGAAATTGAACTTTCCGCTGTTCTGCGGGACGGAAATGCGGTTATTACCGTTCGGGACGACGGTCCGGGGATTCCGGCAGATGAAGTTGACCATATTTTTGATCGGTTTTTCAAAGGGCGACAAGGAAAATACGGATTAGGACTTTCCATCGTCAATGCAATCGTTGTTGCACACGATGGAGTCGTTCGTGCCTATAATCGTTCCGGAAAGAGTGGAGAAACCGGGGCGGTATTTGAGATTATACTACCCGTTGCGAAAAAGAAATAAAAGAAAACACCCGAAGAATGTTCTTCGGGTGTTGTTTTAATTTTTTTGTAATGAATGCTGTTTGTCTATGAGTTTATGCAATCGTTTTAAGACTCCAATCATAATAATTCCCGCCATAGTTGCTGTAAGAACGTCAGAGCAAGGCTGAGAAATAATTAATCCGGTAACTTGCCATAGCCTTGAAAATAACAAATATGCCGGAATGAGGAATAGCCCCTGCCGTCCCATGGCGATTAACGCTGCTCTGAATCCGTAGCCGATGGATTGACATAGGAACTGAGACAACATCATGAAGGCTTGTAACGGCAGTGTAAAGCATTGGGCACGCAAGGCTTTGATTCCGATCTCAATGACTTGGGGATCGTCAGCTCGAAACCAAGTCATTACTTGGGGTGCCAAAAGATAAGCGGCAACGCCCAAGGCGGAAATTAAGATAATGCCAACTTTGAGGCTAAACCAATAAGAGTTTAGTACCCGGTCGTATTTCTTCGCTCCAAAATTAAATCCGCAGACCGGCTGAAATCCCTGTCCGTATCCAATTAAGGCAGAATACAGGAAAGACATAAACCGATTTACGATGGAAAGGGCAGAAAGGGCGGCTGCCCCAAAGGAACCCGCAGCAAAATTCAGGGCAACGCCCGATAAACTTGCCAACCCCTGACGACACAGAGAGGGAAATCCGTTGTGTAAAATTTCTTTATAAATCCGCCAAGAGGGTCTTAATGTTTTAAACCGTACCGAAATAATATTTTTTACCCGGTTATTTAATGCGAGCAAGATGCAAAAGGAAAGAAATTGGCTGAAAACCGTAGCGATGGCTGCCCCCGCAATCCCCCAATGAAAAACAAAGATCAAAAGAGGATCCAGACCAATATTTAAAACGCAACCCGTAAGAACACCTATCATAGAAAGAATGGCACTGCCTTGTGCTCTCATTTGATTGTTTAAAACGTACAGTCCCATCATAAAAGGGGCACCGATGAAAATATACGTGGCATAGTCCACTGCAAGGTTGTGGACTTCCGGAATTGCTCCCAAAAGCGTTACGATCTTTTCTCGAAAAAGAACGCCGATAATCGCAAATAGCGTTCCGACGCCTAATGCAGTAAAAAACGCGGTGGAGACGGTTTTCTCTGCTTCTTCTCGGTTTTTCTGTCCCAAAAGGCGGGAAACGTAAGTTGCAGACCCGATGCCGAGGGTAAATCCCAGAGCTTGAATCAACGCCATTAAGGAGAAGATAACGCCTACCGCCGCGGAGGCTTCTGTGGAAATTTTGCTGACAAAATACGTGTCTGCCAGATTGTAGACCGACGTTACCAACATGCTGATAATGGTCGGAATTGCCATTTTCGGAATCAGCGAGTGGAGATTGGATTCGGTCATTAAATGGTATCGTTCGTCCTGCGTCATAACGTCCTCTCTTTCCGGGGTTCTCTTGATATTATTCCCGGATTCATGTATCGTTACTCCTGGTTTTTATAGATGTGCATTTTCACGGTTTTTGCGGAAAAGACGCCTCGGATGGAGCGGTATCGTAGGGTTCCTCTGTTTTTTCCTCTCGTTCCCAGGGTAATTTTACGTCACAGAAAATGCCGTCCAAGTCATCTTTGTGGCAGACGGTAAAGACGTTTTTTCTTCCGATTTTGGAAGAGTCACAGAGAAAATAACTTTTTGTTGCCCGTTTTAAAACCTTTTGCCGCAGTTCGGTCTCGTTTTCCGCGGGATCGGAAATTTCTCCGTCCTCGGTAATCCCTTGGCTGGAAAAGAAGAAGAAATCTACCGATACAGAATCCATGAACCGTATGGCACCCGGACCGTAAAAGGAACGATTTTTTGGGTCATAGGTTCCTCCGGTGCAGTAGATCGTTCCGTCAAAAGCTTCGGTTTCCGAAACGATACGGGGATTGTTTGTAATAATTTTCAGCCCTTTGTATCCTTTTAAATATTTCATCATTCGCCAAACGGTAGAGGAGGCGTCCAAATAAACGGCGGCTCCGTCAAAGACCAATTCCGCCGCCTTTTTTGCCACCACGTCTTTTGCATTCGCGTGATCTCCGTCTCGCAAATCAAGGGGAATTACCGCATTCTTCCGGTCGGATAACAGTACACCGCCGTAAATTTTCTGTACCAATCCTTTTTCTTCCATGGCAGCGACGTCTCGGCGTACGGATGCCTCGCTGGTATAGATGCTTTTTGCAATATCTTTGATGGAGGCAGGAGAATGTCTCTCTAAAAATCGCAATATAGCCTGTTGGCGTTCGTATTGAATCATAACAACGCTCCTTTAGAAAAAGTTTGAAAATTTATGAAAAACTTTTTTCGCACAAAATGATAATCTATCAAATTTTGCTCCACATATTGACAAAAATGTTATTAGGTTCTATAATAAAAACAAGGTTTTATTATATTATAACATTTTTTTCAAACTTTTGCAAGTCTTTTCAAAAAAATTTTTTAAGGAGAGAATTCATATGGCTATCGTAACTATCGTTGGATCCGGCATGATGGGATCCGCCCTCGCATTCCCCGCAAGAGAAAATGGCAACGAAGTCCGTTTGGTTGGTACTCATTTGGACCGTGACATTATCGATGCTTGCATCAAAACTGACCGTCACCCCAAATTTACCCGTGACTTCCCCGCAGGTTTGAAGTACTATCAAATCGAAGATTTGGAAGAAGCTTTGGTTGGTGCTGATCTTGTCATCGGTGGCGTTAGTTCCTTCGGTGTGGATTGGTTCGGCGAAGTTGTTCTCCCCAAAATTCCCGAAAACGTTCCCGTTTTGTCTGTTACCAAAGGTTTGATGGACACGGAAGACGGTACTCTTTTGACCTACCCCGATCTGTGGAAAGCCATGATGGATAAAATCGGCAAAAAAGTTTGCCTGAACGCCATCGGCGGTCCTTGCACCTCTTACGAACTGGTTGCTCACGATCAGACCGAAGTCGCTTTCTGCGGTGACGATATTGAAGTTCTTCGGAAGATCAAAGCAATCATGGAAACCGATTACTATCATGTTAGCATTACCACCGACGTTGTCGGGATCGAAAGTGCTGTTGCATTGAAAAACGGTTACGCTCTTGCCGTTGCTCTTACTATCGGTGTCAATCAGAAAGCTTTCGGAATCGATAGCGAACTGCACTTCAACTCTCAAGCTGCCGTTTTCGGTCAGGCTGTGAAAGAAATGTCTAAGTTGCTGGATTATCAAGGTTCCGGTCACCTGGATAATCTGTGTGTCGGTGCCGGTGATCTTTACGTTACCGTTTATGGCGGTCGTACCCGTTTGGTTGGTATTTTGCTGGGTCGCGGTCTTGACATCGATCAGGCTAAAGCTGAACTGAATGGCGTTACCTTGGAATCCTTGGTTGTTGCCGTTCGTGTTTCCCGTGCCATTCGTGCCGCTGCCGCTCTCGGCAAATTGGATATGAAGGACTTCCCCCTGCTTACTCACGTGGATGCTATTCTGTCTGAAAAAGCAGAAGTTAACATTCCCTGGGATGCCTTCACCTTTGAAAGATAACAAAAGCAATAAAAAATCCCACCGATTTTTCGGTGGGATTTTTTTTAATTCAATTTTTCTTGCAGTGCCTTCATTTGATCTACCGTAGGAGTATCAAAGGAATCAAACCGAAAGGAAATACCCATATTTTGGTACTTTACCGTGCAGATTTTCTTGAAAGGCAACAGTTCCATTTTGTCTACGCAAGGATATGATTTCTTTAACCGATTGAGAAATTCTATCGACGTATCATTGTCATTCAGCGTGGGAATAATTACCTGCCGTAAGGTGGTGGGTATCTTCTTCTGATTTAGGATTTCCAAAAACTGTAACGGTGTTGCAAGATCGCAGCCCACGTATTTTTGATATTGTTCTTCCGTGGGGTATTTTATATCCAAAAGCACCCGATCGGTTTGGTCTAAAAGAGAAGATATATCATCGTTTATAAGGCTTCCCGACGTGTCAAGACAGGTATGAATTCCTCGTTGTTTACAAAGGGAAAAAATCTCTTTTGCAAAGACCGGTTGTAACAGCGGTTCTCCTCCGGAGAGGGTAATTCCGCCCTCTTTTCCAAAGTAGCTTTTATATCGCTCGGCTTTTGCAACGATATCTTCCGCAGAAATGTCCGTCCCATCTTCCGGGTTCCAGGTGTCGGGATTATGACAGCATCCGCAACGAAGGTTACACCCTTGCAGGAATACTACAAACCGAATTCCGGGACCATCTACCGTGCCCAAGGATTGTATGGAATGAATCTTTCCCACGGTTACAGAGCCTCGTGGAAGGTTCTGCTGATAACTTCTCTCTGCTGTTCTTTGGACAATTTGTTAAAGTGTACCGCATACCCGGAAACGCGAATGGTCAGGTTAGGATAATCTTCGGGATTTTCGTAAGCTTTCATCAAGGTTTCTCGATTCAGAACGTTGACGTTAATGTGGTGTGCATTTTTTGCGAAATAGCCGTCCAGAATGGAAACCAGATTGTCGATACGTTCTTCTTCGGTTCTTCCCAAAGCATCGGGGGTAATGGAAAATGTATTGGAAATACCATCCTGACAATCTTCATAACTGATTTTAGCTACAGAATTCAAAGATGCCAATGCACCATTTTCTTCCCGGTTGTGCATGGGGTTTGCACCGGGAGCGAAAGCATCACCGGCGGCACGACCGTCGGGGGTAGCTCCGGTATTTTTACCATACATAACGTTGGAAGTAATTGTCAAAACCGAAAGAGTGTGAATCGCATGGCGATACGTGGGGGTTTTTCTCAATTCGGTGATAACTTTATGGGTCATTTCCTTTGCAATCAGGTCGACACGATCGTCATCGTTTCCGAATTTGGGGAAATCTCCTTCGGTTTTAAAGGAGATAATATGACCGGTTTCGTCTTTGATAGGAATAACCTTTGCATATTTGATAGCACTTAAAGAGTCTGCAACGACGGAAAGACCGGCAATACCGAACGCCATCAATCGTTCTACGTCGGTATCATGCAATGCCATTTGAATCTTTTCATAGGCGTATTTATCATGCATGTAGTGGATGACGTTCATGGTATTGACGTACAGGCGAGACAGCCATTGAATGTAAATGTCAAAACGCTGCATAACTTGCTGATAGTCTAGTTTTTCCCCTGCGAGAACGGACATTTGAGGCCCAATGGCCATTTTGCTTTCGGCATCATAACCGCCGTTCAGGGCAATTAATAACAGTTTTGCAAGGTTGCAGCGAGCTCCGAAGAATTGCATTTGTTTCCCGACTTTCATAGCGGAAACGCAGCAGGCAATGGCATAATCGTCCCCATAAATAGGACGCATCACGTCATCGTTTTCATATTGAATGGAGTCCGTATCTTTCGAAACTTTTGCACAGAACCGTTTAAATCCGTCCGGAAGATTTACAGACCAAAGAATGGTCAAGTTGGGTTCGGGAGAGGATTCTAAGGTGTATAGGGTATTTAAAATACGGAAACTGCTCTTTGTAACAAGCGTTCTTCCATCTACACCCATACCGCCCACCGCTTCTGTGATCCACATGGGGTCTCCGCCGAACAACTCGTTGTATTCGGGAGTGCGAAGATGGCGAGCAAGACGCAGTTTGATGACAAAATCGTCAATCAGTTCTTGAGCGGCTTCTTCGGTCAACGTTCCATTTTCCAAATCCCGTTCAATGTAAATGTCAAAGAACGTGCTGACTCTGCCCAAAGACATGGCGGCACCGTTTTGTTCTTTAATTGCGGCAAGGTAAGCAAAATAGGTCCATTGAATGGCTTCTTTTGCATCTTTTGCGGGACCGCTAATATCATAACCATACATTGCGGCCATTTCTTTCAGTTGTCCCAAGAATTCAATTTGCTGAAATACTTCTTCGCTCTTGCGAACTTGTTCGGTGCTGAAATCACCGATCGCAATATTTGCTTTATCTTTTTTCTTTCCTTCAATCAAGCGATCCACACCGTACAGTGCAACTCGACGGTAGTCCCCAATGATTCTACCCCGCCCATAAGCATCGGGAAGACCGGTGATAACGTGACACTTACGAGCTTTCCGCATTTCATCGGAATAAGCACGGAATACCCCGTCGTTGTGGGTGGTGCGGAATTTAAATTTATTTTCAATTTTTTCGCTTAATTTATAGCCGTAAGCTTCACATGCGTTTTTACACATCCGCATGCCACCGAAGGGGTTTACTCCCCGTTTCAGCGGTTCATCGGTTTGTAACCCTACAATCAGTTCGTTTTCTTTATCAACGTATCCAGGTTCATAAGCGGTCAAAGAAGTGACGGTATCAGTGTCAATGTCCAAAACCCCGCCCTTTTGACGTTCCAATGCAAAAAGTGCTTGAACCTTGTTCATCAAATTTTTAGTGCGTTCGGTGGCTTCGGCGAGAAAACTATCATCGCCAAAATAGCCTTTATAGTTGGTCTGGATAAAGTCCCGGACGTTAATTTCGTCGGTCCAAACGCCTTGTTTAAATCCGTTCCAATGTTCGTGCTGCATATCGTTCTCCTTTTCTTCGTGATTGCTTCATATACAAAAAAATGAGCAATCCTTTTCCATAAAAGAATTGCCCAGACGGTCGGCATGTCAATTCCTTTACACTTCCTTGCGGTACTCCGCATTCCGTCAGTCATGTAAAAGGTGTATATATATTATACAACATAATACGACATTTGTCAAGAGTTCAGATGTAATTTTTTTGTGACAGAAATACAAGATGTGGTGTTGTTTTTTATTCCAACGTTCTATATGTAGTATTTTTTTGTAATTTGTCATATAAAAAAACAAGCAATAGTACCAAGGACGGATATGAGGATTCATGCCGTGCATAAAAGGGCGGAAAGAACAATTCTTCCAATTCCTTGTTTCCCCTCTAAACAACAGGCTCGCTCTATGGAAAATGAAAACGCCAATCCGTCGAAGCCGAATCCCATTGTGGCACGTATAAAACTTAAAATTAATCCGAAAGCAAGAAAAAACCCAAGTCTTTTGACTTGGGTTTGGCTCCCCCTGTCGGACTCGAACCAACGACAACGCGGTTAACAGCCGCGGGCTCTACCAACTGAGCTAAGGAGGAATATTTCGTTTTGTTACCTGAACATTATAGCACGATTCTTTGGAGATGTCAAGGGGGTTCACGAAAATGTCACAAAGAATTTTTTACCCTGATTTTTTGCAGTTTTACGAATGTTTTTTCTCTCCTACCATATTGTTATAACGGAGGGATTTTTATGTCTTTTTCGATGTGGGTTTCAGCAGTTTTTTCATCTCTGCCATTGGGGTTGTTGACTACACTTACTCTTGCTGTAATATTTGTTAACGGATGGACGGATGCCCCAAATGCCATTGCGTCTTGCGTTGCAACCCGTGCTTTGACTCCCGGGGTCGCGGTGGGAATGGCAGCGGTTTTTAATTTTCTAGGACTCATTATAACCGTTTCATTGAATCGTACGGTGACGGATACCATTTACTCAATGGTAGATTTTGGGAACAATGAAAGATTATCGCGTATTGCCTTATGTGCCGGAATGGTTGCGGTGGTGGTCTGGGCAGCAGTTGCGTGGTATTTCGGGATCCCCACCAGTGAAAGCCACGCTTTAATTGCTGGAATTACAGGATCCGCCCTCGCCTTAAATGGGGGAGATGGGGTAAGGTTTTCCATATGGAGCCGTGTTCTATGGGGATTGGGAATTTCGGTTTTCTTCGGTTTTGGATTTGGTTGGTTGTTGGTTCGGCTGATCTTTTACTTTTTTCGAAAGACCCGACGAAAAGATGCGGAGCGTCTCTTTCGCCGTACGGAAATTTTAGGAGGGATGCTCAATGCCTTTCTTCATGGATCCCAGGACGGGCAAAAATTTATCGGGGTTTTGCTTCTGTCCGTTGCTTCTGCCGGAAACGTCGCACCCCCCGAAACCATTCCTTTTTGGATGATTTTGCTCTGTTGTATCGTTCTATCTCTTGGTACCTGTCTTGGAGGCGGTCGGATCATACGTGCGGTAGGCATGAAAATGATAAAAACCGAGTCATACCAGGGCGTTGCTGCAGATTTTGCATCGGCAATCAGTTTGGGAATCTGTACGTTATACGGATTTCCGGTCAGTACCACCCACGTAAAAACGACCGCCTTGATGGGTGCCGGGGCTTCAGTTCGTTTGCGATCGGTTAATTGGAGTGTTGCGGGACAAATGATTTTTGCGTGGATTTTTACCTTTCCCGGGTGTGGTTTGTTGGGATACCTGGCTGTAAAATTGCTTTTGCTGTTTCTATAATAAAAATGCGACCGAGAGAATCGGTCGCATTACTTTTTATGGATTTATAAAATCTTCTAACGTCCCAAAGGTATAGCCTTGTGCTTTCCAATTCGTGAGCAAAGTGTCAAGGATTTCGGCATTGGTTTTGGAGGTACTGTGCAACAACACAATAGCTCCGTTGTGAATGCGAGAATTTAATTTTTGAATGGATGCCTGGGGGTCGGGTTGTTTTGCATTGTTCCAATCCGCATAAGCCAAACTCCAAAAAATCGTGGTATACCCCAGTTCTTTTGCTTGTTGAAGATTCGTCTGACTGAACTTACCCTGGGGCGGGCGGTACAATTTTTTCATCTCTTGTCCGGTGATTTCTTTGTAATGGGTTTCTACTTTCTGTAATTCTTCCGCTAATTGCTCTATTTCAGTAATTTCGCTCATGTCCGGGTGGGATGCGGTATGATTTGCCACGATATGCCCCTCATTCGCCATGCGTTTTACCAATTCCGGTTCCGTTTTAAGATAGTGATTTACCAGAAAAAATGCCGCCGGAACTTGATGCTTTTTCAAAACGTCCAAAATCTGTTCCGTGTATCCGTTTTCGTACCCGGCATCAAAGGTTAAATAGATGGTCTTGGATTCCTTGTCACCCATGTAATAGGCATTGTATTCCTTTAATTCTTCCGCACTTATGTTTCCCTGGGGAGATGCTCCCGGTATTCCAAAGGATAATCCCCAATCGGAACATGAAAAAGCTTCTGCGGTTTGTGCTTGACCTGCTGCAATCATAATTAAAAGAAGGCAAATACAAACTGCTGACAGGGCAACGGTCTGCCAGTTTTTTTCCAATCCTCGAAAGAATCGCTCTGAAATTTTCATATCAAACCCTCCGTTCTGCTCCATTTTATGACATAACTTTTCCGTTTATCCATAAAATGTACCGAAAGGGGAGATGGTTGTGATTGGTTGGATTTGCTTTGTTTTGTTGGTCTCGGGAGCGGTTTGCGGGGCCGTTACCGGAAATCTGGACCAAATCTCTTCTGCCATTTTGTCCACCCCCGCCGATACGGTTTCTCTTTTGTTGAAGATCGGAGGTTCCATTTGTTTCTTTAGCGGTCTTATACGGGTGGCGGAAGGTTCCGGATTAGTAGATCGTTTTTCTCGAATATTGAAAAAACCTGTAGGAGCTTTGATTCCCAAAACAAAAACCGATCTATCGCTGCGATCTTCCGTAACTATGAATTTGGCATCCAATTTTTTTGGCTTGGGTAACGCCGCTACTCCTTACGGAATCAAGGCAGCAGGGCAGATGGCAGACGGTACTGTTTCCCGCTCTCTGGCAGCGTTTTTGTTGCTGAATACTTGTTCTATTCAATTGATTCCCACCACGATATGTGCTCTTCGCCAAGCCAACGGAGCAAGCAACCCCATGGATATTCTCCCGACGGTTTGGTTGGTGCAGATTTTATCTTGTGCCGTGGGAATTATTTTGACAAAAATTTTTTTTCGGGGGACGAAATGAGTGTAATTTTGCCGGTTTTAATGATTTTTGTGTTTGGTTATGGATTAATTCGAAAAGTCCCGGTTTTTTCTCTTTTTTGCGACGGTGTTAAGGATGGACTCAAAGTCTGTATGCAGATTTTCCCAACCCTGCTATTGATGTTGACCTCGGTTGCTGTATTTCGTTCTTCCGGAGCCATGGATATTTTGATTTCCGTGCTTTCGCCAATTTGTCAAATTCTTTCCATCCCTCCCCAAATTCTCCCTCTTGCTTTGGTTCGCCCCCTGTCCGGCGGCGGGGCATTGTCGGTTTGCGAAGATTTACTTGTTACCTACGGTGCAGATTCCCTGATTGGAAGAATGGCCGCCGTCCTGTCTGCGTCTACCGAAACCACATTCTATACCCTGGGAATTTACCTTCCCCGAACAAAACAACACGGCACAGGAAAACTTCTTACCTGTGCCGTTGTTTGCGATATAATTACATTGTTGATATCGGTTGTAATAATCAATTTGTTGTATTGATTGTTACCGTTCTTCCCGGAAATAGGGCAGACCCAAGTTTGCGGGGGGTTGGTCTTCCCGTTTTTTACGAATGCTGGTCAGGATCAAAACCAAGACCGTTGCCAGATAGGGCAACATTCGGAAGATAGGCATAGAACTACGAGTCAGGGAGAATCCAAACAGTTCCGTATAAAGGAACATCCAGTAAAGCATGCCAAACAGGTAGGAACCCCAGATAGCATTTAACGGTTTCCATGTGGTAAAGATAACCAATGCTACAGCAAGCCAGCCCAGAGTTTCGATGGTTCCGTCGTTTGCCCAAGTTCCCTTCGTGTAGTCTACCACGTAGTAAAGACCACCCAATCCGGCAATCCCACAACCGATGCAGGTGGAGAGATATTGATACTTGGCAACGTTGATTCCGGCGGCGTCTGCGGTCGCAGGGTTTTCTCCAACGGCTCGCAAGTTTAATCCGGCATGGGATTTTTTTAGGAAAATTGCCATGGCAATCGAAACCGCAACGGCAAGATATGCCAAAAATCCATAAGATAAAAATAGTTTTCCAAAAGCACCCGTGGTATTTGCAAAGGGTACGGTTGTTCGGAATGCTTCGCTGGTTGCGGCGATGGAAATTTGTCCAACGCCCCCTGCCAATTTGTTCAGAGAACCTCCGAAGAAGTTTGCAACTCCGGCTCCGAAAATGGTCAAGGTAAGCCCCGTTACGTTTTGATTTGCTCGCAGGGTTGTGGTCAAGAAACTGTAAATCAAACCGCCCAAAGCACCTGCAAGAAACGCACAGACAAAGGCAATCAGGACACAGAGAATGGGATTCGGAGTAATACCAGCCTTTATACAGGCGTTTTCGTAGAAGAATGTGCCGATAAGACTTGCAATTCCGCCCAAGTACATGGTTCCGGGGATCCCAAGGTTCAGGTTCCCGGATTTTTCAGTCAAGATTTCACCGGTGCAACCGAACATGATAACCGTCCCGAAGAAAACCGCGGATTGAAACCATTGAATCCAAGAGTCAAAATTCATAAGATAGATCCCCCTTTCTTATTTTTTACGGAAAATTAAGCGATAGTTGATGAAAAATTCACTACCCAAAACAAAGAAAAGAATAATTCCCTTCATGATTTGGGAGGCTTCATTGTTCAGACCGTAGTCGGATGCAATTTGTGATGCACCCTTTTCCAGGAAAATGAGAAGAAGGGAGAAGAAAATCATAACGAAGGCGTTGAATTTCGCCAACCAAGCAACGATAATTGCCGTAAATCCACGGCCTCCGGAAGTGTTGGTAGAAATGGTGTGGCTTACGCCTGCAACGCTGATAAACCCGGCAATCCCACAAATGCCGCCGGAGAGAAGCATGGTGCGAAGAATGATTTTTTTAACGTTCATCCCTGCATACCGTGCGGTGTTTTCACTGTCCCCGACGATGGAAATTTCATAGCCTTGTTTACTGTTTCGCAAATAGAAGAACATAAAGACTGTAATTCCCAAAACGATCAAAACCGGAAAAACATAAGGGGAAACCATACGGTTCGATCCGATTTCCGGCAACCAACCTCCCTTGGTATTTGGGTTGATGATCCCGACGGTATTGGATCCCTTGGGGTTTTCCCATTTTGCAACGAAAAACATGGTCAACTGAATGGCAATATAGTTCATCATCAAGGTGAACAGAGTTTCGTTTGTGTTCCATTTTGCCTTGAACAATGCGGGAATAAGACCCCAAATTGCACCGGCCAAAACAGAAGTTACTACCATAAGAAGAATGGTGAGCCAGGGGGCAAGAGTGTCTCCAAAATAGATCATGCATGCCGCGGTGGCTATCCCGCCTACCAGAATTTGACCTTCTGCACCGATGTTCCAGAATTTCATTTTAAATGCGGGAGCAAGGCCCAGTGCAACGCACAGCAAAATTGCCGTGTCCTGGAATGTAATCCAAGTTCGGCGAGTCGTTCCAAACGCACCTTTTGCCATGGATTCATAGACTGATATAGGGTTAAGTTTTGTAATTGCAAAGACGAACAAGGCACAGATGATCAATGCAACCAACAAGGCACCGCTGCGAATTAACCAGCCTTGCCAACCCTTCATGCCATCCCGTTTGACGATTCGCAGGAGGGGTTCTTTCGTTTTTGTTTGAAAATTACTCATGGTCACCCTCCTTAATGTAAGAGTCTTTTGCAATTCCCGGCTTTTTCTCGTCGGTTGTCCGGGCTTCCGTCAAATTGATGGTACCGGTCATCATCAGTCCCAGTTCTTCTTTGGACGTATTTTCTGCATTAACAATCCCCATGACTTTCCCGTGACAGAGAACCATGATTTTATCGCACAGGGACAGCATAACGTCCAAATCTTCTCCGATAAAGAGAATACCCACGTCTTTCATTTTTTGTTGGTTGAGAATATCGTAGATTAAGTAAGAAGAGTTGATATCTAATCCGCGAACGGGATAGGCGGTAATGATCACATTAGGACCGCTCTTGATTTCTCTGCCAAGCAATACTTTCTGCACGTTCCCTCCCGAAAGTCTGCGAACGGGAGTTTCGGTAGACGGGGTAACTACGCCCAAATCTTGAATGATTTTTTCTGCTTCCTGACGACCTTTTTTTCGGTTGACCAAGGGAGAGAATCCTTCGGAATAGGTCTTTAAAATCATGTTGTCGGTAATGGATAGAGAAGGTGCAAGCCCCATGCCTAGACGGTCTTCCGGAATAAAGCTCATGGAAATGCCTTTTTCCAAAATTTGCTTGGGAGACATGGTAGAAATATCTTCTCCCTGATGAATCATCATACCTTTTTCAATTTTCCGAAGTCCCGCAATTGCTTCGCAAAGTTCTTTTTGACCGCAACCGGCAATTCCGGCAACCCCAAGGATTTCCCCGCCTCGAATATAAAAATTAACGTCCTCGATGGCAGTGTGACCTTCATCGTTTTTAATGGAAAGATCACGGATTTCAAGCAAGGGTTTTTTCTTTTCCACCATAGGACGGGCAATATCCAGGCTGACCTTTTTGCCCACCATCATTTCGGTCAAGGAAAGTTCGGTGGCGTCTTTTGTGTCCACCGTTCCGATATATTCTCCCCGACGCAGGATAGAAACACGGTCGGAAATACTCAAAACTTCGTTCAGTTTATGGGTAATAATAACGATTGCTTTTCCCGCTTCTTTCATATTCCGAAGAACGGCAAAAAGCTTCTCTGTTTCTTGTAGGGTGAGAACCGCGGTAGGTTCGTCCAAAATTAAAATTTCTGCCCCATGATACAAAACTTTTACGATTTCCAGGGTCTGCTTTTGAGAAACGGACATGTTATATACCTTTTGATTCGGGTCTACGTCAAATCCGTATTTGTCGCAAATTTCACGAATCTTGGCGGTAGCGGCTTTCAGGTTTTCTTTTTTACCGGAGCCACTGCCTAAAACCACATTTTCTGCAGCAGTAAAGATGTCCACCAACTTAAAGTGTTGGTGAATCATACCGATATGCAGGTCAAACGCATCCTTCGGAGAGCGAATGGAAACTTCTTTTCCATAAGCGTAAATTTTACCGGCATCGGGATAATAAATTCCCGACAGCATATTCATCAGTGTGGTTTTTCCGCTTCCGTTTTCTCCTAGCAAAGAAAGAATTTCTCCGCTTCGAATATCGAGGCAGATGTCTTTATTCGCAACGACCGAACCAAAGGTTTTCGTTACGTTTTCCAGGCGAATGGCACTGGACTTTTCCATGGGCAGAACTCCTTTGTTTTATTTCCTATATGGGAGATTTTGTATTACGTTTTGTTGTACCGAATTAGACGGGGGCTCCGTCCGTTTCGGCATATATAAGTACCAAATAAGGGAAGTCCCGGAGGGGACCTCCCTTATTGATTTGTAACGTATCTGAATTATTCAGCTTTAACGTTTTCGATGATGCCGTCGATACGCAGAGCGAAGTAAGGAGCACTGCGGAAATCATCGGAGTTGGATTCATCGATGTAACCGTCTTTCAGGACGTTGGTTTCGCCAACAAAGTCGCCGTTGATGTCAGCCAGGTATTCGGTAACCTTGCCGTTTTCGTCAACTTTAACGCCGTCAGCAGCTTTTGCGGTGAAGGTAGCAGTATCGAATACTTTCAAAGAACCGTCTTTCAGAGCGGCTTCTACGGTAGCAACTTTTTCAGCAGTACCGGCAGCGGCAGCAGTACCGAGAGCGGTGATGCCGACAGCACCGTCACTGTAACCCTTGGACCAGTTGGTTGCAATCGCTTCGCCCTTCAGAGCCTGTCCGATAGCATAGGTGTAGTATACGGACCAGTCGTTGGTAGCGGAGGTCAGGGCAGCATCGGGAGCAACGCAAATCATGTCAATGTTGTAACCAACACAGTAAACAACGGTACCGGCCTTGTTCTTCGCCTGGACGGCAGAAGGAGCACCGGTGGAGTCTGCGTGCTGAGAAATAACGACACAACCGTCAGCGATGAAAGCTTCCGCAGCAGCACCTTCGCCGATAGGATCGAACCAAGAGTTGGTGTAGGAAACGTTCATAACAACTTTGTCATAAACAGATTTTACGCCCAGATAGAAAGCGGTGTAGCCGGAAACAACTTCAGCGTAGGGGAAAGCACCTACGTAACCGACTTTAACGTTGCCGTCAGCATCGTAGTTTTTGTCGGACAGTTTGTTGCCTTCGACCAATTCCTTGATCTTCATACCTGCAACAACACCGGAAACGTAACGGGACTGGTAAGTAGCATTGAAAGCGTTGGAGAAGTTGGGGAGATTTTCATTTTTTGCGGTGTCACCGGTAACGGCAACAAAGTTTACTTCGGGGTTTTCCTTTGCGGCACGGAGAATGTGGCTCTGATGACCGTAGGAGTTGGAGAAGATGTAGGTACAACCCTGTTCAACCAGGTCGGTTGCTGCAGGATAAGCAGCGTCGGTGTCGTCAGCGACGTTGTACTTCCAGATCACTTCGATCTTGTCTTCGCCCAAAGCAGCAACGGCGTCACGGATTCCCTTGATGTGAGCGTAGGTGTAACCTTCGTTTTTATCACCGATCAGAATTACGCCAACTTTGAGTTTTGCGGATTCTTCGGCAGGAGCACAACCCACAAACAGGGCAGTCGCCAAGCAAAGAACCAGCAGAAGTGCGAAAATCTTTTTCATTTTGTTTTCCTCCTTGCTGTTAAGCAAAAATTTTTCAAAATTTATATGTAAAAAAATTACATATCACGGTTAGCGTTCTTGGGGGCGGAAGACGAGGTCTGTATCGGTCATTTCGTCAATGATTGCCATGGATTCTACTCGAATTCCTTTTTGACGAATCGCGTCACCGCCGCCCTGGAATCCTTTTTCGATGGCTGTAGCAATTCCGACGGTATTCGCTCCGGCTTGCTTTACCATGTCCATCAGTCCGTTTAAAGCATTCCCAACGGCAAGAAAATCGTCTACGATCAGAACGTTTTCTCCTTTTTGAAGATAATCTTTGCTGATATAAACGGTATAGTCTGTATTGTGAGTAAAGGAATGAACAATAGCGGAATACAGATCCGGGGGAAGATTGGAAGATTTATGCTTTTTTGCATAGACCACGGGAACTCCGATAAATTGTGCCGCCGCAAATGCAACTGCAATTCCGGAAGTCTCAATGGTAACGACCTTGTCGATTTTTTCGTCTTTATAAAGATCTGCAATTTCTTTTCCCACTTCCGTCAAAAAGGCGGTATCCAACTGGTGGTTCAAAAAACTGCCCACTTTTAAAATATGACCGGGGAAGACCTTGCCTTCCTTCCGGATTTTTTCTTCCATTGCTTTCATGGGTGCCTCCAAATATGCTAAAATAAAAACGACAGACTGATAGGGAGTCTGTCGAATTCCATGCCACAGGGAAATGCACGGAAATCGATTTTATGGTTCAACCGTGTAGATTATATCAAATATGTGGTATGTCACAAGAAATATTGTCGAATTATAAATGTATTATAACATATTATATATACCCTGTCAACGGTCGCTTTTTACAGTTCATAATTTTGTTGACAATTTCGTTGCAAAAATTAGTAAAAAAGAAATAAGCACTTACAATTGTAAGCGCTTATTAAATCTTTTTGAGTTCGTTAAGTAATGTGCTAATCTATCTCGTATTCGGTACTGCCAATCATCAAGTGATGATTGTCTTTCCAATAAATTTCCATGCTTTCAAAGGTTCCCCAGTCGCCCACGTAAACTCTCCGCGGCTTCTTTTCTGTCTTGAAAAGCACCAAATTGATTTTATGGTTCTGGCACACTTCAACAATCGTGCTTCCCCCTAATGCACCCTGATCATTAGCAATAAGTTGAGCATAATATTCTCCATTTGGGGATTCCACGGTTTGCACCACGGTATTGCTTGAAAAATCTCCAAAAAGAATGGCAAGAAAACAGAAAAACCCTAAGGGTAATATCATGAGCATGGCAGATGCCAATGCTGCGATTTTGAGCGCCAATGGTTTTCCGTGTTGAACTGCCAATATGCAACAACATACGGTGGACACAAAAACACTTATGATTACGCTCGGTTGATTGCACTCAAACAGGTAAAAAGCAGAATTGATAAACGATAAGGGGGCGATCAAGGCTGTTAAAACACGAATGGTTTGGTTCTCTAATGAGCAATGGAATATACAGCTCAGGATAGCCGTGCAAACCGATATGATCGACGTGGTAATTGCAAAAGCGGGAACGCTGGTCAGCACAAAATAATATCCGAAACAGGCGGAAATCAAGGTTCCTGTTGGAAGCAGCACGGTTAATGCAAACAACAGGCATATTAAGACTGGGATGGTCCGTTTCATCGGAAATCACTCACTCTTTCCCCAGCATTTTTGCATATTCATTAGAGAGGGTCTTGGATAAAATGCAGAAAACAATGGTAAAAAAGATTCCGATCCCATTGATAAGTAAGATCGAAGATAAAATTTCCAAGAAAACTTCGAAACTTACTCCCGAAAATAGTTCAAGGAGATTAAATTTATAATGGAACCCTGCCCAAACAAAAGCACAGACTGTGATTCCTAGGGTCGCAATCAGAGAGCAATTCGTAAACGTTTTCCTGTTCTTATAAATTCTGACAAAATACCAGTTTGCCAACGAAAGCATAAATCCGGTTGAGGGAATGACAAGGTTGATTGCCCAAAAACCGTTGCTTAGCCCCAGAGGAGTACTTGCTTCTAGGGAAACCCCCAACGTAATCAGGGCAAAGGATAAGAACAACAAAATCGACTGTAAAACAGATGCTTTCCAATCATTGATTTTACGGAGTTTTAATGGTGTCTGTAATTCTGTTGCAAAATCCTGGGGTGTATTCATTTCTTTCAAAAGTGTTTTGCAAGAGTTGCAAGTTTTTATGTGTTCTTCAATGATTTTTTTGCTTTCTTCACTACAACAACCGTCGATGTAAAGCGGAATTAAATCTTTTACAACGTTGCAATTCATGTAATTACCTCATTCTTTCCGATAGTTTTTGTTTGGCTCGGTAAAACGTGACCCGTGCCCAGCTTTCGCTTTTCCCGAATATAGAACTGATTTCTTTCAATGAAAAATTTCCGAACACAGAAAGCATAAACACTTCCTTGTAAGGCTCCTCTAATTCATGCAAGCAAATCAGAGCTTTTTGGGAAAGTTCTTTTTGCACGAACACTTCTTCGAGATTTTCTTCATCTTGGACGAGTTCAAAATTTTCCAAAGAGTGGTTTTTCTTTTGTTCGTTGTACCAAGCGTAATAGGTGTTTTTTGCGATTTGGCAGAGCCAGGCAGGCGCTTTTTCTTTGTTGCGAAGAGAGGAACCGTTCATATATGCGCGAAAAAAAGTTTCTTGTGTCAACTCGTCGGATAATGAATGATCCCTTGTCATTTTCATCAGATATTTGAAAATGAAATCTCGGTTTTCGTTAAAAAGTTTCTCAAATTCAATCACAGTTTCACCGTCCTTTCAACTAATAGATTCGAAAATTACCAAAACGTTACAAGAATTTTAATCATTATTTCTGCTCAAGAAAAAAGTTTTTGATAGTAAAAATGCCGAAAACGTTTCAGTTCTCGGCTCTTTTGGCACCCCCAACAGGAATCGAACCTGTAACTAGCCCTTAGGAGGGGCTTGTTATATCCATTTAACTATGAGGGCGTGTGAAAAGGGGACAGAGGCTTCTGTCCCCTTGATTTTTAATCCTTGAATCGCAGGTTGATGGTATCTTTGATCAGTTGAACCGCATTATCGATGCCGCCAACTTTAGAAACATTGATGCAAAGATCGTAGTTGGTCAAATTTGTCCATTTGTTGTTGGTATGAAAATTATAATAATTGGCACGGGTCTTATCTTTCTTTTTGATGATTTCTTCCGCTTTGTTTAAGGTGAGGTTGCCTTCTTCGGCAATTCGAGCCTTGCGATCTTCCAAATCAGCCTGAATAAAAATGCGGAGAACATTTGCTTCGTCCCACAAGAGATAGTCTGCACATCGCCCGATAAAGATACAAGATTCTTTCGCCGCCGCATTGCGAATCACCGTTGCCTGTGCTTTATAGATCCGGTCGTTCAGCGAATCTTCCGTCCAATTCAGGAAGTGATTTGCCGCCGCGTGGGGAGCAAGGACCATGGAATACAGGAAACTTCCGGTGGTTTTTTCTTCTTCCATTTCTACCACTTGTTCGCACATGCCACTTTCTTTTGCTGCCTGTACAATAATGTCTTTATCATAATATTTGATACCCAATTCTTGTGCCAAACGGTAACCGATTTCGCTACCACCGCTTCCGAATTGACGGGCAATTGTAATAACAAACTTTTTGCTCATAGGTGGTCCTTTCCGAGATTAGTCTTGATTGTTGACCGTAAATCTCCAAGAATCTTCGCACATTTCTTCAATCCCCATGGTTGCTTTCCAACCCAACTCTTCCAGGGATTTTGCGGGGTCAGCATAGCAGGTAGGGATATCTCCGGGACGACGGGGGTCGATTACGTAGGGGATTTCCTTGCCGCAAGCTTTTTCGTATGCTTTAATAATATCCAATACGCTATATCCCTTGCCGGTACCCAAGTTATAAACGTTAACTCCGGTACAAGTCATCGCTTTTTCCATTGCCTTCACGTGACCCAACGCCAAGTCAACTACGTGAATGTAGTCTCGCACTCCGGTTCCGTCGGGGGTGGGATAATCGTTACCGAAAACGTGAACAGCTTCATATTTTCCGCAGGCAACCCGGGCAACGTAAGGCACCAAGTTGTTGGGAATTCCGTTGGGGTTTTCTCCGATCATGCCACTTTTATGGGCTCCGATGGGATTGAAGTACCGCAACAGTACAACACTCCAATCGGGGTTTGCAACAACCATATCTTCCAAAATCCGTTCAATAAACAGTTTTGTAGTTCCATAGGGGTTTGTAGTCGACAAGGGGAAATCTTCTTTAATGGGAACGGTAGCGGGATTTCCGTAAACGGTGGCGGAAGAGGAGAAGAGCATCTTTTTGCAACCGTATTTTTTCATAGATTCGCACAACGCGATGGTTCCCATCAGGTTGTTATAGTAATACATGAGAGGCTTTTGAACCGATTCTCCCACGGCTTTGTATCCGGCAAAATGAATGACAGCATCAATGGAATTTTCCGCAAAAATGAGATCCATCGCTTCCCGGTCACACATATCGGCTTCATAAAATTTGAAGTCTTTTCCTGTAATTTTACGGATCTTATCCAGGGCGTCGGGTTTCGAGTTGCTGAAATTGTCCATAATGACGATTTCATATCCCCGTTCCAATAGTTCTACGCAGGTGTGGCTTCCGATGTAACCTGCTCCTCCGGTAACTAAAATCATGGTGATTTCTCCTATCTGTAGTGTTAATTTCTTAATTATCTTTCTTGTGTCTGCGACCCACGGGGCGATTTTGATTTGCCTCTGCCTCTGCTTCATTCCGTTCTTCTTCCAGTCTGCGACGGCGTAAGGCTTTCCGTTTTCTGCGTTGCAGATATGAGACCAAAATGAGCAAGGCGATCAAGAGACAAATGCCACCGATGACACAGACAATAATCAGCAAAATCGTGCCAATCACTTTCCATACTTTTGATGCAACGGAGGGGGTAACGACTTTTTCGCCTCCGGGTGCTTCTTCCAGAGAGACATCTCTTGTTTCTACGTCCAAAGAGACTGTTCCTAAAACGACGGTGTTATTTTTCATATCTTTGGCAGATACCGTCAACTGAAGGTTCGTATCGCCTTCGTTCAGATGTTTTGGGAGAGAGGATACGGTCATCGTTCCTTCCTGGAACTCTACGTTGGTGGAAAAATACGTTTCCTCGGGAATGGATACGGTAATTTTGCGGACGATAACACCGTCCCGCATTACGGGAATTTCTGTTGGCGTTAAAAGGCTTGTCGGTACTGCCACGTTCCGATAGGCAGAAAAAGCGTAGTCGAACAGGGCGATGGTTTCTTCGTACCGTTTTTTGGAAGTTTCTGCGTTAAGAATTACGCAAATCAGAGTCCTTCCGTCTTTGGTTGCGGCAGAGACCAGATTATATCCGGATTTCTCGTTCCAGCCGGTTTTTCCTCCAATGGCAGATTCGTACTTTACGTTCATATCACTGTTTTTCATCAGAAGACAGAGGGTAGTAAAGGAACGTCCGGTAGTGTTTTTATTGGTTTCGCCCATAGTGTAGGAACTTTGTGCAAAAATTGATTGGAATGTTTTATTTTCCAGAGCTTTCCCGGTTAAAACAGCAAGATCTTTTGCTGTGGTGTACTGATTTTCATCATAAGTACCGTCCGGATTCGTAAACAGGCTGTTTTCTGCCCCCAACTCTTTTGCCCGCCGATTCATTCCATCTGCAAAGTCTTTGGGGGAACCACTTACGGTATGGGCGATTGTTTTTGCAGCATCTGCGGCGGAAGTGAGCATGGTGGCATAGAGAAGGTCTTTGAAAACAACGTTTTCTTCCGGAGAAAGGGAAATGTGAGACCCTTCCCGATCCACGCTATCAATGATTTCTTTTGTAACCGTAACGGTTCGGTTGATATCTCCGGACTCAATTCCAAGAAGTATTGTCAAAATCTGTACGGTGTCCGCAGGAGAGAGTTTTTCGTTTATATTTTTTTGATATAAGATTGTTCCGGTCTCTTTGTCCATAACCAACGCAGCTCCGGAGGAGATTTTGGGTTCCGGAAGTTCGTTGTGTGTCTTTTCTGCAGAGGTAAACAAAACCAAGGAAAGGGCAAGAGAGATTGCAAGAAAAATAGCAAAAAGTCGTTTCATAACCCGTACCTACATAAAAAATTAATATTCGTATGAATATTATACAACATTAAAATAGAAATGTCAAGTGTGTATTTCGGAATATCCAAAGGCGGAGAATCATAGGATTTTAACAGAATAACAATTGGAGGATGGAAGAGAATGGATGAACTTCGTCAACGGGTTATGACTCTTGCTTCATATATTGCCCAAAGCGGTGCCACGGTGCGAGATACGGCAAAACAGTTTGGAGTATCCAAATCTACGGTACATAAAGATGTTACCTGTCGGCTGAAAGAGTATCATACGGGGCTATATGAGCAGGTTCGTGATGTTCTGGAACAGAATAAGTCGGAACGTCATCTGCGGGGTGGTTTTGCAACCCGGGAAAAATATCGGATTTTACAGGAAATTCATAAGAAATCCTCTTGACAATTTAAGCTACAGTATGTTATAATGAGTAAAAAATTTGTGCACCAGAGGTGTTACATGGATTTTACTTATTTTGATGGAGTGTTAGCTCCTATTTTGATTGCATCTACCGATTGGAAAGTTCTCTATGCCAATCACTCTGTAAAAAGGAGATTTCCCTTTTTAACCGGAGAAAATACGTTGATTTCACGGTATGACTCTGCGGATCTGGAAATGGCGATTTCTTCTTTGGAAAATGGGGAACATCATACTCTTCCTTACGACGATTCTCTCAAATTGTCGTTGTTATTCATGCCTTCGTATTCTTGGATTGCAACTTTTGACTATATTTTCATTTACGTTTCATGCAGTAAAGAAGCAACGGAGAATCTTTTTCCCGCTATGACCGATAGTGAATTAATTCATGCCATGAGACGGGATTTAATTCCGTCACTGCATTTTTTAATTAAACAGACCAAGTACGGCGAAGATTTTCTTCGTGCCGGTGAAATTGAAAAAGCGATGCTTGTGTATCAAACCTTGCGAATGAAACTGATTCGTCAGGTTCTGTTTTCTGCACGGGTTACTGAACTTATTTGCGATCGCAAAGGGGACTATTCTCTTTGCGATGCTTCTGCTGTTTTAACACAGATTTCCAATGTCTTTGAGCATGTGAAGTACAAGCCATCCGAAGTTTGCGTTGTACCTGTCGATCGTGATTTCTTGGTTTTGACTTTTACCGACGTTCTTTCCAATCTTTCGTTGCGGCAAGAAGATCCCAAAGTTCGAGTTTCCGCTACTTCGGAAGAGGATGGAGTTTTGATTCAGTTTGTGTCCGGTCCGTTACAAATCCCCTTAAACGTGCCTTGTGAAGACGATTTGGAAGGGATTGACCTTGGTCATTTTTCCGTTCTTCGTCGAATGGAATCCGTCGGCGGAAGTGTGACGGTAAAACGGGGAGTAAAAGGTTCTGCAACGGTTATTTTAAAATTTCCTTATCCCCGTGGAATTCTGCGAAATGCTCCTTTGAAGGATTCTCATTCCCTTTATACATCTCCTCTGGAAGAGGTTGCTTTGGAATATTTGAGCATTATCTCCGGGAAAGAAGCCTTTTGACATTTCCTGTTTTTTGGGAATTGTTTTTGCAGATTTGTTGAAAGAATAAAAACAGAATCGCCGAAGTGCCTGCCCAGATCCAAACGGATAGAGGGAAGATTTTTCGAAGTACTTTCAATGGAAGAGTTGCGGCTAGGGAATAAAACAACGGTTTTACAATTCCATCTTTAACGGGAAACCGCAAAACGCCGGTTTTGTTCAAACCATAAAGCGAAAGACTGAAATTAAATACTGCCCCGAAACAGAAAAGAGCAATATATCCCACAATTCCCGTTTTTGGAATGATGATCCAGGCTCCTAACGTTTGTATTACGGTGTCTGCCAGGTTAATTTTCATGGTAGTCAGTTGCTGGTTATACCCTTTCATGATTCCGTCTACAACTCGATCTGTATAGAGAATTGGGACGAGAGGGGCAAGGATTGTCAGATAAAGACCGCAGGTTTTATCTCTGTAGATCGCCATGCCAAGATCGTTCCCGAACAGTCCTACAAAAACAGCCAAAAAAATGCTATAAGTTAAGGTCCATTTTAGAGTGGAATAAATTGTTTTTATGTTGTCTTTCTCGTTTCCCAGGGTGTGTTCTGCTGTGATTTCCGGAACCAGTAGTTTTGATACTACTGCCAAAAAGGTTGCGGGGAAAATTAGAATGGGAAGTGCCATTCCCTCAAATTTCCCCATGACGGACAGGGTCTGCTCCGAGGTAAGCCCAAAGGATTGAAGCCCCTTTGGAACCAAAATTCCTTCAATCATGCCGATTCCCGATCGAAGATATCCACTAAAAGCACAGGGGAGAGCAATTTTAATAATTTCCCTTAAAATTCCTGGTTTACACGGTTCTTGAGAGGGACTTTGGTGCATTTTTCTCCGGTATAAAACATATCCGATCAGACAAGACACCGTTTCTCCCACCGCCATTCCGGCAACCATGGCACAAAGTGCCGCATGGGGACTTTTTTCCAGAAAAATGGCAAAAAGAAGAATGGTAGCCCCGATTTTTGACAAGTCTTCGGTTACCTGCAGCACCGTAGAATACGTCGCTTTTCGCAGAGAAAGGAAGAATCCCTGCAATGCGTTTGCTATGGACAAAAAAGGGAGCCCGAAAGATAAAATTTTTAAGGGAATTTCCGCATCGGGGTATGATAACCAAAGGGTGGAAATTACATTTGCACCGAAGAAGAGAATCAAAAAGGCGGACATGCCAAAGATCAACCCATATAAAATACAGCGATTTAAGATTCCTTCTATGGTTTTACTCTTTTTTGCCAAGGCTTCAGAACAAAGTCGAGTCGATGCAACGTATACTCCCGACGACGCCAAAGTGCAAGCCGGAAGATAAACCGACATAATTAACTGCAACAGCCCCATTACTTCCGAGCCGACCCGATTAGATGCATAGGTTCGAAATAAGACACCAACCGAACTCATAATCAGGGAGACGGCGGAGACTGCAATCGCATTTTTTATAAATTCTCTTTTTATCATCATAACCACCACAAAAACCTATGATAGTTACATTTCAAATTATTCGTCTTCGGACAGAAAGGAGGGAGTTTCGTGGCGAAATATATCGTGAAGAAATTGGACGTATCCCGTCCCGGTGTACAGCAGGATTCTTTCCGGATTTTATACGCTGCGTTCAACAATTCTTCCGACCGGAGATCTGCGGCTGACAATTTGCCTAAAAAAACGAATATGTTTAAGAAATTGGAACAAACCGAGTGTTTTGGCGTGTTCCAGGGTGCTTCTCAAATTGGATTTGGTATTCTTCGTGACTTAAAAAATAATACCTATCGAATCTCTCATATTGCCGTTGACCCTTTGTATCGTCATGACGGAGCCGGTGGAAAATTGGTTCGTTCCATGATTCGTTCTGTTGCGGAGAGGGGCGGCGGAACGGTGCTTTTGCAAACCGATCCCAATAAAAAGCAAGAGCGAAAATGGTTTATGAGTATGGGATTTGCACCCGCAAAACGAGGAACCGACGACGGAATTTCTCTAACTCTTACCATCGATGAAAAAATCCTGTTTTATTTGGATTTGTGCGAAACGTTGGACCAATATGCGGATCTTGTTTACGGATTTTACGCCGTAGACGAAGATCCTTATTGTGATACCTATCCTACGGCTCTTGTTTTGATGCGTCCTTATCACTGTACCGGGTTGGAAAGTGATGAATCGTATCATGAGATGCTGCTGCGTGAAAAAGAACATTTGAATACGGTGTTACGCTCTATTTCCAACTATTTGAACGATCTCGGCATTCAAAATCTTCCCATGCCTTTGCATCGCCACGACGTAGACGAAAGTCTTGCCCGAAAAGCGGCGGCAATGCGTGCCGGATTGGGGTGGCTTGGAAAAAACGATCGCGTAGTACACCGGGTGTATGGTTCACAGACCGTTTCGTGTCGAATTTATTTAAACTCTCTTTTACCGGTCAATACCCACGTTCGAAGAAACCATTGCGGAGACTGCCGAAAATGTGTAGACGCCTGTCCCGTGGAATGCCTGAAAAATAAAAAATGGTCGACCAAAGTACCACGAAAAGACCTGATTGATGAATCTGCTTGTTTGGAATACCGATCCCGTTCCTATTCCCAAACCGGACGGTATGCTGAATGTGATCAATGTGTTCGTTGTTGTCCCCGAAAAGAGTGAAAGAAACCCACCGTTAGGTGGGTTTTTTATATTGACAAATTTTTTGTTCTGTGTTATAATATTTTAGAATATATAAAATATAATAGTACTGTTTCGTTCCGCATATCTACTTCGCGTTTTGAATATCATTCAGCGAAGGAGTGGTGGGAATGAAACAACGTCAGCCTCAATGGTCAGAATTTCCGTTGATTGAATTGTCGGGAAACACCCGGGTTTGGGTGGGTTCCTGTGAGGGAATCTTGGAGTATGAACCGGAAACGGTAAAACTTCGTGCCGGAAAACGGTTTGTCCGTATCAATGGACGATGCCTTGACCTGTGCAGTCTTACAGAAAACGCCGTATTGATTCGCGGAATGGTGGATTCTGTGGAATTTGAGGGGTAAGCCATGGTGTTTTTATGGTCTTGCCTTCGTTGGTTGATTGGATATGCCCGAATTGAGATCCGGGGAGCGTACGGCGAAAAATTTATTACGCTTTGCATGAAACAGCAGATTGATTTGTGGGAAATCCGTCGGGAATGTCCTGGAATTATACAGGCAAAAGTGTTTTTATTTTCTGTGAAACATTTGGATGCTCTTGCCCGAAAAAGCGGCGTTACGTTGGAATTTCCTCAACAGATAGGGCTTCCCGTAATGTTAAAGAGATATCGGTTCCGTCCCGGGCTCTTTTTGGGGATCGGACTGTACGTAATTTCCCTGTTTCTTTTGAGTCGATTCGTCTGGTCGGTAGAAATTCCCTCCGCAGATCCCGTCCAACGGCAAAAAATTCAATCGGTTTTGTTGGATGAGGGATTTGGTGTCGGCTCTTTTATTCCCACCGTAGATTATAAAAATCTTCGCTATCAGCTGATGCTTACCATGGATGAGATTTCTTTTGTTTCGGTGAATATGAACGGTTGCCGGGCAATGGTAGAAGTTCATTTTTCCGAACCGGTTCCGGAAGCTGTGGACGACGGAACTCCTTGTAATATCGTCGCCTCCCGGGACGGTCAGATTGTTTCCGTTCTGGTGCAATCGGGAATGCGTTACGTTCAGAAAGGGCAGACGGTACAAAAAGGCGATCTTCTCGTAGGCGGGATTATGGATACTCGGTTAGGGTATTACGTTGTTCATGCTAAGGCAAAGATTATGGCACGGATTACCGATACCCAAAGCGAGACGGTTCCTCTTGTGGAAACGAAAGCGATTCGCACCGGTCGTTGTATGGTTGTCCGTGAATGGAATTTTTTTGGAAGAACCTTTACCTCTACTCCTTGGGATTCCTGTCCTTATTCTGAATACGAAACCGAATGTCAAACCAAACGGCTTTCTTTTGGAAAAGACTGTGTTTTTCCCGTCAGTTTAACGGAAACGTATTATTACGAGGTTGTTTCTGCTTCGGTAGATATTACTCCGGAAGAGGCGGAACAAGAAGCTCGAAAACGGTTGGATGAAGCGGATCGGTTGCGGTATTACGGGGTGGAAGTGGAGTCTATGAAAGAAACGGTAGATTGTTACGACGATCGGCTGGTTTTGACTCGGGTAAGAAGTGTAATCGTTGATATTTGCGAAGACAAAGCGTTTTATTTTGAAGATTAAAAAGGATGAAGTACCGTGGAAAAAATCTTGGAATTGGAATCTCTCGATCTGATCTCCAATCTGTTCGGTCATTTGGATGAAAACATCCGTCGGATCGAAACCGAATTGGGGGTTTCTGTCACCAATCGAGGAGAAGAACTGAAAATTGTGGGAGATCCGGAGAATGTGGCAGATGCCGTTAAGGTGATTGAACTGCTGATTACTCTTGCCCGAAAAGGAGAATTGATTGACGCTCAAAACGTAGGTTATTTTATCCTTTCGGTGCGGGAAGGGAAAGAAGAATCGCTGTCCGACCTTGGGGGAGACTGTATCTGCATCACTTCCCGGGGAAAGCCCATTAAGCCCAAGACTTTAGGGCAAAAAGAATACGTTTCTGCCATCCGTTCCAATACCATCACCCTGGGAATCGGTCCTGCGGGTACGGGGAAGACCTATCTTGCCGTTGCCATGGCGGTAACTGCTCTTCGGAATAAACAGGTCGACCGGATTGTCTTGACTCGTCCTGCCGTGGAAGCGGGGGAAAAGCTTGGCTTTTTACCCGGGGATCTGCAGGACAAAGTAGATCCCTATCTTCGCCCTCTCCACGATGCCCTTTTTGATTTTTTAGGTGTTGAGACCTATCGCAGCTATATGGAGAAGAATATCATCGAAGTTGCCCCCCTTGCCTATATGCGGGGACGTACGCTGGACGATTCTTTTATTATTCTGGATGAAGCACAGAATACCACCTGTGAGCAGATGAAAATGTTTTTGACCCGTTTGGGTTTTCGGTCTAAAATCGTTATAACCGGGGATATCACCCAAATTGACCTTCCCGACGGAAAGCAGAGCGGCTTGAAACAGGCGATGAAAGTTTTAGAGAATATCGAAGATATTTCCATTCAAAAACTGTCGGCAAAAGACGTGGTCCGCCATGCATTGGTTCAAAAAATTATCCATGCGTACGACTGTTTTTCAGGTCAGAACAACCATCCGGATTGCCGGAAGAAATGAGAAAAGTATGAGCCGTTGTTACGTTAGCATCACCAATCAGCAACGAAAAGAACGCACACCAAAGGCATTGAAAGACTTGATTCGATCCGTGGTTTCTGCCGTATTGGATTACGAAGGTGTTTCTGTGGAAAGCGAATTGTCGGTGCTTTTAGTAGATGATAAATCCATTCGGGAATTGAACCGGGATTTTCGGCAAATTGACCGGGCTACCGACGTTTTGTCTTTTCCCTCGGGAGAATATCCTCTGGCAGAAGGGGCGGACAGCCTTTACGTGGGGGATATGGCTCTTTCTTTGGAACGGGCAAGAAAACAGGCGGAAGAATACGGACACAGTTATGAGCGTGAAATTGCTTTTTTGACTGCTCATTCGGTTCTTCATTGTCTGGGTTATGACCACGTAGATGGGGAAGAACAGGAAAAAGAGATGTTTACTCGTCAGGAAGCAATCTTACAAGGAATGGGGTTGACCCGATGATAAAAATGTTTCAGAGTATCTTCCGTTCCTTTGGTTATGCCGCAAAGGGTATCTTACGAACCATTCGGGAAGAACGAAATTTTCGCATTCATTTGGTGGCGGTTTTTCTCGTTAGCTGGTTTTCCGTGCTGTACGAAGTGACCGTGGGACAGGCGGTAATTCTCGTAATTTTATTTGCCCTGGTTTTGTCCTTGGAATTGCTGAATACCGCTGTGGAAAAAACGGTGGATCTTGCTTCTCCGGACAAGCACCCTTTGGCGGAAAAGGCAAAGGATGCCGCTGCAGGGGCTGTTTTAGTAGGTGCAATCGCCTCGGTCGTTGTTGCCGTACTTATGTTCCGAAATGCCCATAATTGGGGCTTAGTTTGGAACAAGATTGCCAATCCCCTGGGAATCGTTTGTATTGTAATTTTTGTTCTTTTCGCCTTGTTTTTTGTCTGGGGCGGAAAGCGTAAATAAATTTGTGAGGTAAGTTATGAAAACAGCTTTTGTTTCCATTATCGGACGTACTAACGTAGGGAAGTCCACCCTGTTGAATGCCATTCTCGGCGAAAAAATTTCCATTATTTCCGATAAACCCCAAACCACCCGTAGTCGGATCGTCGGGGTTTATAATGGGGAAGACGTGCAAATTGCCTTCTTGGACACCCCCGGGTTTCACCGTCCCGAAAATAAGTTGGGAGCCCGCATGATCGAAGTTGCCGAAGAATCCATCGGCGACGTAGATTTGGTTTTGTTTGTTGCGGAATGCCGTATTCCCGGCTCTATGGAACGGGAGGTTATTAAGAAAATTCAGGCGTCGGGATTGCCTTGTATTCTGGTGCTGAATAAGATTGATAAAATCCGCAAGGACGAGATTCTCAATGTCATTTCCGCCTATGCAGAATTGAACGAATTTGATTCCATCGTTCCCATCAGTGCGTTACAACGGGATGGTGTGAAGATCGTTTTGGACGAAATCCTCAAGCACGTGGAAGAATCCCCCGTGGCTTACTATCCCACCGATGCCGCAACCGACCGTTCGGAACGGTATTTGGCAGGGGAGTTGGTACGGGAAAAATTGCTCCGTAATCTTCGGGAAGAAGTGCCTCACGGGACGGCAGTAGAAACGGTTCTTTTCAAAGATCGGGAAGACGGAAATCTCACCGAAATTTACGTGAATATCATTTGTGAACGGGATTCCCATAAGGGGATCATTATCGGAAAGCAAGGAGCGATGTTGAAAAAGATCGCAACCGAAGCCCGTTCCGAAATCGAAAATATGCTTGGTAGAAAAGTTTATCTGGAATGCCGGGTTAAGGTCAAGGAAGATTGGAGAAACAACGACAATCTGATCAACGAATACAACGAATTTTAAGGAGTCCGTTTCATGGAAGTGGTCACCGACGGAATCGTTCTCAAAGCCCGTCCTTACGGCGAACGAGACATGATTCTGACACTTTTAACTCCCGAACGGGGAAGAATGACGGTTCTTGCCCGATCGGTGGGAAAGAATAAGAAGCAATCGGTTCTCTACGCCCAAAACTTCGTTTTTTCTCATTACGTATTGTTTAAGGGAAAGGGAATGTACGTGGTTAATTCTGCCGATGTGGAAGAGGCCTTTTATGGGCTTCGCCAAGACATCACTCGGCTGGCGTTGGCACAATATTTTGCCGACGTTGCCGCAAAAAGCGGAGAAGAGACCGATGCTGCCGCGTTGTGTTCATTGTTGCTTAATTCTTTGTATTTGTTGAGTTCTACGGACCTTGACGAAAGATTGATCAAATTGGTGTTTGAAACAAAATATTGCGTAATCGAAGGTGTTTTTCCTCAAGTTTCCTGCTCCCGCTGTGAAAAGTCTCCCGTCAAATGGTCGTTCAAAGACGGTTTTTGCTGCGAAGAATGCGGAAACGGATACCCTATAACTCCCGGAATGATTTCCGCCTTAAAGCATATTACGGAGTATGATGGAAAGAAGGCGTATCTTTTTTCTATGAACGACGATTCGGTGCATTATTTGTCAAAACTTCTATCCGATTACGTCTCTTTTGTTACCGATACGGATTTTTCCTCCTTGGAATATTACCGTTCGGTACGAACTACATTTTGAAAGGTTCCCGATTATGGATGAATTGAATCCTCTCGAATATCCTAAAATTTTAGAAAAATTGGCGGTTCACGCCATCTCGGATTCTGCAAAGGAACTGTGCCGGGACTTAAAACCCCACAAGACCCCCGGGGAGGCTCGAAAGGCTTTGGAAGAAACCGATGCCGCTCTTACGATCTTGCAGCGGTATGGAGCCCCTTCCTTTTCCGATTTGAAAAATATTGTTTCCTCTGCCCGCCGTGCACAAAACGGGGCAACTCTTGCCATTTCCGAATTAATTGCAATTGCCGATCTTTTACGGATCGTTCGTTCTCTTCGGGAGAATAAACCCTCGGATAGCGGAGCATTAACTGAATATTTTGATTTGCTGGTTTCGGACGTTTCTCTGGAAAACAGCATTAATGCCGCATTTCCTTCTCCGGAAGAAGTTTCTGATGCGGCTTCTTCCACGTTGCGAGATATTCGCCGGAAACAGTCTGCCGCCCGGGCAAAAATCCGGAACGTACTGGATAGTTATCTTCGCTCCGCCGGTCAATATCTGCAAGACGCCATCGTTACTATGCGTAACGACCGCTACGTGTTGCCGGTGCGTGCAGAATGCCGCAACGACGTTCCCGGTTTGGTTCACGATACTTCCTCCAGCGGTGCGACGGTATTTATAGAGCCTATGGCGGTGGTAAATGCCAACAATGAAATTGCCGTTTTGGTTGCGGAAGAACGTCGAGAGATCGATAAAATATTAATGTCCTTTTCTCAACAGATCGGGGATCGTGCCGATTGGCTTGTCAGCGATTTCAAAACCGTTTGTTTCTTTGATTTTTGCTTTGCTAAGGCTCGTTATGCCACGGAAATTTCCGCCTTTAAACCCATTCTCACCGAAGACGGAAGTACGGTACTTACAGCGGCACGTCACCCTTTAATTTCCAAAGACAAAGTCGTAGCCATTGACGTTTCCATCGGAAAAGAGTATTCGGTTTTGATTGTCACCGGTCCCAACACCGGAGGGAAAACCGTTTCTTTGAAGACTCTTGGTTTGGCGTGTTTGATGGCAAAATCCGGTTTGTTTATTTGTGCCAAGGAAGGATCTTCCGTGGCGTTTTACGACCGGGTTTTTGCAGATATCGGAGACGAACAGAGTATTGAGCAATCTCTCTCCACCTTTTCTGCCCATATGACCCATATCATTTCTATTCTTGGGCAGATTACCGATCGTTCGTTGGTTCTTTTGGACGAGTTGGGAAGCGGCACCGACCCCTCCGAAGGGGCGGCCCTTGCCATGTCTATCATAGAATCTATTCAGTCCATGGGTGCAAAGGTCATGTGTACCACCCATTATGCAGAACTGAAATTGTATGCTTTGCAAACCCCCGATGTGGAAAATGCTTCCTGTGAATTTGATGTATCCACGCTCCGCCCCACCTATCGCTTAATTACCGGAATACCCGGTAAATCCAACGCCTTTGCCATCGTGCAAAAATTAGGCATGGACGATCTTGTCATTCAAGGTGCAAAATATCATTTGGATCATGAGACCGTAAAATTGGAAAGCGTTCTTGCGGATCTGGAAACCACCCGTAAAACTCTGGAATACGATAAAAAACAGGCGGAAGAACTTCGCTTTGAGGCACAGTGTGCCTTAAATCGTGCCAAGGCAGAACGGGAAGAATTAGAAGCCAAAGCTCAGGAACATTTGGAAGCGGCAAAACGGAAAGCCGCCGATATCGTGGATCAGGCACGGCGGGATACCGACCGGTTGCTGGACGAAATTGACGAGCTTCGGAAAGAAAAAGACCGGGCGGATTTCCGGGAAAAGATCGGTGCTGTCAAGAAATCTACGGCGGACACGTTGAACCAAATGGAATCTGCCGTAGCCCCTAAAAAAGAAAAGAAACCTTTGCCCCGTCCGTTACGGGAAGGAGATACGGTAAAAGTAATCTCTCTCGGAAAAACCGGGACTGTTCTTGCATTGCCGGATAACAAAAAGCAAGTTTCCATCCAGATCGGAATTATTAAGACCAAAATTAAGTTGGATGATTTGGAACTGATTGAACAAAAAACAAAAATCCCCCCGCAACCTCAAGGAAAATCTGTCTATTCGTTAGGACGGGATACCAGAGACGTTTCCAACGAAATTGATATCCGCGGAATGAATATTTTGGAAGCAGAACCGGTGGTGGAAGGATTTTTGGATCGGTGCAGAATGTCCGGACTTACCACCGTCAGCATCATTCACGGGAAAGGAACCGGTGCTTTGCGTCAGGGGGTTCACGCCATGCTTCGCAAAGATAAGACGGTGGAATCTTTCCGTTTGGGTGTTTATGGTGAAGGGGAGACCGGTGTTACCATCGTTACCTTAAAACAACGATGAAACGGGCGTCTTTTCTTGGAGCTGTAGTTCTTTGTATTGCGGCATTGCTGTATTGGTATTTTCCCGGGGCATTTCTTTCGGGATTCCTGATTTCTCTTTTCGGTGTCGGGATTTTTACGGCTCTGTTCGTATTATACAAAACTCGTTGGTTAAGAGATCTTTTATTTGCACTCTGCTGTTTTCTGATCTCCACGTTGATTCTTTATTTTCCGGTAACGGATTATTATCGCACAGTTGATACATATGATGGAAAAACCGTTACTGCAACGGTGCAATTAACTGAGGATCCGAAAGTCGTTTCTACAGGTTCGTATCGATACGTTGCAAAACCCGTGGACGGACCGTTTTCTCAAAAAATTGTCTTTTTTAGCTCTGTTTATTATACGGACGGCGGTGGAACGGTTACGGCAGAATTTACCTTTTCCCGCCCAAAAGACGTATACTTTTTGGAAAATCTCTCCGACGGTGTGGCGTTGATCGGGGTAATTCGCAATCCCCAAGAGGTTATCGCTGCCGAGCCGGAACCGTCTTTTTATACCGTAAGTTCTTCCCTTCGTAGATACGCTTATACCACCTTTCTCCGGTATATCGGAGGTGATGAAGGCGGATTTATGAACGCTGTTCTTACGGGAAATAAAGATACCTTGTCTTCGGGAGATTATCAGGTATTACAACAAACCGGTATGCTTCACGTGGTTGCGGTATCCGGACTTCACGTTTCGGTCTTTATTTCTTTCGTTTTATTTTTCCTTCAAAAAATGAGGGACATACGGCTTCAAATAATTCTATCGGTTTTGTCTCTCGGGATTATTTTGCTTTTTTCAGGATTTACACCTTCGGTTTGTCGAGCCGTTATCATGAACCTTATTGTGTTTGGAGGCACATGGGTCTCTGTTCGCACGGAGCCGTTTAATCGGCTGGGTCTTTCTGCGATTGTAATCCTTTTGGTTTCGCCATACTCCGTATGGTCTCTGTCTTTTCAATTATCTTTTTGTGCAGCGTTGGGCATTCTATTGTTTTCTTCCCCCGTTATTAAAGCAATTATACAATGGTTATTTGTTCGCTGTCATGTGATTTGCGGGTCTGTTTTGCGGAACCTCATTTCCTTGTTTAGCGTTTCGGTTTCTGCTTTTATCTTAACCTTGCCCATTCTTTGGATGCGGTTAGATTCTTATTCCGTATGGTCGTTATTTTTGTCTCCCATACTGCTTCCGATCTTGCAATTATGCTTTTTCGGAGCGTTGATTTTGCTTCTAATTGCGTTAATTTCTGTATTCTCACCATTTTGTAAAATTCTCGGGTTATTAATTAGCTATGGAGTAAAATTTATGATCTATTGTTCTTCTTTCGCCGTATCATGGATGGACGCGGTGGAAATGGTTCCTCCGGCATTACAATGGATTTTTGCTGTTGTTATGCTGATTCTTGCCGCGTTAATTTATTTTCTCCCCATGCCTAAAACTACTTCAAAAAAGAAAAAGAAACGAATGGTTCGCAGAGGAATTTCCTTGGTTTTTGCGGCAATTTCCCTTTTGACGATCTATCAGGCTGCAGAATCGGTTTCTTCCCGTATTACGGTGGGAGACGTTGCCCCCTCGGAAAATGTTTTGCAAACAGCATTTTTGGATGTTGGTCAGGGGAATTGCATTGTTACGATTTTAAATCAACAAGCCTATGTGGTGGATTGCGGCGGAACAAAACAGCCGGGGATGGTAGCATCCGATTATCTTACGTCTGCGGGGATTAACGAAGTTGAGTTTGTTTTAATCTCTCATCTTCACGATGATCACGCCAATGGTTTGGAAGATCTCTGCGAGGAAAAAGAAATCAAGGAAATCATCATTCCTTATACAGAGGGCGATGCTTCTCTTTATGCACAAATTGTCGTATTGGCGGAAAATGAGGGAGCAACTCTGACGGTTTTAGAGGATGATTCCCAACGATCCCTGGGTTCTTCCAATCTTCGTCTTTTGACCCGGCACTTGGATGCCACATCCGATGACCAAAATGAAAACTCCATCGTGGGACTTTGTGAATTTGGCAATTATCGGGGGCTGTTCACCGGTGATATAACGTCAAAAGCGGAAACACGCTTGGTTTCTTGCTACGGTTCCGGTCTGGATTGTGATGTGCTGTTGGTTCCCCATCATGGTTCCAAATCTTCTTCTTCCAAGAATTTTCTGGATGCTGTGACTCCCGTTTATTCCGTAATCTCCGTGGGAGCAAAAAATTCTTATGGACACCCAACCCAAGAAGCGATAGATCGGATCTTGGGGGTAGGTTCCCAGATTCTACGGACGGATCAATTATCCACGGTGACGATTCGCTCTGACGGAGCTCGAATGGAGGTAGTCGATTATGAGTCTTGACGCTCTCAAGCAAGACCTGGAACGAAAAACGTTCCGTCCTTTGTACTACTTTTATGGAGAAGAACCCTATTTAAAGCGTTTCTACCTTAAATCCCTAATTTCTGCTATGTTGCCTGATAATCAGGATACGGACTTGCATCGTTATGAAGGAAAAAAAGTGGATTTAGATACGTTTTCCGAAGAATTATGGCTATGTCCTTTGGGCGAGCGTAAGATTTTATTGATTTCAGATCTCCCGATGTCTTCTCCTGTAGCCGAATTTTTAGCAAGTCAAGATTGTGATATTCCCGAAGATACCTCAATTATTATCTGCCAAGATATTGAAGAGCCGGACGCCCGAAGCAAAACCTACAAGGCATTGAAGTCCAAAATTTCGGATGTTGGGCTAATGCTGAAGATTCAAATCGTAGATGATCGGACCTTGTCCCGGTGGGTTGCACAGCAATTTCAACGACGGGGATGTTCCATATCCCCTGAACAGGTGGACTATTTTTTGTCGGTGGAAGAGCGAAACATGGAGTTGATGCTCTCGGAAATAGACAAAATTGCTTCTTACTGTCACGGGGAAGTTACCCGTACGGCATTGGAAAAATTATGCGTAAAAACCGTTCAGGCACGAGCCTATGAATTGAATGACTATCTGTTGAAAAAGCAACCGGACAAGGTATTTGAGGTGTTGAACGATCTCCGTGCATTGCGAACCCCTCCTCAAAAGATCCTGGGGTCTTTGTATGCTTGTTTCGGTGGGCTTTATAAATTGAAATTGACGGAAGGACAACCGGAGTCGGTTCGAGCCGAAATTTCGGAATTTAAGGAATTTTTGGTTCGCCGTTATTCTCAAATTCTTTCTAAAATTCCCTTGGAATCTTTAGAACGGTTGATGGACGTTTGTGCTGAAATTGATGTCCTTTCTAAATCTTCTGCCGTAGATGCGGATCTTTTAGTTGTCCGTCTTTTGACGGAAGCCATGGAGGTATTATGATCCACGTAGATTCCGTAATCGTAGTAGAAGGAAAATACGATCAAATAGCGTTGTCTAAAGTGGTGGACGGAGTTATCGTACAAACCGGAGGGTTTGGAATCTTTTCCGATACTGCGAAATTGGAAACCTTACGAACGCTTGCACGGGAAAAAGGATTGATTTTGTTAACCGATTCCGACCGTTCTGGAATGGCAATTCGCAATTATTTGATTGGTGCCATCGGACCTCAATATATTCGAAATGCCTATATTCCCGATCGGTTCGGGAAAGAGAAGCGAAAAAAGAATCCTTCTGCAGAGGGGAAATTGGGTGTAGAGGCGATGCCGGAAGAGTTGCTTTCTTCTATTTTGGAATTTGCATCTGCTCCGATTTGTGACACAAAAAATCCCGTCACCAATGCGGACCTGTATGAAATGGGGCTTTTAGGTGGGGCAGAAAGCCGTAAATTAAGGGCGGAATATCAAAAACGGCTGGGACTTCCGGCACATTTGTCTCCCCGAAAATTTCTTGAAATTTTAAATCTAATGCGAAGCCGGGAAGAATTTTTCAACGATATGAAACGTTAATAAAAAAGAGCGAGTTTTTCAACTCGCTCTTTTTGTTAGTTGTTGTTGTTTTGCGTTGCGTCGCTAGATGGGGTATTGGTGTCTGTGCTGTCGGTATTTTGATTTTGATCATCGTTATTACTGTCGTCATTGTCGGGTAGATATTCCGAGCCTCTGGAATCTTCCACAGCGACGTCCGATTCGTCATAGATTGTGTAATCAGTCCCACCGTCGACGCGGTAGTAATATACGGTTTTTCCTACGTAATTTTTTTCAATATCATAGCGTTTTTCAACAATTACGCGGGATTGATCATCGTATTCAAATTTAACATAACCGTTTATGAATCCGTCGTCGTCATAATTAGTAATTTCGGTAACCAATCCTTGTTTGTCATATTCCCGTTTTGTTATGGCAACGCCTAACACGTTGGAATCCAGCGAAGAAAGAAGAATGCCGTTTTTATCGTAGGTATAAACGGTTTTAATGAGAATACTTGTCAGAGAATCCAAAGAACTTTTCGTAACGACACGGTCATTTTCATCATAGACGTATTCATTCGAGACCGTTTGAACACCCTTTTCAAACAATTTTTCGGATTTAATGCGGCCTTTTTGGTCGTATTGCCGTTCAAAGAGGGTTTTTCCGTTTTTGTCGAAAGCGGTTTCTTTTTGTCTCCATCCGTCTGAATGATATTCAAATAGGCGTTGGATATAAAGGCTTTCTTCTACATTTTCTTCCACCTGAACAACCACAAGCCCCATTTCGTCGTACTGTTCGCTAAAAGCGTTCTTCTTTTTTCCGTCGTCGGTATAGTTGGTTGTGGATTTCAGGGTGACCCGTTGTTTTTGATCATACTGCAAAAGTTCTTCCAACGTTAGATTTCCGCTGTCATTGTATTGATAGCGGTTTGTTAGAAAACCACTATGGTTGTATAGAATTTTTTCAATAAGCGTTTTTGCAGCATTGTAAGTGTTGCTTTCAATAACGGTTCCCGCTTCGTTACGAGTCAATAATGTATATTGCCGAATGACGGTACTGTTTTCCGTATCGTAAACAATGGATTTGAATACATTTCCCCGGTCATCGTAATCGTATCCGGTGCAATATTGAATGGAACCGTCGGATTTCAGGCTGGTTTCTTTTACAACACGGTTTTTATCGTTAAACACCCTCAAAATTTGATTCAGCATTGTTCCGTTGCCGGAATATTGAACCTGTTTGATGGGGTTTCCGTTTTGATCGTAATTATAGGTGTCGTAATTGAGAATATCGCCGTCGCCGTTATAGAAAATTGTTTTCGTCAACAAATTTTTTTCGTTGTATTGGTTGACTGTGCGGCTTTGAATTCCGTTATTTCCATCGTACTCCGTCTGGGTTAATAATTGTTTATTGCCGTTGTATTCATAAACATACCGAGAAACAACGGTTCCGTCATTTTCGGTCAAAGTTGATTCCGCTACCAGGGGTCCGTTATATTGTTGCAGAAGAATTTGACCGTCAGTTTGGGTTTCTTTTAGCGTCAGGTTTCCATCTTCTGATAGGGTTAGAAGGGAAATTTCTTCCCGATTTTCTTCCAAATAATAAATGGTTGTTGCCTTAATTTTACCATCTTTTTCTTTTGCATAGCTGACCGATTGAACAATCTGTCCATCTTGATACAAGGCAGATCCAATGCGAAAATCACCGTCATATTCGTGGGTGTAATAGTAATTTACATTTCCCTCTGCGGTATAGATGGTTTCTTTAATGCAATTACCCCTTTTAAATTCAGCCTGGGCTTGCAATTGACCGATAGCACCGTATTGGGTGATCGTATGAAGGTTTCCAAAAAAAGTGTATTGATTTACTCCGTTTTCAATGGCAACCCCCATGCCCAGATAGGGATAGGAATAGTTTTTTTGGTTCGCATTGCGGATTCCAAAAAACGCCGTCAAAAGAATGGCAACAGCAAACAGGGAAGATGCCGCAGAAATTAAAATTGTATTTCTGATTTTTTTTCGTTTCGGATCTTCAATTTTTTCTTTTGCAGGTTTTTTATATTCTTCAGGTTTCCGGCCTCTGCGACCGCCCGGAGCGGGCGTGGAGATAGGCATAGATTCTTCCGTGACCTTTTCGAATTGAATCGTGCCACCGGAAACAGTACCTTCCGGTTCCGGTTCAATTTCCGGCAATTCTAATTCCTCAAAATCGGGTATGCTCAATTGTTGCAGATCCTGCATCTTGTTCAGATCTGCATCTTTTTGTTCTTTTAATTTTTGCAATTCCTCAAGAAATTTTGGATCCATATTCATCAACCTTTCTGGGATTTTTCAAGAATGATGGTACTTTTATTATATCATAGTTTTGTGTTATTTGCAACCGTTTTTTGCAAATTGAAAGAATTTCTTCTATTTTCTGTGGAAGAATTAAAAAACAACCCACGATATCGTGGGTTGTTTTTCTTATTCTTCTGCACTAAGGAATTTTTTTACTTTGTCTGCAAAAGAAGACTTCTTTTCGTAGGTTCTCTTGTTTTCTACGGCGTCAAATTCTTTGAGTAATTCTTTCTGTTTGGAATTGAGGTTTTTCGGCGTTTCCACAACAATGCGGACGTAAAGGTTGCCCTTCCCTTTTGAGTTAAGATAGGGGACACCTTTTCCTTTTAGGTTCAAGACCGTTCCGCTTTGGGTTCCCGCATCAATTTTTTGTGTTACCTTGCTTCCATCCAACAGCGGAACTTCAATTTCGCTGCCTAATGCCGCTTGAGGGAACGTAATGGGGAAATCGCAGAACAGATCAAAGTTTTTCCGTTCGAAAATGCTGTGGGGTTTTACCTTAATGGAAATATTCAAATCTCCGGCAGGACCCCCCTTGATGCCGGCACAGCCTTGTCCGTTCAAGGTGATTACCTGACCGTTTGCAATCCCTGCAGGAATGTTGACGGTAATGGTACGTTGTTTCCGTTCTTGTCCGGTTCCGTTGCAGTTTTTACAAGGAGTTTTAATGATTTTCCCCGTCCCGTAGCAAGTGGTACAGGTTCGTTCGCTTTGCATTGCACCAAACATGGTTTGTTGTACGGTGCGAACTCGACCGGTGCCTCGGCAGGTGGGACAGGTTTCCGCCGTCGTTCCCTTTGCAGCACCGCTGCCGTTACATTCCGAGCAGTTTTCTTTTCGGGTAATGGTTACGGATTTTTTACATCCGAATACGGCTTCTTCAAAGGTCAGCGTTAACGCGGTATCTACGTCGTCTCCCGGGACTGCGGAAGAACGGCGTCGCGTTGCACCCCCTCCAAAGAAATTGCCGAAAACATCTCCGAAAATATCTCCCAGATCGACGTTTGTGTAGGCTCCGCCGTAACCACCGTATCCACCGGCACCCGCACCAAAATTTGGATCAACTCCGGCGTGTCCGAACTGGTCGTATTTTGCCCGTTTGTCCGAATCGGAGAGAACTTCGTAGGCTTCGTTAACTTCTTTAAATTTTTGTTCCGCTTCTTTATTTCCGGGATTCAGGTCGGGGTGATATTTTTTTGCCATTTGACGGTATGCTTTCTTCAGTTCATCTGTGCTGGCGGATTTTTCAACCCCCAAGACCTCGTAAAAATCGCGTTTATCTGCCATGTTTTTCCTCTTACACGAACATATCAAGGGGAACGTGAAATCCCCTTGATATGCGGTTTTTATCAATTAGTCGTTGTCGTCAACTTTGAAATCGTCTACCGTTACGTTTCCGTCGGCAGAGGGTTCTGCGGCGGCTCCGTCGGAAGCAACGTTGCCCTGGGGTTGTTGCTGGGCGTAGATCTTTTCTGCAATCTTATAGAATCTCTGTTGGAGTTCTTCCGTATCTTTTTTGATCGCTTCGGTATCGTTACCCTTTACGGTTTCTTTCAGTTTTTCAATTTGTTCGGTGACCGGTGCTTTGTCAGCATCGGACAGTTTATCGCCCATGTCGTTCATGGATTTTTCGCATTGATAGATCATCTGATCTGCATTGTTACGAACTTCCACTTCTTCCCGGCGTCTTTTGTCTTCTTCTGCAAACTTTTCAGCATCTTGAACTGCCTTTTCCACGTCTTCTTTGGACATGTTGGTAGAGGCGGTGATGGTGATCTTTTGTTCTTTGCCGGTGCCGAGATCCTTTGCACTAACGTTTACGATACCATTGGCGTCGATGTCGAAGGTGACTTCAATTTGGGGAACCTGCTTGGGTGCGGCAGGAATGCCGTCCAAGTGGAACCGTCCCAAAGTTTTGTTGTCGGCAGCCATTTCCCGTTCCCCTTGAATGACATGAACTTCAACGGAAGTTTGATTGTCAGCCGCGGTGGTGAAGATCTGGCTCTTCTTTACGGGAATGGTGGTATTTCTTTCAATCAACTTGGTAGCAATACCGCCGTAAGTTTCAACACCCAAAGAAAGGGGCGTTACGTCCAGCAGAACCAGTCCTTGAACGTCTCCACCCAAAATACCGCCCTGAATTGCGGCACCGACAGCAACACATTCGTCGGGATTGATGCCCTTGTGGGGATCTTTGCCCAAGAAATCCTTAAGTTTTTCTTGAACAGCGGGAATTCTGGAAGAACCGCCGACCAAAAGAACTTTATCGATTTGTGCGGGGGTAAGGCCCGCATCGTTCATTGCCTTTTTGGTGGGAACCATGGTTCCTTCTACCAAATCGGCGGTCAATTCATTGAATTTTGCACGGGTCAGGGTGATGTCCATGTGTTTGGGACCGGTAGCGTCTGCTGTGATAAAGGGGAGATTGATATTGGAAGTGGTCATGCCGGAAAGTTCAATCTTCGCCTTTTCTGCGGCTTCCTTCAATCTCTGCATTGCCATTTTATCGGCAGACAGATCAATGCCGTTTTCTTTCTTAAATTCGGCAACCAGGTAATCCATGATTCTTTCATCGAAGTCATCGCCGCCCAAACGGGTATTCCCGTTGGTTGCCATAACTTCAAAAACACCGTCGCCGATGTCCAGAATGGAAACGTCAAACGTACCGCCGCCCAGGTCGTAAACCATAACCTTTTGAGAGGTTTCTTTGTCTACGCCATAAGCGAGTGCTGCAGCGGTGGGTTCGTTGATAATACGAAGAACTTCCAGCCCTGCAATGGTGCCGGCGTTCTTGGTTGCTTGACGCTGAGAGTCGTTAAAGTAAGCGGGAACGGTAATGACCGCCTGGGTTACTTTTTCGCCCAAATATGCTTCTGCATCAGCCTTCAGTTTCTGAAGAGTCATGGCAGAAATCATTTCGGGGGTGTAATCGGTGCCGTCAATGTTTACTTTTTTGTCGGTACCCATATCACGCTTAATGGAAATGATGGTGCGGTCGGGGTTGGTGATTGCCTGGCGTGTAGCCACTTGACCTACCATACGTTCTCCGGATTTGGAGAATGCAACAACAGA
>JAZRUJ010000027.1:0-10134 GCA_045652445.1 Eubacteriales bacterium | reverse complement strand
CGAAGATGTTGATCTGAGCTATAAGTATACCCGCCGTGGCAACCTGGTTGCTGTCGTTACCGACGGTACCGCTGTTCTGGGTCTGGGCGATATCGGTCCGGAAGCAGGTATGCCGGTTATGGAAGGCAAGTGCGTTCTGTTTAAGGCATTCGGCGGCGTCGATGCATTCCCGCTCTGTGTTCGTTCCAAGGACGTTGACGAAATCGTCAAGACTGTCCAGCTGCTCGCAGGTTCTTTCGGTGGCATCAACCTGGAAGATATCTCTGCTCCCCGTTGCTTTGAAGTTGAAAAGAGATTGAAGGAAATCTGCGATATTCCCATCTTCCACGATGACCAACACGGTACTGCCATCGTTGTTGCGGCAGCACTTCTGAACGCTCTCCGCGTAGTCAAAAAAGACATCGCTAATATTAAAGTTGTTATTAACGGTGCCGGTTCTGCCGGAATTGCTATTGGCAAACACCTGATGAACATGGGTGTTAAGAACCTGACCATGGTGGACCGCTTCGGTATCATCTGCAAAGGTATGCCCGAATTAAACGAAGCTCACGCTGAAATCGCTGAAGTTACCAACTTGGAACACAAGATGGGCAACTTGGCAGATGCGATGAAGGGTGCAGATGTCTTTATCGGCGTTTCTGCTCCCAACATTGTCAGCGAAGAAAGGGTTCAATCTATGGCGAAAGACGCAATCGTCTTCCCCATGGCAAACCCCACTCCCGAAATTATGCCCGATAAGGCAAAAGCCGCCGGTGCAAGAGTGGTTGGGACCGGTCGTTCCGACTTCCCCAACCAAATCAACAACGTTCTTGCATTCCCCGGTATTTTCCGCGGTGCCTTGGACTGCCGTGCATCCTGCATCAATGAAGAAATGAAGGTTGCCACCTCTTATGCTCTGGCTTCTCTGATTTCCGACGAAGACCTGAACGAAGAAAATATCATCTCTCCCGCTTTGGATAAACGCGTTGCCGAAGTTGTTGCAAAAGCAGTTATCGAAGCCGCCAAGAAGACCGGCGTTGCCCGTATCTAATCTGTAATTAGATAAAAAACCACCAGCACTGCTGGTGGTTTTTTTGTAAAACAAAAGCACGATGACATCAAAATAAAAAGCACAATGGTATCAAAACCATCGTGCTTTTATTTGGGAGTTTTGAACTTAATGACACGAATAAAACGTGCCTGAAAACTGGGGATTTTCTTATAATTTTATTATATTTTATTCTGTTTTAACAGAATACCAATTTGTTTCAATTTCTTCAATGTCTATCCAATCTTGTGTACCTGTATATTTATCTTCGTTGACGTAATCTTTCCAATCGATTTGGTCGGTAACATACACATAACCTCTCGACTCACCTAAAATTCCACGAAATTCAAAAAAATATATTGCACTTTGGTCTTGAAACTCGACTATTAAACACTCTCCCGTATCTGAAAGGTTTTTAAATTCATCTGGTAATGTAACCAAACCATTTTCTGCAATTTCAACACTTTCATCAAGTATGAGGTCTACAACTTTCTCTCTATCCTCCTTGCAGTCATCAAACGAAGAAACACCGCAAGCCGAAAGTATAAAAGATAAAGTCAAGCAAAGCAATAAAGCAAATATTCTTTTCATAAAATCACCGCCTGTGTGTATTATAGCATAAAAATACAACTAAATCAATGCGAAGCATTGTATATCATCAATTCCGCAGGAATTGCATATCATCAACTTCGAAAGAAGTTGTATATCATCAAGCCGACATAAATACACACTTCGTGTGATGATATACGCCTTCGGCGATGATATACACGACTGCGTCGTGATGATATACCAAGCCTGTCGGCTTGGATAAAAAAACTCTCGTTCAATAGAACGAGAGTTTTTTGGTGCGGGTAACAGGACTTGAACCTGCACAGCCTTGCGACCATTAGAACCTGAATCTAACGCGTCTGCCAATTCCGCCATACCCGCATAGGAAATTTACCTTGGATATTATATCATATTTTCCAAGGATTGTCAAGCCGTTTTTAATGTCATTTTTGTAAACTTTTCAACGAAAAAATCTTTTACAAAACGCGATTTGTTATTTTTTTGCTTTTCAGATAACAATGTAGGTTTTCCCTGTTCTTTTTATAACAAAACCATAAAAGAAAGATGGGTAATCCTATCTGCAAAGGGAGGGCAAAATACGGAAACACCTTCAAATAATTAAACACAGAATTGGTATTGTCAAAGGCAATTACCGTATAAAAACACAACAAAGAAACCACCGGAAAGGATACCGACTTAATGGATACGGGACAAAGGCTTTGTATTCCGCGAAGGGTAAGGCGAACGAAATATGCCGTACGGACAATCGCCGATAAAAAGAAGAACAGAGACGAGAAGACCTCAATCCGGGAAAAGAAATCTCCTACGTTAACAAGAGAGGCGGCATAATTGTAAGGAAAATCCAAAAAGTGGGATAATTCGCCTCCTAAAAGAAGAATATTTTGTAAAACTACAATCAAAGAAAGAACACCCGAAATCACTGCAATCCAAAGCCAGGCAGCTCTCTCCTTTTTTAAATTCCCCGGAAAAAAAGCAATCCCCAAAAGTAAAAATATATTTCCGAAAGGAAAAGAGAAATTTTCTACAGAACAAAGTAAAACCTCTTTCGTGTTATCGTAAAAAACAGGAAAAAGATGTTCCAATCGAAACATGGGAAAGAGAAAAACAACCAAGAGAAGGATGATAAACACAATGGGAATAGCCGTCATGTAGGAAAAACGAAAGAGCATTCGGTCTTCCCTATTAATTAAAAATAGAACAACAAGTCCCGTTAAGATCGGTAAAATTATAATTCCCGTATTAGGCAAAGATACAATGTGAACGAATCCTGTATAAACCCGCAAGGTCATTGCCGCCTGTTCAAAACAATAATAAGCAACAATGAAAACCAACGGAACGGAGAGGAATTTTGGACAAAGTTTAAGAAGGTCAAAAATATCTTTTCCGGGATAAAGCCTGGAAATACGGTACACAATCCAAGCCAAAACGAGAGTAAGTCCCGATGCGACCAACATGGAAATCCAGGTGTCTTGCTTTGCCCGATAACTACTGCCGATCAACAAATTTGCTCCCATTAAAAACAGAACGCAGAATGCAAAATTTTGCCGCACAATCGCCCGATTCACGTAGAAAACCCAACCTTTCCGAGAAGATCCATTATAATCGACGGAACGCCAACTCCCAAAATACCAATACAATACAAACTTAAACAAAGTACTGAAACCGCAAGCAAAGAAACACCCAACATTTTTTCTCGCTTTGTCCGGGAAATCTTACGTTGCACCACGAAACTTCCCCAGAAAAATAATGCGGAAAACAAGATAGAAATCATTCCACGACCCTCACATCTGCAAGCCCAAAATTTGCAAGTTCCACCTTACATTCCGGAACTAAAATGATATCTTTCAAGGCAGATTTTCCTTTTAATTGCTCATAGAGTTCCGGCTCGTGACGATACAGAAAAACACCCAAACCAAAAACTTCCGAAGATCCTTTTTGCACCGTTGCATCCCAATCATCTTGAATCTTCTTTGTCAATAGTTTTCCAATCTCGTTCTCCGAACGTTCCATATGGTCTTCCGTAGAAATATCAAAACCTATAGGGAGCGTGGTTAAAAGAATATCACATTCTATTGATGCGTAAACCGTCACTTGTTCCCCGGTCTCGATTTTCTTTTTTGTTTTTACGGAACGAACCTGACATGGAATTTCAATTCCATCGTCGGTGGTAAGCAACAATTCTCCTACTTTGTATTCTCCGGAAACAAAAAGAATGCTTTGCACCGTTTGCAAATCAATTTCCTCATAGAATTTTCCGTTCTTCATTCCCGCACAGGCAGATATGGAAAACAAATCTTCGGATTTTTTAAAGACCGGCAGTAAAGACAGATCCCCGTTAATGGGAAATTGATACAGTTTTGTAGGAGTCACAGAACCGGTTTCTTTATAAGAATTTTCAATTACCTTAGCATAATCGTATGAAGCAACTCGTTCTTCTTTCTCTCCGGTAGACAACATCTCCGAGGCATCGGCCCCGGTGACAACCGCCAAAAATAAATCTCCTCGATATTCCGGGTCCCGAATAAAATAGTCCACAAGGTCGGAAATCCCGTTTTTTACCACATCTTCGGAAAACAAGATCAATTTACAATGACTGAATTGCAGTTGCTTTGTTGCGGCATTTACCAGCCGCTTTAAACAATCTTCCACACGATTCCCCGATTCTTTCAAAACCTTTGCTTTGGGAGTGGAAGATTCGGATTCCGCGGGCTGTATAATCTCCACGGAAACGGTATAAGCACAGTCGATTCCGGAATCAATAGCAATTCCGGATACCATGGCGGTATCGTTAATTTCTCGGTAATCATAACAACCGGAAAACAACAAAGGAAAAAATAGAAGAACAAAACAAAACAGTCGCTTCATGTCAATCCTTTCTGCGAACAGGATCTTGAGCAAAAAAGGCAGGACGGGTTCTCATTATCCACCACGGAGCACGGATAAAAATATCCTTTTGATCCTGTACTTTTGTAGAAAAACAATAGGATAGATACGGAACAGAAAAAGACTTCATGGACATCAGATAGACCGCAATCCCCACACAACCACACAAAACACCGTACAAGCCCAAAAAGGTACCCAATAACAACAGCAAGAAACGTAACACGATCACAGAACTTTCCAGTCGTGGAGAAATCAAACCGGTAATTCCTGCAAAAGCGACAACGATCAAGGTGGTAGAGCCAATAAATCGAGCAGAAACCGCCGCATCACCGATAACGATGGCACCAACGATACTTAAGGCTTGGGAAATACTATCGGGGAGCCGTTGACTTGCTTCCCGTAAAATTTCAAACACAGCAATCATCAAAAAACATTCTACGGCAATCGGAAACGGAACCCCGACCCTTGCCTGGGTCACACTCAATGCCAAATCGGTGGGCAAAAGCTCCTGATGGAATGAAACCAAAGATATGAAAATCCCGGGAACGGTTATCGATAAAAAATAACATATCAACCGTAAGACCCGTCCAATGGATGCAAACCAAAAGTTTTGATAATAATCTTCCGCCACCTGAAAGGATTCCGAAAACAGATAAGGCATTTCAATGACGACGGGAGTTCCATCCAAGACCAAAGCTATCCGTCCCTCCAACAATCCTCCGGCGATTACGTCCGGACGCTCCGTTGCTCCCACGGTGCGAAACAAAGACACGGGATGATCTGAAATTTGTTCGATAATATAATTCGCATCTAAAACGCCATCGATGTTGATTTTCTCCAAACGGCGTTTTACTTCTTTTAGCAATTCGGGATGGACGATACTGCCAAGATAACACAAAAAAGCCTTGCATTGAGTTCTTGTCCCAAAAGACATAGGTTCTGCATGAAAATCTACCGTCTTTAGCTTTCGGTGGATCATTGCAACGTTCATCATGACCGATTCGGTAAAACCCTCTCTGGGGCCTAAAAGGACCTTCTCCGCGGAAGGCTCTTCCGGAGATCGAACAGGAAAACCTTTCGTGCTTGCCACAACGGCGGCGGAACATCCCTCCAGGAAAACAACACAATCTCCCATCATCATAGCATCGAAACACTCTTGCGCGGAATAAATAACTTCGGTGTCTACGTTGCAAATAACACGGTCGGATAAAGTTTTTGCATCGATCACAGGAATATCGGTCTCTACCACCGGACGGATCACACTGTCGAAAACAATTTCATTTTTCACAAGGCCGTCAAAATAAACGGCAAAACATTGAGCAAAACCCGGCTTTTCCGAAGAAAAATCACGGCAAATAAACGTGCCGTCTCCGGAAAAAACCTTTTGGAGCATGGTACGATTTTCAGATAATACAACCGAAAATGAGGAGTTTTCGGGAAGTTCACCTTTGGAATTGACTGTGAAATCCGGAAACTCATATCCGGAAGTTTTCACCAAATCGTTTTGCCTAATTTTTTTCTTCATATCCACACTCCTTTCTTTGTTAGTATAAACAAAAATGCCCTGTCTATTCGACAGGGCAAATGCTCATTTTTGCTCCAAAACTTCAACAATTTCTCCGCAATAGAGACGGTGGTAATCTTGAATGGGGTAATTCTTTTCAATTTGAAGATCCAAAAATCCTTTGGGATCAAAATCCTGAATATAAATCTTCTTACAAACGATTGCCAATCTTGCCTGTTCGAAAGTAACGGCGTTTCCATCAAAATAAGGTGTCAACCCTGCTAAAGAAACTTTATCACAATCTTTCCCCGATTTTGTACCACAGATACGGTATGCGTCTTCCATTCCGGGCTTTAATACCGATACCGTAAAATAATCTTCCCGTTCAAAAAACTGATAGGTGTATCTCTGGGGACGAATAACAACGTTAAAAACGTTTTTGTTCCAAAGAACCCCCATCGTTCCCCAGGATGCCGTCATGGTGTTAAAATCGCCGCTGATACCCGCAGAGACTAACAACTTTTCTTTTCCAATTAAGGCAAAAGGATCTTGAATTTCCGGATACGTGCTATGAACAAACATAAAACTCCTCCTATATGAATCATTCGGGCTTATTTTTCCAGAGTAAAATTCTACCGGATTCGTTCCATTCTTTTAAGAATAAAAAGAACAAGGGAAACAAAAAAATCCCCAGAAATCCCATAAATTTCATGCCAAGATAAATACTGAATAAGGTCGCGAGAGCGGATAATCCGATGGTCTTCCCTACAATACGGGGTTCCAATAATTCTCGAACAACGGAAACGATCACCGCAAGTACAATTAAGCCAATCCCTTGCACCGAATCTGCAAACACGAACCATTCAATCAATCCCCAGGGAACCAAAATCGACGCCATTCCGATATAGGGCAGCAAATCCGCCAACGCGATAACGACAGCAAGAATCAACGGGTAGGGGGATCTTAAAAATAAAAGCCCTACCAACAGTTGAACGTAGTTTATAAGAAACATGGTGGAATGGGCTTGTAAAAACCGAAAAAATTTGCGAAATAAAAAGTCTTTAACGTCAAAATATTCCGTCTGCCAACGGGCGGGCAATTGCCGCAAAAGAAAAGGTTCTATTTTTTCATAGGATACGGAAAATAATACAGAAGAAACAACCATGGCAAAACAGAACAAAACCGCATTGGGAAGTTTTAGAATAAAATCCAGCAATTTCGAAAGTGCATTTTGAGAAAGATTAATGATCATGGGTAAAACGGTATCGGTCTGTTGAGAAAGCCAGGATGTTATATTTTCACTAAAAAACGGAATTTTTATAGTAGCAAGAATTGTGTCAAAATCCGTAGTGCGAATCCATTGTAACAGTTCTACCGCTTCTCCGTATACTAAAGCACCTAACTTCCAGAGCAAAAACAACAGCACAAACCAAAACGGTACGATAATAATTACCGAAGCAAATCCTCGTTTCCGTACTCTGGCAATTTTTGAAATGAGAGGATGAAAAAGAGTTGCTACCAAAAACCCCAAAAGGAATGGTAAAATTGGAGGAATAATAAAACGCACGGTCAGATAGACCGCCAAAAGAATGGCACCGAAATATGCAACGTTGATTAAAAAATCCAGCTTTCGCTTCATAATCTCACCGTAAAAATACTTTTTTACAGTTTATGCCATAATCTCCTGAATATACATTTTAATTACACTTGCAAATTCACGGCAATAATAGTTCAGATGGTAAAAGGGGATTTCAGGCATTTTTGCAGCAATCCCATAGGTTTTGAACCCTTCGGACAAACAAATTTTTTTACTACGGAAAAGATGAAATCCGGTGGAAACGACTACCGCCTGTTGAGGATTTTCCGGAGTTGCTCCAAGGATCCTTGCCGCATTTCGCACGTTTTCCCGGGTGTTTTCCGATTGATCCTCTTTAATTAAACGGCTTTCGTCAATCCCCCGAGCCATGAGCCATCGCCGCATACATTCTGCTTCGGTAATATCCTCTCCCGGTCCTTGTCCTCCGCAAAGAATTGCAATTGAATCGGGAGATTCCTCCAAACGGGACAACGCAGTTTCCAAACGATATCGGAGCATACGGGAGGGATCTTCCCCATTGACTTTACAGCCTAATACGATGACGATTTTTGCTGTATCCGGAATAGACTCATCTCCGCCGTCGTGCTTCATAATATTATATTCTACAAACAAAAACAAGGCAAAAAGAACAGAAAAGCCGCCAATTATCAGGTATTTTACCGTTTGTGCCAAGGGACGCAACTTTCCCGGTTTTTTTGCATAAATCACAGACCACAAAAATAAGACGGTCGCAAAACATAACAAAGAGAACAATTGAAACAGGAAGGAAATTCCAGTGGAAGTATAACTGACGGCAAAGCTGACAAAACCAACAAAAACCAAAAGAGTGGAAATTGTTCCTACCTTGGTTTGCATGAATTGACGGATCTTACTCATACGGTCTGCCCTCTCTTTCCTTTCGTTATTAATAGTATACCACAACTTTTATTAAGAAGCAAGAGGGAAATTTATTAAGAATTTATTATTATTGTTTTTTCTTCAATCATCGGAACTAAAATCGAAATACCCGATAAAAAAGACGCAACAAAGCCCCGCCGAAATCGGCGGGGCTTCCTTGTTAAATTGGTTCTGATCAACCTTCGTTGATTGCAGCCTGAGCAGCAGCCAGACGGGCAATGGGAACACGGAAGGGAGAACAGGAAACGTAATCCAAGCCAATCTTGTGGCAGAATTCGATGGAAGAGGGGTCACCACCGTGTTCACCGCAGATACCGCAGTGGAGGTTGGGGTTGACGGGCTTACCGAGGGTAAGAGCCATATCCATCAATTTACCAACACCGGTTTGGTCCAGTTTGGCAAAGGGATCGTTTTCGTAAATCTTGGTATCGTAGTAAGCGTTCAAGAACTTACCTGCGTCGTCACGAGAGAAACCGAAGGTCATCTGAGTCAGATCGTTGGTACCGAAGCAGAAGAATGCAGCTTCTTTTGCAACTTCATCAGCGGTCAGACAAGCTCTGGGGATTTCCATCATGGTACCGACTTCGTACTTCAGATCGGAGCCAGCGGCAGCGATTTCAGCATCAGCGGTAGCAACAACAATGTCCTTAACGTACTTCAATTCCTTCACTTCGCCGGTCAGAGGAATCATGATTTCGGGAACGATGTTCCAGTCGGGATGAGCCTTCTTAACGTTGATGGCAGCACGGATAACCGCGGTGGTCTGCATCTTGGCAATTTCAGGATAGGTGACAGCCAGACGGCAGCCACGGTGACCCATCATGGGGTTGAATTCATGCAGAGAAGCGATGAGAGCCTTAATGTCAGCAACAGTCTTACCCTGAGCGGCAGCAAGAGCTTCGATGTCAGCTTCTTCGGTGGGTACGAATTCGTGGAGGGGGGGATCCAGGAAGCGGATGCAAACGGGATATCCTTCCAGAGCTTCGTACAGTTTTTCGAAGTCACCCTGCTGATAGGGCAGGATCTTATCGAGAGCAGCTTCCCGTTCTGCAACGGTGTCTGCACAGATCATTTCGCGGAATGCAGCGATACGATCAGCTTCGAAGAACATGTGTTCGGTACGGCACAGACCGATACCTTCGGCACCCAGTTCACGAGCTTTCTTCGCATCAGCGGGAGTATCAGCGTTGGTACGAACCTTCAGCTTACGGAATTCGTCAGCCCAACCCATGATGATACCAAAGTTACCGGAGATTTCAGCGTCAACGGTGGGAATGATACCGTCATAGATATTACCGGTGGAACCGTCGATGGAGATGTAATCGCCTTCGTTGTAAACCTTACCGGCCAGTTCGAATTTCTTGTTTTCTTCGTCCATCTTGATTTCGCCGCAACCGGAAACGCAGCAGGTACCCATACCACGGGCAACAACGGCAGCGTGAGATGTCATACCACCACGAACGGTCAGGATACCCTGAGCAGCTTTCATACCGGTAATGTCTTCGGGAGAGGTTTCGAGACGAACCAGAACGACTTTCTTACCGGCTTCGTTCCAAGCAACAGCGTCTTCAGCAGTGAAAACGACCTGTCCGCAAGCAGCACCGGGAGAAGCACCCAGACCCTTACCGGCGGGAGTAGCAGCCTTCAGAGCCTTAG
>JAZRUJ010000026.1:0-22128 GCA_045652445.1 Eubacteriales bacterium | reverse complement strand
TGGCTACGATCCGACTTGATATTGATACCATTATCAACGCGGGAGACTCGGACCGAGAAGGGGAAATTATCGTCCGAACCTGTGTTTCCAATGCCTTTGACGGGAATATTACAAAACCTTTTAAACGCCTGTGGCTTCCCGATCAAACCCCGCAAACGATCTTGGCAGCGTTGACCGAATTGCCCGATGAAAGCAATTACGATAACCTTGCCCGGGAGGGATACGCCCGAACCTACATGGACTGGCTTTACGGCGTCAACCTGACCCGGTACGCCACCCTGAAAACCGGAACGCTTCTCCGGGTGGGACGGGTCATTATTCCCATTGTCAAAGCCATCTACGACCGGGATATGGCGATTAAAAACTTCGTTCCCGACATATACTACGCCATTGTTTCCAAGGCAGAAACCAACGGAGAAACGGTGGAACTGACGTCAAAAACCAAGTTTGACAAAAATCAAAAGGGAAAAGCCGAGGCGTTCTGCCAAAAATACAACGAGCAGGACACGGTAGTTACCGCCGTCAAAAAGCGAAAAACCACCTTGAACCCCGGGAAATTGTACTCTCTTTCCACCCTGCAAAACACCTTGGGGAAAAAGTACAAAATGCCCATGGAAGAATCCTTGGCAATCGTGCAAAAACTGTACGAGGCGGGATATTTGACCTACCCCCGTACCAACTCGGAATATTTGGCAACGGCGGAACAGGACAAAATTAAAAAGGTATTGGAAGGGGTCAAAAAAATCGGATATCCGGTGGAATTCAAGTTCAAAAAGACCATTTTTGACGATTCCAAAATCGAATCCCACTCGGCGTTGACCCCAACCTATAAAATTCCCTCCAAGGGGAATTTGTCCGAAAAAGAATTTCAAGTTTACTCCACTGTTATGCGACGGTTTGTGGCGGTTTTCTGTTCGGAAGAATGCCAGGCGGAAAAGACCGAAATTACCATCAACGTGGGGGGCTTGGAAGAATTTTTGCTGAAAGGAACCGTCATTACCGCACCCGGCTGGATGAAATACGATGACGGGGGACAGAAGGACAAAGTTCTTCCCAACCTTTCCAAAGGCGACAAGGTCAATACCGCCTTTGCTCCGGTGGAAAAAGAAACCACGCCTCCAAAACACTACACGATTGAGACGTTGAATAATTACCTAAAAAACCCTTTCCGGGAAGAAAAGGCAAACATTGAGACCGAAGACGATGCGGAAGAATACCGTGCCATTTTCGAAGGTCTGGAATTGGGAACGGAAGCCACCCGCACGGGAATTATCGACAACGCCCGAAAGAGCGAATACATTCAACTGAAAAAAGACGTTTACACCATTCTGCCCAAGGGAATTTATCTGATTGAGGCTTTGATGCGAATGCAGATTTCCATGGACAAATACAAAACCTCGGAGTTGGGCAAAGCTTTAAAAGCGGTCTACCGGGGTGAAATCACCGTAGACGACAGCGTAGGCTTGGCGGAAAAAGAAATTGCCCAGGTGTTTGATTCCGTCCATCAAAACGCCACACCGGAAACCGACGTATACGACGGATTTTTCCGGGATGAAGCAGGCATCTGTCCCTTATGCGGCGGCAAGGTCGTGAAAGGGCGGTACGGCTACGGTTGTATGAATTACAAAGAAAAGAACTGCAAATTCACCATTTGGAATACCATGTGCGGCAGAGTCATTCCCCTGTCGGCGGCAAAATCTTTGCTGGAAACGGGAACTACCGCAAAATTGGAGGGATTCGTCTCTCCCCGAACGGGAAAAACCTTTGATTCCAAGTTAAAATGGAATCCGGAAACCCAAAAAGTGGAATTTGACTTTACCTAACCGAAAGGAACAACAAACTCTATGAAAATTGCGATTTACGGATACGGAAATTTGGGGAAAGGGGTGGAATGTGCCGCCAAAAATTCCCCCGATATGGAACTTACGGGCGTTTACACCCGCAGAAACCCCAAAACGGTGCAAACCCAAGGAACCCCGGTGTTTTCCGCCGACGATTTAATGAATTGCTCCGACGATGCTTTTGACGTTTTGATTTTGTGCGGCGGCAGTGCCACCGACCTTCCCAAAATGACCCCCGAATTGGCAAGAAAATTCAATGTCATCGACAGTTTTGACACCCACGCTAAAATTCCCGAACATTTCGACGCAGTCAACAACGCGGCTTTGGAATCGGGGCATATCGCTCTGATTTCCGCCGGCTGGGACCCGGGAATGTTCTCGGTGAATCGACTGTATGCCACGGCAATTTTGCCCAACTGCTCCGACTATACCTTCTGGGGCAAAGGGGTAAGCCAAGGGCATTCCGACGCCATTCGCCGCATTGACGGAGTGTTGGACGCACGGCAGTATACCGTTCCCGTAGACGAAGCGATGAATCGGGTACGGGCAGGAGAAAATCCAAAACTGACCACCCGGGAAAAACACACGAGAGAATGCTTCGTGGTGACAAAAGACGGGGCGGACCTGGAACGGATCGAACAAGAGATTAAAACCATGCCAAACTATTTTGCCGACTACGATACCACCGTGCATTTCATTTCCCAAGAAGAACTGAATCAAAACCACAAGGGTCTTCCCCACGGGGGAAGCGTCATTTGTACCGGAACCACCGGAATGGATCACAAAAACACCCAAGTAATCGAATACAAACTGACCTTGGATTCCAACCCGGAATTTACCGCCTCGGTCATCGTGGCGTACGCGAGAGCTTTGCACAAAATGTATTCCCGCAACATCACCGGCTGCAAAACCGTCTTTGACGTGGCTCCCGCCGACCTGTCGCCCCTCTCTGCGGAAGAAATGCGGAAAAAGTTTTTGTAAAAAAATCCTATTAAACAAGAAAAACGGACTGTGAAATCACAGTCCGTTTTATTTTATAATGGTTTATTTCGTCAAAAGTTCCGCGATTTGGATGGCGTTGGTAGCCGCACCCTTGCGAACCTGGTCGCCGCAGCACCAAAGAACGATGCTGTTGTCGTCGGTCAAGTCTTTACGGATACGTCCCACGAAAACCAAATCCTGGTCGGAAGTGTCGAGAGGCATGGGGTATTTCTTTTCGGCGGGGTTATCTACCAGAACACAGCCGGGAGCCTTGGCGATAGCTTCCTGAACTTGAGCTACGGTCAGTTTATCCGCGGTTTTCACCGTTGCCATAATGGAGTGGGAACGAACCACGGGAACGCGGACGCAGGTACAGGAAACGGTCAATTCAGGCAGATGAAGGATCTTTCTGCCTTCGTTTTGCATCTTCATTTCTTCGGAGGTGTAACCGCTTTCATCAAAGCCACCGATTTGAGGAATCAGGTTTGCAGCGATTTGATAGGGGAAGGTATTGCAAACCACGGGTTTGCCTTCTGCCAATGCCTTGGTCTGTTCTTCCAATTCCACAGGACCGGCAGCACCGGCACCGCTGACCGCCTGATAGGTGGACGCCACCATGGACTGGATGGGGGACAATTTGTTAATTCCGTTCACGGCAACCAAAGTAATAATGGTAGAGCAATTGGGGTTTGCAATAATGCCCTTATTGGTTTTCGCATCGTCTCCGTTAATTTCGGGAACGATGAGAGGAACATCGGGATCCATACGGAAAGCACTGGAGTTGTCAACAAAGACAGCACCGGCTTTTACAATATAAGGAGCCAATTCTTTAGCAACGGCATTGGTAGAAGCACCAAGCACGATGTCCATGCCTTCAAAGGCGGTGGGGCAGGCTTCCTGAACGGCAATCTTCTGCCCTTTAAATTCAATTTCCTTTCCCACGCTGCGGGCAGAAGCCAACAGACGGAGTTCTCCGATGGGGAAATTCCGTTCTTCCAGAACTTTCATCATTTCTCTGCCTACAGCCCCGGTAGCACCGAGAATGGCAACGTTGTACAGTTTCATAACTCTATTCCTCCAAAATTGTAATCTTAAGTAAAGCTATCGTACAAGACCCGAATAGTCTTTTTGAAATCCTTATCGTCCACACCGATGATAATATTGATTTCGTCGGAGCCTTGTTCGATCATACGAATGTTGATACTGTTTTCCCCCAACGTGGCAAACAGTTTCCCGGAAACGCCCACGTTCCACGCCATGCGTCGCCCCACCACAGCCACAAGGCTGATGCCGTGATCCACTTTGATTCGGTCGGGATTGAGAACTTCGTTCAAATCCGCCGTCAGTTCGTGGAGAGAAAATTCAATCTGCTTGGTGGAGACCACGATGGAAAAGGAATCTATACTGGACGTAATATATTCTACGGTAATTCCGTATTTTTCCACGATCTTTAACGCGTGACGGATAAATCCGGGTTCGCTGTTCATCCGAGCTTTGGACAGGGTGATAATGGAATAATGCTTCCGTCCGGTAATCCCCGTGACGAACCGTTTTTTATCTTCTTCGCTTTCCCGGTCAAATTCTTCCAAAATCAACGTCCCTAGGGCGGAAGGATCGTTGGTGTTTTTAATGTAAAGAGGGATATTTTTCTGCCGGACGGGGAACACGGTTTCTTCGTGCAGTACATCAGCACCCATGTAGGACAATTCCCGAAGCTCGCTGAACGTAACCTGTTCAATGGGACGGGGGTTTTCCACGATCCGGGGGTCTGCCATAAGGATCCCGGAAACGTCGGTCCAGTTTTCGTAGGCGTCCGCGTCAAGAGCCGCGGCGGCAATCGCACCGGTAACGTCGCTTCCACCCCGGGTAAAGGTTTTGATCTCTCCGTCAGGCATCGCTCCGTAAAAGCCGGGAATCACGATGCGGGTGGTGCGGGCAAACAAATCTTTCAAAGCGGCGTAGGATTTTTCAAAATCCACTCTGCCGTCGTAATTAAAGCAAAGCCAATCTTTGGAATCCACAAAGGTATATCCCAAATATTCCGCCATCAACTTGGCGTTCAGATATTCTCCCCGGGATGCAATGGCATCGGGCGTGGGGGCTTTTTGAATAAAGTCTTTTACGTCTGCAAGTTCGCCTTCCAAATCAAAAGACAAACCGCAGCCGGCGGCAATTTCCCGATAACGCCCAGAAATATCTTCAAACACATCGTCAAAGGGAGCGTGATATTTCACGTGAGCGTGGCAGATATACAGAAGGTCGGTCACTTTCGTATCCCCGGAGAACCGCTTTCCGGGGGCAGAAACCACCACCACCTTACGGGCGGGGTCTGCGTCCACGATGGCTTTTACCCGGGCAAACTGTTCGGCGGAAGAAAGAGAAGAACCACCGAATTTTACGACTTTCAACATAAATTTATTCCTCAAATCCCGCAAAAAGCGGAAAAATTTTATTCATACAACGCGGCAACAAACGTTTCCTCGGGGAGAGTTTTCAACTGTTCTGTCATCGCCTGAACCGACTGTTGCTCGGTTACGGTGACAACTCCGTCGGGGGTCCGGATATAATACCGGAACAGAACCTTGGTATTGTCCACCCGTGCGGGACGGTATTCATACCCGCCGGCGTTAGCTTGTTCCGACAGATCCAGCATATCCTGAACCAAGGCAAAGCCCGTAGGATCTTTCCCCGCACCCTGACCGTAAAAGGACAGGTCCCCCACCCGGTCGCCGTTGAGAGACACGAGATTAAAGTTTTTACGAACCGAAGCAAGCATAGAATCCTGTGCTACGATTCCGGGCTGAACGAAAAGAGCAACGGTTCCATCGTCGTTGAGACGGTAGTTTCCCAAAAGTTTACAGGTCTTCCCCTGGGCTTGCATCCATTCAAAATCACACTTGCGAATCTGTCGAATTCCCATGGCAGGAATTTCGTCGGGAGAAGCGGTAAGCCCGGTAGCAACGTTGCAGGACAGAGCAACTTTATACCGAACGTCCAAACCGTCAATGTCGGAGGTTGGATCCTTTTCCGCATACCCCAACGCCTGTGCTTCTGCCAAAACCTCGGCAAAGTCGGCATTTTCGTGAGCCATTTTATCCAAAATAAAGTTAGTTGTTCCGTTCAAAATTCCCTCGATCTTGCGAATTTCTCCCGCTCTTGCGGTACGACGCAGGGAGGAAAGCCAAGGAATCCCGCCTCCGGCAGAGGGGGTAAAGCGGATAACCACCCCGTGTTCGGCGGCGGTTTCCATCAATTCCCGATAACAGGTTGCCATCAAAAGTTTGTTGGCTGTTACCACGTGTTTTTTCGCCTTAAGTGCGGACAGGACCAATTCCCGGGCAGGGTGAAGTCCTCCGATGGATTCCGCAACAATGGCGATGGAAGGATCGTTTAAAATCTCGTTATAATCCGTGGTCATGACCTCTTCGTACCCCGGACGAACCGCCAAATCAAGCACTTTCTTTACCTGAAGAGAAGTCTTGCCGTCCCGAATGGTGTCGTAAGCTCCGGAGCCGACCACTCCAAATCCGATAATCGCAACGTTCATATGCTTTCGTTTCCTTCCTTTTATGAAACTCTTTTCTGGAAAAAAGAGTCCTGTCTCTGTATAATAATTCATTATATCATATATTAAGGCGAATTGCAAGAGGGAAAATGTAAAAAAATAGCAAACCGAGGAGTTTTTCCCCGGTTTGCAATCAATTATTCAGTTTCGGAATTCTCCGTCCATTGAGAATCGGTGGAAGACGTGGTCCCGTGGGCTTCCGTGTCCGTAGAAATCTCGCTAGAGACGTCCGTATCGGAATCCGTGGTGTTCGTATGTGTGTCCGTATTCCAATCCGTGGTGGAACTGCCGGAAGATTGGGTATCCGTCACCTGGGACGTAGAAGTGGATGTAGACCCCGAAGAAACGGTATCGGTGATATCCGGTTCCGTATTCGTATCGGTGGTGAGATCCGACGTTCCGCTTCCGGAGGAAGTTTTATTGGAAGTGGTCGTGTTCTTGTTAGAAGAAGTAGTCGTATTCTTGTTAGAAGAAGTGGTCGTATTTTTGTTGGAAGATGAGGTAGTTTTATTCGACGTTGCCGTGTTCTTTCCCGAAGATTGGGTAGATTGGTCGGTGGAACCGTCCGGGGGAATAAAGACGTCGGAATATCCGGCAGCTCCGTACCAGTTATTCTTCCGCACGCCGTTTTTCGCCACGTATTCTTCAAAGGTAATATCGTCAAAGAAGAACGCGTTGAGAAGATCGGCGGAATATTCCAGATCATAATACACGCAAGAGCCGATATAAGGAACACTCAAACCACTGGTAATGACACTCTCATCAATGGGAAGACGGTTTTGCTGCATGGAAATCCCATCTGCCTTTAATACTTTTGCAAGATCAAAAATATCGTCATAACCCATGGAAGTTTGGATATAAGGAAGCATGGTTCGAATCAGTGTAGGATATTGAGTAAGGGGCAAATCCAACGCCTTTTCAAACAGGCGAGTCATGACCAGTCTCTGCCGTTCCGTACGGCCGTAATCGTCCCGGGTTCCGTTGATGGTAGGAACGTAACGAATGCGAGAGAAAGAAACTGCCTGCAATCCGTTCAGCACCTGTTTACCGGACTTTTGCACGTAGGAGGGCTTTAATCCCCGGACCTGAACAATTTCTTCCATACACACATTTGTATGATACACCTCGGAAGACGTCAGTTCCACTTCCACACCGCCTACAGCATCCACAATTTCTGCCATCCCTTCAAAGTCTACGGTGGCATAATCCTGAATGTTCAAGCGGAAGGTCTGATTCAAGGTTTTTATTGCCAATTCAGGACCGCCCAAACTGTAAGCAGCGTTAATTTTTTGGTAGCCGCGTCCGTCCACTTTCACCAAGGTATCCCGCATAATCGAAACCAGCTTAATGGAACCGGTGGTAGCGTTGACGGAAATAATCATAATCGAGTCGGACAACCCCTTTTGGTACTCGGCACCTTCCGGTTTTGCCGCCCGGGAATCCAGACCGAACAAAGCGATATTCGTAATTTCATCGGGATATTCGATGGTTTGGTCAACCCCCAATTCTCCCAGATCCTCGGTAATGGGATCGTGTTGGTAACTGAAGGTGTTTTTAAACCAAATCACGCCGACAATAATCCCCGCAATTAAAAGAACCCCCAGCGTACTTCCCACGCAGATCCAAAGAATCCCTTTGCGAGACAGGGTTTTCTTCTTTCCATGACGCAATTTTCTTCCTTTTTTCGAGAAAACTGCCATCTTTAACCGTTCAAAGAAATCTCGAACTTTATTCATCATTTTCCCTCAATTCCATTGACAAGAAATGTTCCTATGGTTATTATTCGTTTTCCACAGTTATTATACTTCTGTTGCAAAAACAATAAACTTCGTTTATGCAAACACAGATTTATTATATACCACAATTATGGAAAAGTCAATGACAAATTACGACTTTTTTTCGACAAAGACGTGCAAAAATCTCTTAACTGCTGATAGACTCTCCTCTACTACGAACAATCCAAAAAATTTAACGGCAAAAACGGCAGTCTTCCACACACACAGAAGACTGCCGTCTTTATTGCTGCACTACAAATTCAACCGAAGTTATTTCATGTTGTTTTCGTAGTTTTCGATCATTTTTTTGACCATCTGGCCACCGATAGAACCGGCCTGCTTGGAGGTCAGGTCACCGTTGTAACCCTGCTTCAGGTTTACGCCAACTTCGTTAGCGGTTTCCATCTTGAATTTTTCCATAGCTTCTTTCGCTGCGGGAACTACGTGCTTATTTCTAGACATTTCTTTTCCACTCCTTGTTATAAAACGCCATCCGCGTTTTCACGATTTTTTGCAGCCCCTTTGACTGCAACAGTAGTTTGACACAAGGAGAAAAAAATATCAAGTGCAATTTTTGGAAGTTTGTATTAATTGGTTTCGAAACACTTCGACCCGCACAGACAATCTTATTATACTCCGAAGATCACGTAACATTTACTGTTTATACGGCGTATGTAAGAGACTAATCACCGTATACTGCACGAATCTGCCTTAAAAACATGTTAGGTTTTTGAAAATTCAATACCGTACGGTTAAACAGATAGAGAATTCACTCATTTTTCAACCGGGAGTTGAACGGAACATCGTCGAATCGGTTATTGACACGGCGTTTTGTTCGTGATATAATGAAAATATCCAAAAGAGCAGGAGGCTGAACCGATGTTTCATACAAACTTGAAGTCAATACGTTTATCTTGCAAACTTTCCCAGCAGCAGGTCGCGGATTTTTTGAACGTCACACCACAATCCATTTCCAAATGGGAAAAAGGGACAGCCTTGCCTTCCATTGAGTATTTGCCTAAATTGGCGGAACTTTTAGATTGTAGTATCGATGATTTTTTTAATCATAATTTAAGTGAAAACCCAAATCTTTCCGTATTAGAAGAATTTTTCAACGTAATGATCGGGCTGATTTACGATAGAACAAAAAACAGAGATGATGCAATATTATTTATTAAGGAACACCCGGTAATTATGGATGTTTTCCCCGAATTTTGCAAGGAATTAAACCAACATCAAACGGTGTCCCGCAAGATGCTGCAAACCATATTGAGATGCTCCGGAGACGAAGTTTCCGTTTTTGTTGATTTACTGCAAAACTGCAGAATGATTGAAAAATTAAACGGCACGAATCATTTCTTTGTTCCTAATGAATCCGGATATTTTTTACTAACACTGCTACAAGATTACAGCGAGTTTGCAACCAATGAAGAATTTACAAAACTCTGGGAAAAATACAAGGAAGAATATCCCCCCGAGCTTTGGTAATAACGCAAAAAAACACACAAAGAAGCGGCACGATTGTACCGCTTCTTTGTTTGTATGAAATTTAAGAAAGAATTAAACGATAAGCGTCCCGGGGGTAGCACCGATCAATTCACCGTTTTCATAGACGAGAACGCCGTTGACAAAAACTGCATCGATACCGCCTGCCAATTCGGTGGGTTCGGCGTAAGTGGCGTTATCTCTTGCTTTGTTGGCGGGAGCGTAGGTATCCCAGCATTGTCCCGTCAACTGGGTCGTAATCCCTTGATTGATTTTACAACGTTCCGCGTAGTCTCCCGCACCGAAAATAAAGTCGCCGTGAGAATGGCAATCAATAAAACCGGGGGTGACGTGTCTTCCGTTGGCATCAATCACCTGATCCGCATCGTCGGGAAGATTTTCCAAACGGATTTTCCGCAGGAAATTCCAACGTTTCCTTTGTAGGCGGGCTTTCCTGTTCCGTCGATGATCCTTGCGTTTTTAGTTAAAATGTCCATAATAGCACTTCCTTAACTTTCTGCAAAGTCAAAATTCCTGATTTTTTTATTATATCACAGATATTTGCAAAAGCAAAGAGGGGAGAAAAGTTTTTGTAATAAATATTATTCTACTTTGAAAGTAATAACACATAGGTATTGACAAAGAAATCAAGTTGTGTTAAAATACATTTAGATAAAATTTTTGAGAACCAGCGGACTGAACAAGAATGTTGGTTCCCTTCTGCTATTTGGGGGAAAACAAGATGGAAAAAATTGATGCAACCGTGGTCAAAGAAACAAAATATATTTCCCTATGGGTGCTTTTTTTAAGTGTCCTTCTCCAGGCTGTTTTCCTTGTGATTGCAAAATGGGACTACACCGTCCTTCTGGGGAATATTTTAAGCGGATCCTCTTCGATTCTTAATTTCTTTCTCCTGGGAATCACGGTTCAAAAAACCTTAAAAAAAGAGGAAAAAGAAGCAAAAAACTCCATGAAACTCTCTCAAATGTATCGCTTTTTATTTCTTGTTGTTATCGTTGTTATCGGAGTGGTCCTTCCTTGTTTTAGCACTTGGACGGTACTTATTCCTATGTTCTTTCCAAGAATTGCAATTGCGTTTCGGCCCCTTTTTGATAAAAAGAAGTCTTGATTTCGTAGAGATATTTAGGGAGGTGACGGTGCTATGAAACTGAAAGGCCGCCGTTTTTCGGCGGTAGATCTGTTGTTAATCCTGATGATGATTTTGCCCATTGCATTTTGCATTGTACTAAAAGTACTGACCACACCGGCAAGTGAAGGGATCAGCATCTCCGGTGCTCGCATCTTTTTCACGATTCCAATGCCGCTACAGGACCTTCCCATCACAGAGGCTCAAATTAACTCTTGGATGGTTATGGTCTCTATCTTTTTCCTGTGCCTGTTCCTAACCCGCGGACTAAAAGTCCGGGGCAATACGAAACGGCAACATGCGGTAGAATGGGTTGTGGAAACGGTTCAGGGTTTGGTCAAAAATAACATGGGCGAATATTTCATGGGGTTTGCTCCGTTTATCGCCGCAATCATTGGATTGTCTGCCTTTTCGAGTTTACTGTCGTTGCTCGGTCTTTACCCACCCACGTCGGATTTGAATATTGTTGGCGGCTGGGCAATCTTGGTATTTATTTTGATTACGTATTACAAGTGTAAGTGCGGTCCTTTGATGTACTTAAAGAGTTTTGCAGAACCGGTTGCCTTACTTGCTCCAATGAACGTAATCAGCGAAGTGGCAACGCCCCTTTCCATGTCCTTCCGTCATTATGGAAACGTGTTGTCGGGCATGGTCGTTTCCACGTTAGTCGCCGCAGGTCTTCAAGGAGTTTCCTCGATCGTACTTGGGTGGCTTCCCGGATTTCTCGGAAATATTCCGCTGTTCCAAATTGGGATTCCGGCAGTCTTGTCCGCCTATTTTGATCTTTTCAGCGGATGCTTACAAGCATATATTTTCGCCATGCTTACCATGATGTACGTTTCCGGCGGATTTAATGCAGACGAGTATTTTAAACGCAAACAAAAACAGAAAAAAAATAAAAAGAGTATATAAAAATTTGGAGGTAAACGAAAATGTTGGAAATTGCTATTGGTATTATTTTAGGCTGTTGTGCTCTCGGAGCAGGCGTCGCTATGATTGCAGGGGTTGGTCCTGGGATCGGGGAAGGGAACGCCGTTGCAAAGGCCTGCGAAGCCATCGGTCGCCAACCGGAAAGCAAAGGGGACGTTACCAGCACCATGCTCATGGGATGTGCCATTGCGGAAACTACCGGTCTTTATGCACTTGTTATTGCAATTCTTTTGATCTTTGTTGCTCCCAATATGCTTGTTAACATTCTCTTAAAAGCTATCGGTTAATTCCAAGGAGAATACGTTATGCAAACTTTGGACGTCATTTCTGTCAATCTGTGGCAGATTTTGATTTCTCTGATCAATCTCTACTTGCTGTTTTTGATTTTGAAAAAATTTCTCTTTAAACCGGTAAAAAAGGTTTTGGATCAGCGTCAACAGGAACTTGACGAACAATATGCCGCCGCAGAAGCTGCGGAACGGGAAGCAACCGAACATCGCAAGACCTGGGAAACAAAACTTTCCCAGGCGGATGCACAAGCAGATGCCATTTTGCAAAATGCTACGAATAGTGCAAAATATCGAAGCGACACACTTCTCTCCGAGGCGAAAGATCGTGCGGAAGGCATCCTTCGTGCCGCCCAAAACGAAGCGGAGTTGGAACGTCAAAAAGCGGTAGATGGAATTAAAAGAGAAATTGTTGAGGTTTCCGGAGTCCTTACAGAAAAAATGCTGGAACGTGAAATCAATACAGAAGATCACAGGGTTCTGATTGACTCCTTTATCGAGAAAATAGGTGAAGACAATGTCTGAAATCGCGAAGGAATACGGAACCGCTCTTTTCATGCTTGCCTGTGAAGAAAACGAGAAAAAAAGTTATGGGGAAGCATTACAAAAAGTAAGAAATATATTTATTGACAACCCTCAATATCCGGAACTTCTATCCTCTCCCGGCATTTCGTTGAAAGAACGTTTGACTGTGATTGAACAGACCTTTTCGAACGTGGTTCCGGAACATATTGTTTCCTATCTAAAACTTCTTTGTGAAAAAGGAAGGATTCCGTATTTTTTGGAATCCGTTGCAGAATATAACCAACTTCTCGACGCATCGGAACATGTTTTTAACGCCAAAATAACCAGTGCTGTAGAACTTACACAAACAGAAAAAGAAAAGTTAATCAGCAAACTTGAATTAAAAGAAAACGGCAAGGTTTGTGCGGAATATTTCGTGGATACAACCTTACTGGGCGGTCTGATTGTTGAAGTAGATGGTAAAATCATGGACGGTAGTTTACGCCATCGCTTACATGAGGTAAAGGAAGTGATGAACACATGAGCACAAGACCGGAAGAAATCAGCAGTGTAATTAAAGAACAAATTAAAAATTATCAATCCAAGATTGAAATGAAAGAAACCGGAACCGTAATTTTGGTCGGGGACGGAATCGCACGCGTGTACGGGCTTCGGGAATGTATGGCAAGCGAACTTCTCGAATTTGAGGACGGAAGCTTTGGTATGGCTCAAAATCTGGAGTCCGAGACGATTTCCGTTGCATTGTTATCAACCACGAACAACATCAAGGAAGGTTCCTTGGTAAAAAGAACCGGCAACGTTTTGTCGGTTCCCGTAGGAGAAGCAATGCTTGGCCGTGTGGTAAATGCACTGGGAGAACCCATTGATGGAAAAGGACCAATTGCAACGAATACCACCCGTCCCATCGAAGCAGAGGCTCCCGGAATTATTGAAAGAAAAAGCGTATCCGTTCCTTTGCAAACGGGAATCAAAGCAATCGACAGTATGATCCCCATCGGCAGAGGTCAACGGGAATTGATCATCGGGGACAGACAGACCGGGAAAACCGAAATCGCCGTTGATACCATTATCAATCAAAAGAAGACCGACGTTCTTTGTATTTATGTTGCCATCGGTCAAAAGAACAGTTCCGTGGTTCAAATTGCCAACGAACTTGCGGCAAACGGTGCCATGGAATATACCATTATCGTATCCGCCTCGGCCTCGGAATCCGCGCCCCTTCAATACGTTGCACCCTATGCCGGTTGTGCCATGGCAGAATACTTCCGCGAACAAGGGAAAGACGTCCTTATTATTTACGACGACCTTTCGAAACATGCGGTGGCGTATCGTGCACTTTCCCTCCTGATTCGCCGTCCCCCCGGTCGCGAAGCCTATCCCGGGGACGTATTCTATCTTCATTCCAGATTGCTGGAACGTGCGGCGTGTGTTTCCCCCGAATACGGCGGAGGCTCCATTACCGCACTCCCCTTAATTGAAACACAGGCAGGCGACGTTTCCGCCTATATTCCCACCAATGTTATCTCTATTACGGACGGGCAAATTTTCCTAGAAACCGAACTGTTTCATGGAGGAATTATGCCTGCCATTAACCCCGGGATTTCCGTAAGCCGTGTCGGAGGGTCGGCACAGTTGAAAGGAATGAAAAAGGTCTCGGGCGAACTGAAACTTCTTTATTCTCAATATCGCGAATTGCAATCTTTTGCACAGTTCGGAAGCGATCTTGACGCTGACACCAAGGCAAGATTGGCTCTTGGAGAGCGAATTGTGGAAGTTCTCAAACAAGGAAGAAATGCTCCCGTTCGCGTAGGATGTCAAGTCGCCATTGTTTATGCCGTCATCAACGGTTTTTTGAACGACACACCCGTAAAGGAAGTGAAGCATTACGAAACAAATCTTTACGAACTGCTTGAAAACAAATATGCAAGTTTTCTGGAACGTGTCGAAGCCGGCAGTTGGGATGACAAGGATATAGAAGAGCTGGAAAAAGCACTCCATGAGATGAAGAGGTAAGGTATGGGTGCTGACATCAAACAACTTCGGACACGTATCAAAAGCGTCGATTCCACCCTCCATTTAACAAAAGCCATGGGGCTTGTGGCATCGTCCAAGATTCGCAAAGCCACCGATTCCATGAACAAAGGGAAGGCGTATGCGAAAGCTCTGGAGGAAACCATCTCCCAGTTGACAGCATACGAAGAATGCAAGAAAACGCCCTATATGTCAATCCACGGAGGAAATAAAACCTGTCTGATTGTCATCGCGGGAGACCGAGGACTTGCCGGTGGATATAACGCAAATATTTTCCGCTTGTTAAAGGAATACCCCGACGCAAAAATTATTCCCATTGGGAAACGAGCTTGCGAGCGGTTTGGGAAACCAATTGTGCTGACAGAAACTTATTCTTATAACCATGCTATGGTTCTTGCCAACGATATTTGCCGTGACTATCTTTCCGAAACATACGATCGGTTCGGGATTGTATGTACGGAATATCACTCTTTAATGTCACAAGAAGCCTATGTTAAATGGATTCTTCCTTTAACGGAGAACTCCGCCGCAAAGACAACGAATGCCATCTTTGAACCGGACGAACTGACGGTCTTGAATGCCGTGATTCCCGAATACATTGCCGGAATCATCATCTCTTGCGTAAAAGAGAGTTTTGCCTGTGAAATTGCCGCACGTCGCGTTGCTATGGACAGTGCCGGAAAGAATGCACAGGAAATGATCGACCGTCTTGGACTGGAATATAACCGTGCAAGACAGGGGGCAATTACACAAGAAATCACCGAAATTGTTGCCGGAAGCGGTATCTGATTGAGAAAGGAGAAAGGAACATGTCAAACACAGCAAAAGGAATCGTTTCCCAGGTTATGGGACCGGTTGTAGACGTGACCTTTGAAGAAGGATTTCTTCCTTCCATATATAATGCTCTGACAATGCAAAACGGAGAAAAAACGCTTACCGTTGAAGTAGCTCAGCACATTGGGGATAATATTGTGCGTTGCATCGCCATGTCCTCCACCGACGGACTCAAACGCGGAACCCCGGTAACCGATACAGGGAAAACCATTTGTGTCCCTGTGGGAAGATCCACCCTTGGCAGAATTTTTAACGTTCTGGGGGACACGGTAGACAATCTGCCCTTTGAAGACAAGGTGGACCGTTGGAATATCCACCGAACTGCCCCTAGCTACAGCGAACTTTCCACCTCCACCGAAGTTTTGGAAACCGGGATTAAGGTCATTGACCTGATTTGCCCCTATTCCAAAGGGGGGAAAATTGGTTTATTCGGGGGTGCCGGTGTCGGGAAAACCGTTCTTATTATGGAACTGATCAACAATATTGCAAAACAACACGGCGGGCTTTCCGTTTTTACGGGCGTAGGAGAACGTACCCGGGAAGGAAACGACCTTTACAACGAAATGAAAGAGTCCGGAGTTCTTTCCAACACCACGCTTGTATATGGGCAAATGAATGAACCGCCGGGAGCAAGAATGCGTGTTGCACTTTCCGGACTAACCATGGCAGAATATTTCCGAGACGAGGAACACCAAGACGTTCTTTTATTTATTGATAATATTTTCCGTTTCACACAAGCGGGTAGTGAAGTCTCCGCGTTGCTTGGACGTATGCCCAGTGCCGTAGGATATCAGCCCACCCTTGCAACCGAAATGGGCGATCTTCAAGAACGTATCACCTCAACCAAAAAGGGTTCGATTACCTCCATCCAAGCCGTATACGTTCCCGCCGACGACTTGACCGACCCTGCCCCTGCCACAACCTTTGCCCATCTGGATGCAACCACCGTTCTTTCCAGAAGCATTTCTTCCCAAGGGATTTATCCTGCGGTAGATCCGTTGGAATCCACAAGCCGCATTCTTTCGCCCGATATTCTGGGACAAGAACATTATTCCGTGGCACGTGAAGTTCAACGAATTTTACAAAGATACCAAGAATTGATGGATATTATTGCCATTATGGGAATGGACGAATTGTCCGACGAAGATAAATTGTTGGTGCAACGAGCAAGAAAGATTCAAAGATTCCTTTCCCAACCCTTTGACGTTTCTGAAAAATTTACAGGGATTGCCGGTGCTTACGTTCCGCTTTCCGAAACCATTCGCGGGTTTAAAGAAATCATCGAAGGCAAACACGACGACCTGCCGGAATCTGCTTTCTTGTTTGTCGGAACCATTGATGAAGCCGTAGAGAAAGCAAAGAGGTTGACAAAATGAAACCCTTCTTGCTGAAAATCGCCTCTCCCGACGGGGATCTGTTTTGCGAAAACGTAGTAAAACTTTGTGTCCGCGGAACCGAAGGCGAACTTGCCATTCTGGCGGATCATATTCCCTTTGTTTCTTACGTCAAACCCTGCGAATGCAAAATTGAGTTGGAAGACGGAAGTGAAAAATTTGCCCATACTCACGGCGGCGTTTTGACCGTTGCCAAGGAGAAAACCATTCTCCTTTCCGGGAATTTTTCTTGGAAACCATAATCCACCACAAACAAAATTCATTCATACCACAAAAAAAGACCCGCCCGGAGCTCTATCCGGGCGGTTTTTTGATACAAAAGAGCGAAGCAATACTAATATATTGCTTCGCTCTTGTTTTATACCGGAAAAAATCTATATATTTCTCTGTTTTTCAGTTTTTTTGTGTTTTGCGTTTGTATTTTTTTGCTTATTTTTATACCATATTGGAATAGATAATCAAGAGAAACAAATTAGTCATTTTCCCCAGACAATGCCTTGTGAATCGCTTTTGCGGCGGTTTTACCGGCTCCCATAGCGGAGATGACCGTGGCAGCTCCGGTGACGGCATCGCCTCCGGCGTACACGCCGTTTCGGGTGGTAAGTCCGTCTTCATTGACCACAACTCCGCCCCAACGAGTTACTTCCAAACCGTCGGTGGTAGATTTAATCAACGGATTGGGCGAGGTGCCAACAGACATAATCACCGTATCCACGTCCATGGTAAATTCGCTACCGGGGATGGGAACGGGGCGTCTTCTCCCCCGTTCATCGGGCTGCCCCAATTCCATGCGGGTGCAGATCAGCCCTGTAACAAAGCCGTTTTTGGGGTCTCTGGGGTCTTCCGGGTTCTGATATCCGAGGATTTCCAAGGGGTTGCAGAGCAACTGAAATTCAATCCCCTCTTCCAGAGCGTGTTCCACTTCTTCCCGACGGGCGGGCAACTCTTCCATAGAACGGCGATAAACGATAGACACTTGGCTTGCACCTAAACGAAGAGCCGTTCGTGCGGCGTCCATCGCCACGTTACCGCCTCCCACAACAGCAACCTTTCCCCCTTTCATAATGGGGGTGTCGGGATTGGATTGATAGGCCTTCATCAAATTGCTTCGGGTGAGAAATTCGTTGGCGGAATATACGCCGTTCAGCCCTTCTCCGGGAATTCCCATAAAATTGGGAAGTCCTGCACCGGAACCGATAAAGACCGCTTCAAAGCCTTGTTGGAACAATTCGTCCACGGTCAGGGTTTTCCCGATAACCACGTTCGTTTCCATGGAAACGCCCAATTGTTTTAGGGTTTCCACTTCTTTGGCTACGATTTTTTTCGGCAGACGGAATTCGGGAATCCCATACACCAAAACACCGCCGGGAGTATGCAATGCCTCAAAAACCGTGACTTGATAGCCCTTTTTGGCTAAATCGCCGGCACAGGTCAGACCGGAAGGTCCGGCTCCCACAACGGCCACCTTATGACCGTTGGACTGAGGTTTTTTCGGAAGTTCGGCGCTAAACGTATTGTGCCAATCGGCAACAAACCGTTCCAACCGACCGATTCCCACCGATTCCCCTTTGATTCCCCGGACGCATTTGGATTCGCATTGGGTCTCTTGGGGGCAAACCCGTCCGCAGACGGCGGGGAGAGAGGAAGATTGGGTGATAATTTGATAAGCCCCCTCAAAATCCCCCTCTTTGATTTTAGAGATAAATTCGGGAATATGAATCTTTACGGGACAGCCGTCCACACAAGGCATATTCTTACAGTTCAAACACCGCATCGCCTCGTCGATTGCGGTTGTTTCATCGTATCCCAATGCCACCTCGTCAAAGTTTTTCCCGCGAAGGTTCGGGTCTTGGGTAGGCATGGGGTTTCGGGTCAGTCTCATATTGGGCTTTACCACGTTACTCAACCTCCATTGCAAAGAGATTGCAGGTTTCTTCGTGTTTATGACGTTCAAAAGCCCCGTACATTCTGCCGCGGACCATGGCTTCGTCAAAATCCACGTGATAACCGTTAAAATCGGGACCGTCCACACAGGCAAATTTGGTGACTTTTTTGCCGTCCACGTTCAACGTCAGACGACAGCCGCCGCACATTCCCGTACCGTCAATCATAATGGGATTCATGGAAACGGTCACCGGTGTGTCAAAAGGTTTTGCGGTGGCGACCACGTATTTCATCATTATAAGGGGACCGATGGTGATAATCATATCAAATTTCGTTCCCTTATCCAACAACTGCTTCAAAGGAACGGTGACGTTTCCTTTTTCTCCGTAAGAACCATCGTCGGTCATAACGCAAAGTTCATCGGAACAAGCCAAAAATTCATCTTCCAGAATCATCAAATCTTTATTTCTAAAACCGATAATACTCGTCACGTCTGCACCCATTTCGTGCAATGCCTCGGCAATGGGCAGAGCGATAGCACACCCAACACCTCCACCCACAATGCAGACTTTTTTCAGTCCGTCCAAATGGGTGGCAACCCCCAAGGGTCCCACAAAATCTTGCAAAGAATCTCCGACTTCCTTACGGGATAATTTTTCGGTGGTAGAACCGACGACTTGGTAAATAATTTTTACCAACCCCCGGTCTTTATCCACGCCCGCAACCGTCAAAGGAATCCGTTCCCCCTCTTCGTCCACCCGGAGAATAATAAATTGACCGGGGCGTGCCTTATTGGCGACCAGAGGGGCATGAATCTGAAATTGAACCACAGTGGGATTTAACACTTTTTTATCAACAATCTGGTACATTTTGCGTTTCGCTCTCTCTTGATTCGAATAAATTCTATCATATTATACTACACCTTTGAAAAGATGTCAAGGGTTCAAAATAAAATGAAAGGACAGGATTCTATTTTGCTTTTTCTCTACTTGACAATAACTACGAAAAATGATATAATCTTTTTGAAAAGAAAGAAATCGTGCCGATCTACGGCTTCGGAGGTATCCTATGTCTCAAAGAAAACTTTATGTTCCCATCTATGCAAACCTTTTTCCCAAATATCAGGAACAGTATCTGAAAGATTTTAAAGAATGCGGAGCCAGAGCCATTCTTTTGGCGGTGGGTTTTCCTCTTTGCAAAGAAGATCAGAAAGAACAGCTTCAACACATAAGACAGAGCGTTCCCGTTCTTGAAGCGGAAGGATTCGAAGCCTACGTCTGGATGAATTCCTTCGGATTTGGAACACCCTTGTCAGAACAAGAGAAAAAAGAGACCCAAAACTTCACAAAAATTACCGACCTGGACGGAAAAACGCTGGACAGTGCTTTTTGTCCCACAAGTCAGAACTTTACAAAGTTTTATTGTGACTTTATCAAAGACCTGATTCAAGCAGGGGCAAAAGCCATCGTGCTGGACGACGATTTTTGCCTGAATATCCGCCCCGGTTTAGGGTGCGTCTGCGACGAACATCTTCGCCGAATGGGAGAAGTGTTAGGAAAAACGGTAACCAGAGAAGAATTAAAAGAACGCGTCTTTACGGGAGAGGCAAACGAATATCGTGCCGCTTGGTGCAAAGTGATGGGAGATTCTCTGCGAGAATTTTGCCGTACTATCCGACAAACGGTGGATTCCGTGGACCCGACCGTCCGTGTGGGATTCTGTTCCGGTTACACCTCTTGGGACGAAGAATGTGCCGACCCCATTGAACTGACTCGGATTCTTGCAGGGAATACAAAACCCTTTTTACGGTATACCTCAGCACCCTATTGGGAATACACCAACCGCTTTCCTTGGCAACCCGAGGGGCATATTGTAGAGTTTGCAAGACAACAATTCGAATGGTGCAAAAACATCGACGACGTGGATTTGTTTACCGAAAACGATTCCTATCCCCGCCCTTGTTCCAACATCCCCGCCTTTGCACTGGAATCCTTTGACTTCATGACCGCAGCGGCGACCGCTCCCGACCAATTGAAATATCTCTTTGACTACGTTTCTTCTCCCGAATATGAACGGGGATATATCAACGCCCATCTGCGAAATCGGGAATTGATTCAAACCGTTTCCGAATCTTTGGGGAATCTTCCTTCTGCGGGAATTTACGTTCACGAAACCAAAAACAAGTTTGAAGAAATGACCTTCCCCAAAGAATTCTCCAATAAAAAACAACTTATGCGAACCGTATCCTTTTCTTCTGCCTCGACACTGCTCTGTGCCAACTCCATTCCCGTAACCTATGCGAATCACGGGGGCATCACCGCCGCCTTTGGAGACGCTGGACGAACCGTGCCTCTTTCTCAAAAGGCATATATTATTGATATCGCCGCCGCAGAAGAATTGATGAAACGGGGGGTTGACGTGGGATTGATTTCCAAAGAAACGGCACCCCGTAACTCCACAGAATATTTCTGTAAAGAAGACGACTCCATTCGCATTGAGGACTCTTCCGCCGACGGGTTTGTCAAAGCAACCCTTTCCCCCTCGGCAGAAGTGGAAAGCGAATTTTTCAAAGATATGCCCTCTTCCTACCGCTATCAAAACGAAAACGGAATGCAGTTCTTGGTCTTTTTGTTCCGAGGAGATTTCATTGACAGCAACGGAGAGATTTCTGCATCTTATTACCGTCAAGGACAGATTCTCCGATTCTGCGAAGATGTGGGAGAACCTCTCCCTGTCGTGTGCAGAAAACACCCGAAATTACACTTGATTTGCAAAGAAACCGAAACCTGCCTGGGCGTTGCCTTCTGCAATTACGGAAACGACCTCATCGATTTCCCCTTGTTTGAAACACCCTTGGAAGGTGTCTCCGTCCAAACCTTTGGCTGCAGCGGGGAATTGGAAGCAAAAGGTTTGCGTATCCATCAGATTCCCGCAAGAACCTTTGGGGCATTTTTATTGAAAAAGAAATAAGAACATCAAACACAGCAGAACGGAGCATCAAAACGATGCTCCGTTTTTTTGTGCGTCTTTCTTTGAAAACCTCCAAAACACATAAGAAATTTACAAAAAAACGAAAACTTTCGAAATCTTGTGTGTCTCATCTTTACAATGCATATAATATATGTTATAATATATCGGTACGTCTAATGTCTTAATATTATTTACTATAACAGGAGGTAAATCTCAACATGGCAAGAATGAAACAGTCCATGGATGGTAATACCGCTGCGGCACACGTATCCTATGCGTTCACCGAAGTGGCTGCCATCTACCCCATCACTCCCTCTTCCGTTATGGCAGAACTGACCGACTCCTGGTCTGCTACCGGTCTGAAGAACATTTTCGGTGACCAAGTTAAGGTCATGGAAATGCAGTCCGAAGCAGGTGCTGCCGGTACCGTTCACGGTTCTCTGGCCGCCGGTGCTCTGTCCACCACCTTCACCGCATCT
>JAZRUJ010000025.1:0-4022 GCA_045652445.1 Eubacteriales bacterium | reverse complement strand
CCTTGCCTTCTTCCGACGGCAAACTGACCGCAAAGCAGGTGGAAGACGCCATCAACGCCCACTATGCGGAAGAAAATCACGAGCATACCGTTCAGCCGGGTATGGTATACATTTCCCATCCCACGGAAAACGGAACCTTGTATACCCGTCAGGAACTGTACGACTTGTCCCGGGTCTGCCGTGCTTATCATATTCCTCTTTATATGGACGGTGCCAGACTTGCTTATGCCTTGGCGGTGGGAGGGACTGACCTTACCCTGGAAGAAATTGCGTCGAAAGTGGACGTGCTTCTCATCGGCGGAACCAAGTGCGGGGCATTGTTCGGGGAAGCGGTGATGATCACCAAGAAGGAATTAAAAGCCGATTTCCGTTATCTGATCAAACAGCGGGGCGGAATGCTTGCCAAGGGCAGATTGTTGGGAATTCAATTCTTCACCCTGTTCTCCGACGGACTTTACACGGAATTGGCGGACAAAGCAAACCGTCAGGCGGACAAGATTCGGGACGCTTTGAAAAAGAACGGATTTCCTTTGTTGTACGAAACTTCCGCAAACCAGACCTTTACCGTCTTTTCCAACGAAATTTTGGCATTTTTGAGCGAAAAATACGCTTTTGAAGTTTGGGGAAAACCCGACGAAGACCATACCGCCGTTCGCATCTGCACCTCCTGGGCAACCGACGACGAACAGGTGAAAAATCTTATCGAATCCATCAAGGCAGCAGCGGTATAAAATACAAAATAAAAAGTAAAAAAGAATCGGCTCTTTCGAGCCGATTCTCTTTTATTCTTTTAATTTTACATTTATAATACGCTTTCCGCATACCGTACGGCGGACAGGGCGTCTTTGCCGTAGGCGTCGGCTCCGATTTTGGCGGCGTATTCTTCCGTCAAAACCGCACCGCCCACCATCACGTTACAGTGGGGGCAATCGGCTCGGAGCAGAGCGATGGTCTCTTCCATGGCGGGGACGGTGGTGGTCATCAATGCCGACAGACCCACCAGGGGAGCATTGTGCTGTTTTGCGGCGGCGACAATGGTTTCGGGGGAGACGTCTTTTCCTAAATCCATCACCCAGAATCCGTAGTTTTCCAAGAGAAGTTTCACAATGTTTTTGCCGATATCGTGGATATCACCCTTGACCGTTGCTAAAATCACCGGTCCTTTTTTGGGGGTGTCGGTAGTTTGGGACAAGACGGCTTTGATTTCTTCAAAGGCTTCTTTTGCCGCTTCCGCACTCATCAAAAGTTGGGGGAGATACAGAGTTTTTTCTTCAAATTTTTTGCCGACCTCGTCCAAGGCGGGAATGATGAATTCGTTGACGATTTCCAAGGGTTGTTTGGTTTGCAGAAGTTCCCTTGTTTTTGCTGCCGCCTGTTCTTTCAACCCCTTGGTAATCGCGGCGGAAAGATTTGTTACCGTTTCGGTTTTTACGGTTTGTTGGGGAGCGTCAATGGTTTGGGAATAGGCGATATAATCCACGCAGTTTTCGTCCATTCCCTGCAAGAGCCGATAGGCGTAGTATACGTCGGTCATCTCTTGGGAATCGGGATTCATAATGGCGGCGGATAACCCTTGCTGTAAGGCACAGGCAAAAAAGGTGGCGTTCACCGTATCCCGGCGGGGCAGACCAAAGGAAATATTGGAAACGCCCAAAGAGGTTTTGCAACCCATTTCGGTGAGCATTTTCAAGGCTTTCAGGGTGACCGACGGGGATTTTTGATCCGACGAAACGGTCATGGCAAGGGGGTCAAAGATAAAATCGTGTTTGCCAAAGCCGTATTTTTTTCCTTCGGCAAGAATCTTTTCGGCAATCGCCACCCGTCCTTCCGCCGTTTGGGGAATGCCCGACTCGTCCAAGGTCAAGGCGATGGCGACGCCCCCGTATTTTTTCATCAGAGGGAAAATCTTGTCCATGCTTTCTTTGGTGCCGTTCACCGAATTGATCAGGGCTTTGCCGTTGTACCGGCGTAACGCACCTTCCATCGCGGTGGGTTTTGCGGTGTCGATCTGCAGGGGCAGGTCGGTGACCGATTGCAAAGCAACTACCGTTTCCTGCAAAAGCCGGGATTCGTCCACGTCCGCAAGCCCCACGTTTACGTCCAACACCTGAACGCCCCTTTGGGCTTGGCGAATGCCTTCCTGCAAGATAAATCCCATATCCTTTTCCCGCAACGCCTGTTGAAACCGCTTTTTCCCCGTGGGGTTGATGCGTTCTCCGATGAGGATCGGGTCGTCGGCAAAGGTGACGGCGTGGGTATAGGAGGAAATCCGGCAAAGGGTTTTTTCTTTGATGGGGCAAGGGGAAATTTCTTTGGCGGCGGATGTCAGTCGGCGAAGATATTCCGGCGTGGTTCCGCAGCAGCCCCCGGCGATCCGAACACCGTTTTTCATTTGATCGGCAACGCTTTGGGCAAAGGCGTCGGGGGTCACGTCAAAGACGGTTTTGCCCTGTTCTGCTCGGGGAAGCCCCGCGTTGGGTTTTAACAATACCGGCACCGACGCTGCCGCCAACAGGCGGTCCACTACCGGTTTTAACTGCTCGGGTCCAAGGGAGCAGTTTGCCCCCAAGGCGTCGACCCCCATGCCTTCCAACAATGCCACCATACTTTCCGGGTCGGAGCCGTTCAAAAGCCGACCGTCCGAACCGTATACGTTGGAGACGAAGACGGGAAGATCACAGGTTTCTTTTGCCGCCAGAAGGGCGGCTTTGGTCTCGTAGGAGTCGTTCATGGTTTCGATGAAGACCAAATCTGCCCCGTGTTCCGCTCCCAGGCGAATGGTTTCGGAAAACAGCGACACCGCCTCTTCAAAATCCAAATCCCCCAAGGGTTTCAGCAACCGTCCGGAAGGTCCCACGTCCAGGGCGACGAATTTTTCTTGGGTTCCTGTGGATTCTTCCCTCGCTTCTTTGACCAGGTGGAGGGCGGCGGGAATGATTTCCTGCAATTCTTCTTTGGAAAATTTCAGCAAATTTGCCCCAAAGGTGTTGGAACAAACCACGTTGCTTCCAGCGTCGTAATAGTCACGGGCGATGGCTTTGACCTGTTCCGGATGGGTCAAGTTCCAGGTTTCGGGGGTTTGCCCGGGTTGTAATCCCGCCTGTTGCAGCAGAGTTCCCGTCCCCCCGTCCAAAAACAGAAGATGGTCTTTTAAATATTCTTTAACGGTCATAAACGTTCCTTTCCGATAATGGCAGTAACGGATTTTGCGGGAGACATAAGGAGGCTTTCGTTTAACGTAAGACCGATGTTCCCCGGTTCTAAGGCGGCAAAAATCTGCCGTTGCAATTCCAAAGGCAGGTCTCCGTATCCCGGAGAAAACCGGGGACGGCACTTCCCTTGCGTTTGGGTAAAGGCATCGCACAAGGCTTCAATGCGTTCGGTTGCGATGGCATTGATGCACAGGGCTTTTGCGGGAGAAATTACCTGATACCGTGCCAAAAGCCGGTCGGGAGCAATCCCCACCGTGGCGGCGAAGACGGTAATCTCGTTGCAGCCCCTTAAATTTTTTCGTAAATCTTTGGAATCGGTCAAGGCAAAACCCAAATCCACCGTGGTTTCCCCAAAGGTGAGGGGAAAGGGGGCGGAACAGACCCGATAGGACAAAAGGGGTAAAAGTTCTTCCAAGCATTCGTCCACCAAGGCTTCCAGCCGGGAATCTTGGGCGTTCAGATAACGGAAAATTTCCTTGCGGTTTACCGGCGGCTGGGGAAATTCCGCAACAATCCCCCTCATTTGCCCAAAATATCCGACAGGTTGTCCTGAATTTTCCGGGCAACGTCGGGGTTGTTCATGGAATACACGTGTACGTTTGTCACGTTGTTGGCAAACAGGTCGATAATTTGGTCGGTGGCGTAGGCAATTCCCGCTTGTTTCATGGATGCGGGGTCGGTGCCGAAGCGGTCCACCAAGGCTTTGAACCGTTGGGGAACGAAGGACCCGGACAATTCCACCGCACGGCGGACCTGGTTTGCGTTGGTGATGGGCATAATTCCCGCCACCACCGGCACGGTGATGCCTGC
>JAZRUJ010000024.1:0-27570 GCA_045652445.1 Eubacteriales bacterium | reverse complement strand
GGTGGAAAGACGGTGGGCGATGACGAAGGAGGTCCGGTCCTTCATCAAAGAAACCATGGCGTTCTGGATCCGTTGCTCGGTACGAGAGTCTACGTTGGACGTGGCTTCGTCCAAAATCAGCATGGCAGAATCGGACAGCATGGCACGAGCGATGGTGATCATCTGCTTTTGCCCTTTGGAGAGGTTGATCCCGTCGTCGGAAAGCACCGTATCATACCCTTGAGGCAACCCTTCGATAAAGGAATGGATATGGGCAGCCTTTGCCGCGGCAATTACGTCTTCCCGGGTAGCCCCCTCCCGTCCGTAGGCGATATTATCATGCACCGTACCGCAGAATAGCCAGGTGTCCTGCAAAACCATGGTATAAGCCTTTCGGAGAGAATTCCGGGTAACGGAATGAGAATCCTTTCCGTCCACCAAAACAGCGCCATTTTGAGGGTCATAGAACCGCATTAAAAGGTTGATGACGGTGGTCTTCCCTGCTCCGGTGGGTCCCACGATGGCGTTGATTGTCCCAGGGAGGGCATGCATGGTGAAATCTTTCAAAATCTGTTTTCCGGGAACGTAGGAAAAATCAATCTGTTCCACGTCCACCTGTCCTTTTATGCCGGTCAATTCCGTTGCGTCTTCCCCGTCAGGGGCTTCGGCTGGCTCATCCAACAAATGGAATACCCGTTCCGCTGCCGCCATGGCAGACTGGATTTCATTGAGAATATTGGCAAATTCGTTGATCGGTCCCGCAAACTTCCGGGAATACTGCACGAAAGACGCCACTTCTCCCAAGGTGATCGCAATCAGAGGGAATACGTTTCCTTCGCCTTTTGCCATGGTCAGCATGTAAAACAGGCCGCCCAAAATGGTAACCAACGAAATGGAAAGATTGTTGATAAACATGACCGACGGACCGATGACGGCAGCGTGGTAATCCGCTTGATAATAAGATTCCACGGCGGTTTCGTTCTTTTGGTCAAAGGTGTTCATGGTATCGGCTTCCCGGTGATAGGCATGAACCGTCCGTTGACCGGAGAGAATTTCCTCCGCATAGCCGTTTAATTCCCCCAACTTCCCGGAACGTGCCCGGAAATAGGGTTGAATCTTTTTGGTTTTCCGCCGGGTAAACCACAGGGACATGGGAACGGTAATGGCAAATACCAACAAGAGTAAAGGGCAAATGGACGCCATCATCACCAACGACCCAACCAAAGTAACCACGCTGGCACAAACCTGAAGAAGATCATTGGAAAGCGAGGTGTTTACCGTGTCGATATCATAGGAAATTCGGCTGATGATATCCCCCGTGGCGTGGATATCAAAATAACGAACGGGAAGTTCGGTTAAATGATGAAACACATCCCGACGCATGGTGGAAATAACCTTTTGGCTGATGGTAATCATCAGGCTGGAAAGTCCGAAGGACAAACCGGCGGAGCAAAGATAGGTTACCGCCATGAGAATACAATAATACAATACCTGTCCCGGCATGGGGGAATTAAAAAGAGAAACGCAAAACTGATACAGCCGGGGGATGATCAGTTTTCCGGAAAAGTCTCCGCTCAAAGCGTCGATGGCAAAACCGGACAACCGCGGTCCCACCAAGGCTAACAGATTGGAAGTCAGCATCATGACAAAGGCTAAAATTACCAACCACTTGTAACGGAACAAATAAGACAAAATCCGGCGAAGAACTCGCATTCCGGTTTTTCGATCCAATTTTTTCGTGGGTCCCGCCATTCCGCGAGGACCGCCCATGGGCTTACTCAAGAATGGCACCTCCCATCTGTGAACGACTGATTTCTCGGTAAACATCGCAGGTTTGCAATAATTCTTCGTGGGTTCCCGAGGCAATAATCTGCCCCTCGTCCAAGACCAAAATTTGATCGGAATTCATTACCGAACTGACCCGTTGAGCAACGATAATACGGGTACAGTCGGCTTTCGCAGAAGCCAATGCCTGGCGAAGATTGGCGTCGGTTTTATAGTCCAAGGCGGAAGAAGAATCATCCAAAATCAAAATTTCCGGATCTCCCGACAAGGCACGGGCAATAAATAGCCGTTGCTTCTGCCCTCCGGACAGATTCGACCCTTTTACCGTCAGTTCGTGATCCAAGCCCTTTTCGGCAACAAAATCCGCCGCCTGGGAGATCTTGAGGGCGTCTTTCAGGGTTTCGCCGTCCACGTCCCGTCCAAACCGCAAATTTTCTTCTACCGTTCCGGAGAAAATAATATCGTTTTGCAACGCCGCCCCAAACGTGGTACGCAATTCTCCCAAAGGAATGGTCCGAACATCCCGTCCGCCGATGCGAATGGCTCCGGAGTCCACATCATAAAACCGCATGAGAAGTTGAAGAATGGTAGACTTTCCACTGCCGGTCGCCCCAATAATTCCCAAAGACTGCCCTTTTGCCAAGGTGAAAGAACAGTTGGAAAGATTATTTTTTACTTTATTATAAGAGAAATTGACTTCATCGAATTGAAGATAGGTCTCGTCGTTGTATTCCCTGGGGGGGTACAGATCTTCGGATGCCACGGGCATATCGTCTTTACAATGCAAAACTTCATCAATCCGATTGGCGGAAGCGGTTGCCTTGGTAAACATAACGAAAATCCGAGAAATAGACATGAGAGCCATGGCAATCAAGGTAAAATATTGCGTAAACGCGATAATGACCCCGGGTTGGGTATCTCCGCCCCTGGAAATCAGCAACGCCCCTACGAAAATAACCGCAGTTAAACCAAGATTTAAAAACAGGTTCATAGCCGGGTTGGAGATTGCCATGGTGATTCCCGCTTTTTTCTCCGCACGGACCAGATCTCCGTTGACGTTGTCAAACCGCTCTTTTTCCGATTCCACACGAGACAGAGCTTTGATAACCCGAATCCCTTTGGCATCTTCCCGGACCACCCGGGTCATGGAATCCACCTGAGTTTGCACGTTTCCGTAAAGAGGAACCCCTTTTCGGGCGATATAAAATACGATAACGAAAATAAAGGGCAATACCGCCAACATGACCAGGGTCAGTTTGGCATCCAGAATAGTAGTCAGCATTAAACCGCCGAAAAGCAGAATCGGGGCCCGCACGCCCATACGCTGCATGATTCCCATAAATCGGCTGACATGGTAGGTGTCGGACGTGATACGGGATTCCAGACTGGGAACGGTAAATTCATCCACCTGACGGGCAGAAAGAGACAAGGTTTTTTCAAACAGATCGTGGCGAATATCCCGGGTGGCGTCCCGGGCAACGGCAGAGGCACGTTGGTTGGCAAACACGTTCATTCCAAAGGCACTCAAGGCACAGAGGATCATCACACCGCCCCATAAAAAGATTAGTTCTGCCCGCTGTAACGGAACCACGTTATCCAAAATGTGACTTAAAATATAGGGCAAAAACAGTTCTACAAGGGTGGCAAGAAATTTCACCGAAAGAACGGCAGACATTTGCAAAAGATAGGGGCGAAGATAACGAACCATTAATTTCATACCTTACCCTCACCTTTCGATCTGGGGGGAGCATCTTCTCCCCGGACGTAGGTCATCGCCCGATCTCTTGCCCGTTGCAAAAGCACGGAAAATTGTTCCTGCTCCTCTGGGGTAAATTCGGCAATCAGCCATTCGTTCCAATCCCGGAATACTTCCCGGATCATGGGAACGGTCTGTTCTGCCTTTGGCGTGGGATAAACCAACAAGGTCCGCTTGTCCTCCCCGGGAGAACGGGTGACGTATCCTTTTTCTTCCAGGTATGCCAACTGACGGGCAACCAGGCTTTTATCAATGCATAATTTTTGGGTCAGCTGTTCCTGGGAGATCCCGGGATTTCGGCACAAGACCGAGATGCAGCGAGCATGGGGCGGCTTGAGATCGGTGGATTCAAACCGTTCACCGTGATACAACGCACTGCATCGGCTCACCGTATTGAGAAGAAACATCAGAGCCGGCATAAAACTCCTCCTATTAAAACCGTTGCAAGAACAACTGTTGCATTTGCAACTTTTTTTCTTTTATTATACACCAAGATTTCTCCTCTGTCAACTCTTGTTTCGAAATGTAATAATTTTGTTCTTTTTGACCAAAGAACGGGAGATTGTGACTTTTTTCAAACCTTTTTTCAAAAGGGATTTTCGGGGGTTGACTTTCCGGAATGAAAGGGGTATAATGAGGGCAATTCCGAAGATAGGAAAGGTGCGATACAATGGCTAAATCCGGAATAAACCTCTGCGAAGGACCTTTTTTGAAAAAGATTCTTCTATATACTCTGCCCATTATGTTGACCGGGATTTTGCAGTTGGCATTTAATGCAGCAGACCTAATTATCGTGGGGCAATTCTGCGGAAGCATTTCGGTTGCCGCTGTAGGAACCACGGGGGCTTTGACTAATTTGATCGTAAACCTGTTTATGGGACTTTCCGTAGGTTGCGGGGTCACCGTCGCCCAAGCGTTGGGGGCGGGACAAGAGAAAGAAGTTCACCGCATTATTCATACGGCAATCCCCACCGCATTGATCAGCGGTGTTATTTTAACGGTGATTGGCGTTTGTTTTTCCAAAACCTTTTTACAATGGATGGGAACTCCGGAAGACGACGTACTTCCCTTGGCTTCGCTTTATATGCAAATTTATTTCGGCGGCATTCTCGGTCCGATGATCATTAACTTCGGTGCCGCAATTCTAAGGGCATCCGGAGATACGAAAAGTCCTTTGATTTTTTTGACCCTTTCCGGAATCATTAACGTAGTCCTGAATACGATTTTTGTAACCTTGTTCCATTTGGATGTGGCAGGAGTGGCATTGGCAACGGTGATTTCTCAATTTTTTGCAGCGGCGATGGTCTTAATTACCCTGTCTCGCCGAACCGATGCCTGCAAACTGGATTTCCGGAAGTTAAAAATTTATAAAGCACCTCTCTGGAAAATCATTCGAATCGGGATTCCCTCTGGGATTCAAGGTTCCATGTTTTCTATTTCCAACGTTATTTTGCAATCTTCCATTAACGCCTTTGGTGCAGTCTTTATGTCCGGGAGTGCTGCATCGTCAAATTTGGAAGGATTTTTGTATACGTCAGTCAACTCTTTCCATCAATCCGCCTTGAATTTTGTGGGACAGAACGTGGGAGCCAGAAAATACGATAACGTTCGGAAGATCGTCAACATCTGCATCAGTTGTGCTTTGATTTTAGGAACGTTCTTAAGTACTTTAATGTTCCTAAACGGAGAAAACTTGTTAAGCGTCTATATTTCCGACTCGGAAGAAGCTTTGCATTACGGACTGCTCCGAATGACCTACGTGGTTCTTCCCTATTTTACCATCGGATTGATGGACGTTATGAGCGGCGTTTTGAGAGGAATGGGGACCTCCTTTACCCCCATGATCATCACCGTACTTGGGGTCTGCGGCATTCGAATCGGCTGGGTTTACACCGGCTATCGGTATTTCCTGGACGCTCCCGTGGAGACCCGGGCGACCATGCTGTTCTTGGTCTACCCTGTCTCTTGGCTTGTAACGGCAATCGCAGAAATGATAGCATACAGGATTGTTGTAAAAAAATCCCAACGAAAGTTGGAACAAGCAACTATAACAAAATCTTAACCAAAACGGCGTGTAATAAATTACACGCCGTTTATTAAACCTTTTTGAACAATAAAAATTGGGTGTTGACAAAATTCGTAATATATTTTATAATAAAGTTATAAATTTCACTATAGGAGGACTTCCCTATGAAACTCTTAAAAACGACCTTGTCCTTGTTTCTTCTTTCGGTGATGATTTTTGGTCTGGTTGCCTGTGCAAACAAACCCACAGAAACCCCTACGGATACGGAGTCTTCCAATGCAACGCAAAGCACCAACGACAAAATTCCCTCTGTCACTCCGACGGAATATGAAAATCCTTTGACGGGGCTGATGATCAGCGTAAACAATACGGGAAATCGTCCCGTTGCAGTGATGATCAACAATATGAAGGCCGCCCTTCCCCAAGACGGTGTCAGCAAGGCGGATATCTTGGTGGAATGTGAGGTAGAAGGCGGAATTACCCGTTTGATGGGAATTTTCTCGGACTACCAATCTGCCGGGGTCATCGGTTCGGTCCGTTCTTCCCGCCCCTATTATCTGGATATTGCCCAGATGTTTGACGCCATCTACTGTCACCACGGCGGAAGCGATGCGGCTTACTCCCAGATTGCTTCTCGAAAATTAGATACCATGGACGGAATCAAAAAAGATCCCACCAGAGCCTATTACCGGGATCAGGAACGGTTGAAGACCTATGCCCTGGAACACACCATGATGGTAACAGGTGAGGGAATTGTGAAAAACATCGAACACCTCAAATACCGCACCACCCTCCGGGAAGAATACGCTCTCCCCTTTACCTTTGCCGAAAAAGATAGTCCTGTGTCGGTTGGTACCGAAGAAGCCCTTCACGTATATCTGCCGATCACCGGTTATCAAAAGGTAGACTACGTTTACAACACCGAAACCAAAGAATATCTGCGGTATCAACACAATGGGAACAAACATATCGACGCCATCAATAACCAACAGCTTTCGTTTAAAAACCTTATCGTTCTGTTCTGTAATACCAAAGTAATTGATACGGCAAAACACCTGGAAATTACCACCACCGGAAGCGGAAGCGGATATCTGATCAGCGAAGGAAAAGTGACCGCCATCACCTGGTCGAGAACCGATCGGGAGGGAAATTTGACCCTGACCGACGGGGCGACGGGAGATCCCATTGTAATCAACCGGGGCAAGACCGCCATTAACTTCTGTTCCCCCAACATTAAAAATTCCATCAACTTCAATGCAACTGACCGCACCGTGCAAGAATAAGTTTCATACAATCAAAAAATCCTCCCGTATTTCGGGAGGATTTTTATATTTATTTCAAAAGGATAAAGCCGATGACGTTGATGGCGAAATTGGCAAACATATGGACGATCCATGAAACGAAAATCGTACCGCCCTTTTCATTGAGAAGATTAAACAGAATACCCCCCGCCGCAAGTCCGGTCAAAACCAGCAAAAATAACGGCAGAGAAAACCAGCCCAACATCATCGCAGTATGATATAAAGAAAAGAGCAACGCACTAAATACGTGGGCAAACGTCCGATGGGACGAAGCTTTGAGATTGGCAAACACAACCCCCCGGAAAAATAATTCTTCCAGAAAAGAATTCAAAAACGATATGTACAGGGCAACAAAGAGAAAATTGCTTTTATCCACCCCGGTAGAGGCGGTCAAAGACGAAGCAATTCGAGAAAAATCAAAATAGGGAGATAACAGAAAATATCCGCCTAAAATCACGGCAAACAAGGCAACTCCAAGCCCAAACGCCAAAAACAATCCCTTTTTTGTAATTCTAAAAAGAGAACGAAACGCAATTTCCCGATTCCAAAGAGAACAAAGGAAAGGTAAAAGCAGAAACAAGGTTAATTTTACGGCAGATTTAATTACGTATCCCGGCTGCCATATCCCGTCCACAAAAGTCATAACGCCACAGCAACACAAGGCTGTAAACAACACCGGAAAGAAAATTCTTTTCTTCATATTTTCTCCTTTCACAGAAAAAATCCGCATCTTTCAGATGCGGATTTTTATTTTACAAACCAATGCTCCCATAAAGGAGTAGAAACATCAGCATCGTTCTACTTATTTGGTTTCCGAGTCGTTAGATTTTTCCTGAACGTCTTTCCGTTGCTCTTCGGTAAAACCTTCGGTGCTTTCTTTCATGAACATGATTTTGACGGTCATAAGGATCAAACGAAGGTCAAGAAGCAAGGAATAATGCTGAATGTACATCAAATCCAACTGCAGTTTATCATATGCAGAAGTGTTATACTTACCGTACAGTTGGGCATAGCCCGTCAGACCGCCGCGAACTTTCAGGCGATACTTAAATTCGGGAATCTCCTGGGTATATTTTTCCACGTGTTCGATCCGTTCGGGACGGGGACCAACCAGACTCATATTCCCCACCAAGATATCGATCAATTGAGGAAGCTCGTCCAAACGGGTTGCCCGCAAAATACGCCCTACGGGAGTGATCCGGGGGTCTTTTTCCCCGGCGGGAACCGAAATACCACCCTTTTCCGCATCAACAATCATACTGCGGAATTTATGAATTTTGAACACTTTCCCGTTCAACGTGCAACGATCCTGCAAGAAGAAAACAGGTCCGCCGTCATACAATTTAATAGCAATTGCGGAGATCAACAGGAAGGGAGATGTAAGTATCAACATCAGCAAAGATACCGCGATATCAATAAACCGTTTAAAGAACCGCTGCTCGATGGTAAGACCGATATTGCGGTACAACAAAAGAGGCGTGTCGAAAATGTGGATTCGTTCTGCACCACGGATCAAAATGTCGGATACCTTGGTAGTAGAATAAGCACGAATATCATGCTCAAAACACAGTTTCAGCAGTTTGTTTCGCATTTCGGAGTGAACGTCATAAACAAGTACGCTTTCCGCTTCCTTGATTTTGGGTTCGATCACGTCCAGCCCTTCTGAAACGTTGATTACTTCCGACACCTTGTACTTATCCCGGCGACCGGACATTTTCTGTAAGAAATGATCGGGAGGATAACTGTCACAGATAACCAACAGTTTTTTGGCAGGAAACAGCGTGTGGATCACAAAATGTCCCGCAAAAGTCAAAATAACACAAAGAGCAAGGTTTGCAAACAGCACAACCAAAAGAGGAACCGGTGTTACAAACCGCATGGAGAGAAGCGATACTTGCAGATACATAATAAATATCGTTCCTAAGGTTGCCAACCCTTGCCCCAACAACAGGTTAAACCGGCGATAATGCCCGTATTTCAGCCCGTCGAAACAGACCAGGAATACGACAAACAAGATGGCGTAAACGGCGTAAACCAACCAATTTCCCCGTCCGGAGAAGGAGGAGACGATGTTTGGATTATACCGGGTCAGCCACACGTAGCCAAAACAAACCGTTTGGGCAACCACCAGCAGCACAGAAAAAACGTACCGCAGAAGCCGTTTATACAATTCCTTGTTTTTATACTTGTTTATAGCCATAGAAAACACTTCCTATACTTATATTATTTCCCGAAAAAAATCCATTTCTTTTACAGTTCCCGATCACACAAATCGAGAGCAGACAAGATGACCGCGTTCATGTCGTAATACTTATACTCGCCCAGTCTTCCGCCGAAGATTACATTTTCTTCCTTTTGAGCCAGGGCTTTGTATTCTTCGTATAAGGCTCCGTTCTTTGCATCATTGACGGGATAGTAGGGTTCGTCTCCTACGTTCCACTCGGAACTATACTCTCTACTGATAACGGTTTTGGGTTGGGTTCCAAATTCAAACCATTTATGCTCAATGATCCGCGTCCAAGGGGTTTCCCGGTCGGTATAGTTGACGGCGGCGTTTCCTTGGAAATTGGGGATATCCAAAACTTCCGTTTCAAACCGAACCGAACGGTATTCCAAAGCACCCAGCTGATAATTAAAATACGCGTCGATGGGACCGGTATAAATCACCTTATCCGCAAGGGAGTCCCATTCGGATTTCTGTTCCAGATAATCTTCCCCCAAACGGACTTCGATTCCCTCCAGCATATTGGCAACCATCTTGGTATACCCACCCATAGGAATGCCTTGATATAAGGCGTTGAAATAGTTGTTATCAAACGTCAGACGGACGGGGAGACGTTTGATGATAAAAGACGGAAGTTCCGTACAGGGTCTTCCCCACTGTTTTTCCGTATATCCTTTTACCAATTTTTCATAGATGTCCGTGCCGACCAAGGAAATGGCTTGTTCTTCCAAATTTTTGGGTTCCGTAATTCCGGCGGCTTGGCGTTGCTGTTCAATCTTCTCCGCAGCCTGTTGAGGAGTTACAACGCCCCACATTTTATTGAAGGTGTACATGTTGAAAGGAAGACTGTACAACTCCCCGTGATAATTCGCCACGGGTGCGTTGGTAAACCGGTTAAATTCCGCAAAACGATTTACATATTCCCATACTTTTTTGTTGTTGGTATGGAAGATATGAGCACCGTAAACGTGGACGTTAATTCCCTCGGTCTCTTCGGTATACACGTTCCCTGCTATATGATCCCGTTTATCAATGACCAAAACGGTCTTCCCTTTCGAGCGGGCCTGCTGTGCAAACACAGCACCGTACAGGCCGGCACCCACCACAAGATAATCATACTTGCTCATCTATTTTCTCCTTTCCGATGAAATACGCGACGGAATATATTCTTAATTTTCAAAAGATACGGCATGAATAAGGGTTCTCGGAAAACAATCAAAATCAATGCGTAGACGCCGAAGAAGAGAACCGCAGAAACACAAAGGATAAGAAATACATTTTGAATGGGAAGAAGCCACAGACACAACACGCTGACAACTCCGCCGCAAGCCGTCGCAAAACAGTAGAGCAAAAGCCGCAAATTTTTCCAGATCGACCGCAACAGATCTCTCGTATAATAAATTTGAATAAACAGGACTAAAAACTCTGCAATCGTTGTTGCCAGGGCAGCACCGGTAGCACCGTACATAGGAATAAAGACCAAATTCAGCAGGAAGTCCGATACGGCACCCACAATAACGGAATACAGAACCAGCCGTTCCTTTTCCAAAGACGTGAGAATCTGAATCCCTAAAATCGCCGTAAGGCCGTTGGGAATGACGGCAAAGGTAATCACCTGCATCGCCAAAATCGCACCCAAGAACCCTTCCCCTGCCAACAAAAGAATGCTTTCCTTGGCATAGATACAAAAATAAATACTCAAGGGGATCGCCATTAGAGAAGTTACGTTAAGCCCTTTTTTTGCCAATTCGTTGAATTGTTGCATATCTCCTTTTTTGAGGATGTTCGATACTCTGGGAAGCAAAACAGAGCCGAGAGACGATACCAAACTCAATAAGATCGATTTCACTTTCACGGCGGTTGTATACAACCCAACCGCGTCGGAATCTTTCATAAAGCCAAGCATGACCGTATCCAGATTCGTATAAATCGAAATAACCATGGTTTGGGCAAATAACGTAAAGATGGGTTTCAAATGCCGGCGGAATTGATATCCCGACCGTTTGCAGAAGGAAACGTAACGTCTTGCCCGGATAAAGTTCAGGATATTAGAACCAGCGGCAGCAAAAACGCTGATGGAACCGTAAATAATATAATCCGATTGCTGATGAACAAACAGGAACATTAAAATAACGGAAATAACCTTTACGGCAATGGAGCGAATGGTAATATAATCATATTGTTCCAATGCCTGATACAGCCAGTTTACACCCACAAGATTAAGAAGAATGCTGATGCCGTTGATATAAAAAAGAAGCTTTTCTTCCCGGAATTGGGGAACCAGCAGGACGGACAAGGAAAATGCGGCGAGGCTCAAAACCGTCGTCACGGTATTAATGACAAAAATCTCATGGGCAACTTTGGTAAGTTCTTCTTTGTTGTCCCGTACCTTTGCACAGGCACGAACACCATACACAGGAATCCCAAGAGATGCAACCATAATAAAATAATTTACAACAGAAACAACGAAAGAAACCGTCCCCGTGCCTTCCGCCTGTAAAATCCGAGAAACGTACGGGAACGTAATTAACGGAAAGATAAAATTCGTTGCCGTTAACAAAAAATTCATTATGAAATTGTATCGAACCGAATGAACCTTTTGACTCATGAAATTCCTCTGTTTGCACAACGTAAAACGAATTTTATAAAAACCGTTCCTTATGCTGTTCGTAATATTCTTTCATATCTTTGTTTTGTCCGCCGAAAGAAAGATGCCCGGCAACCACGTTTTCGCTGACCATCATGGGACGGGATACAGATACACAAAACGTACAGACCTGTTCCTCATCCATTCCCAGGCTGGTAAAGTTTCGGTTGACATGATAATATCCCATGTCCTGCCAAAACTTTCGCTCAAACAAGATTGCACCAATACTAAATCGAATCGGACACGCTCTTTCTTCCAAAGATTCAGAAGAAAACCGAGCATTTAATTCATCAATGGATGGAACGTATCCACCTTCGCCCCAAAAGAATTTTGCAACTTCGGGATTATTTTCAACCTGCCGATGTCCCCCCGCCATATACTTGGGCGTTTCAAATTTTTCTTCGTAAATATTCTTCAAATTCAATTTATCAAGAATACGGAAATGGGCATATCCGTTAATGGGAAGCAAGGGAGCTATCACACCGGGAACATAGTCACCGGTTTTCGCATGTTCATATGCCCGGAGCAGGTTTTGGAAATAACCCTCGGTAATAAAGATATCTTCGTCTAATTTGTAGATATAGTTAGCGTTAGGATGCAGATGAATCGCAACGTTCTGCACCAACGAAACGTTGTTTTCCTTTGTACTCAAATAAGACCAGCCGTTTTCTTTACACATCTGCTCTAAAATATCGGAATATTTACCGGAACTAACGATGCAAATATCCAGGTCTGCGGGAGCGTATTTTTTCAGTCTCCCGAAAACCGCTTCATAGGAAAATTCTTTATACCCTGCCAATACGATGCACAGTTTGTCCGAATTTTTAGAACGGTTCCGAAAAATTCCCGTGTACCCAAATTGATTTTGAAATTGTTTTTCCTCTTTCATTTCCCGATATTTTAAATACAATCCGCGGGTTAATTTTCCGGTTTTTAACCATTGTTTTACAGACATAGTCCTCTTCTCCATTAACCTTTGATTAAATTATGAACTCGTATACGCAATCCGTTCACGAAATCTGCAAAAAACTTTTTCTTGTGTTCTTGTAAAGATAACTCCAGGTATGCAATGGGATAATATTTTACTTTTAACTTATTATAACGAACCCATACGTTCAGCAGAATTTCTGATAAATAACCGAAGACCCGCTGTTCCTGAACTGTATAGCCGGTCATATCGCAACGGTCTTCCACGTACTGCAGAATTTGAAAGAGCCATTGACAGTAATCGTTGAAATGTTTTTGAGGAAGAACAAACATATTGCAATAACTTCCCTGTTTTCCCCTCAATACAGATTCCAAAGCCGGACTGTATTCCGGAAACAATTCCTCAACAGCTTCTCTTGTCAAATCCAAATCCTTTTGTTTTCCAGCCCCCATAAGATACATTTGCTCCACACAAACCGGCCAAACAAAGGGACGGGGAAGAATCGCATCGTAGCGACAAAGATTTTTCTCAATTTCTTTATCGGTCAAAAGATATTTTGTTTCATTGGAAAAGCCTCTTCGGGTAAACATTCTGCGATAGTGACACAACCCGATGTTATCGTAATTCTCAACCTGATTTTTCCAGACCCAGTACAGGGCAGTCAATTCACAGTAATACGGATTTTTCTCCGCAATATTTTCTCCCTCATTGTCTCGCAAAGCGTGTTCCAATTCGAAATCACCCTTGCCAACAATGACGGGACGATAGGGAGAAAAGGTTGGTATATCACATTTTTTATGAGTTACGACCATCAACAAATTTTTCATTTTCTTCTCCAATGCTGTTCAAATTGCATCTTCTGAACTTTATTGCTTTTTCGGAAGCCAGGATAACTGATCTTCCGACACTACGGGCTCGTACAGTTTATCCACATTGTTTCGAATGAAATCTTCGTCCAATTTGGAATAATCCACCTGTAAGAGAGCCTCCCGAAGTTCTTCGGAAAAACGGTAACGAATGGTTTTGGCGGGGACACCGCCCACAATCGCATACGGTTCCACGTCTTTGGTGACAACAGCTCCGGAAGCAACGATCGCCCCTTGCCCGATATGAACTCCAGACAAAACCGTCGCACCGTACCCGATCCAAACATCGTCATCAACCACGATATCACCTTTTGAAATGGCTTCGGGGGTATATCTCTGAAGAGAAAGTGCTTTAAAGGGGTAGGTGGAAATATGGTCAATGGGATGATCGGCAGAAACCACAAACGATACATTCGAAGCAATGGAACAGTAGTTTCCGATATACAAGTGGCTTGCAGGAGATGCTATGATAGCAGAAATGGGACCGTAACTTCCCTTTCCCACATGAATACAATCCATATTATCCCGGGGGGATTCCAACACCGTTAAATTGTGAGGATTCTGTTTCCGCCAAGAATCAGCAAGTAACTGTTGAATCATATCTTTTTTCATTTGCTGAAACAACAATACCATTCCCCGAAACAGTTTTTTAATTTTTCGAATCATACCTTATCCTTTTTCTTTCTTCCACGTTGCAAACCTTTGATCCAAGTTTTCATACACATATACTCGACAATCGTCCAATACCACGCTAAATCCATCAGAATCAAAAAGGGATTTCTTCCCCACTTGGAACAAAAACGCCAGTAATCCTTGCTATAAATCCGAGCCCTGAAATGTCTGGACTTGGCACTGGTTTGGGATACGCCGAAAAACTCCTGTTCAATTAAAATCCGATCCATGACACAGAACTGAATTCCATGCTCTCGGCACCAATACATAAAGTCATGGTCCACATAATCCAAAAAAAGCTGTTCGTCATAGCGATACTTTTCATAGACGGAAGATCGGACTGCCATACCGGAATTAATGCCCGTAATTTCCTTCCCGCACAACTCGTCCAAAGAAAAAATTTGTAATACTTTATTATTCTGAAAAACGGAGGGGGAAAGAAAAGCCTCTCCGGTCTTTACCACAGGAAGAAATACGCTTGCTTGAGGAAATTTTTCTTCATATTCAAGCAAAGTGTTTAAGTAATGGGATGGGAAGTGGGTATCATCGTCCGCTAAAACCACCATGTCGACCTGATCTTTGCAAAGTTCCAACGCCCGGTTATACGCTTGCGTCAAGCCCTTATTCCCTTCCATGGAACAATAAAGCCAACCTTGTTTATCACAATATTCTTTATTTCCATAGTCCCGGGTACTATTATCCACAATAAGGATACAATCGGGCTTTACGGTACTGTTCTGAAACGCTTTACAGGTTTGAGAATCTCCGCACCAACTATTATAAATAACGACAACGATTCCAATTTTCATATCATTACACCGTATTTTCTTTTTTATTACAAAAATAAGACCAATACATCCCGAAGAAACCCACGGAATCCGGTATAAAATCTTGAATAATTCCCTGCAAACAAGTTTTTACAGTAACTGCAAAAACTCTTCCATTTTCCTTGGTGGGAGGAAGTCTCCATATCCTGCCAAAAAAGGCGGCATCGTTCCGCAACAGGGGCATGCTTCGTATGAAGGGATACGTTTGCAATCTCCTGGGCTCTTTTGTAATTTCTGGTACGTATCTTTTCAACTTCCTTAAAGTTGCTTAACCAACGCTTCGCCCGAAGGGAAAAGCTTTGCTTTTCTGCACCAACCACATTTTTTCCATGCTGCCGGTAATGGAACGTAACGTGATTTATGGCACGAACGGAACCTTTTACCGTCGCAATAACAGAAAACCATTCATCATGCAGAAAGGGGGTGGGTATTTCATCGACAACATCGATTAATTCCCGGGAAACACACATCGCGGCCCCGGTAACGATTCCCATGCGGACCAGCTCGTTCATGTAAAGCTCTTCGTGAGAATCCCGATAAGGAACCCTATAAACGTCCCATAGCCTTACGTTCAAAGACTGTCCTTTCCCGTCCACCAAAAGCCCATCGCTGAAATAAAGCATGCGATGGGTTTTTTCGATTTCACTAACAAACATCGCTACCTTGTTTTTCATCCAAACGTCGTCTTGATCACAAGTAAAGACATAATCACCGGTGGTATTTTTCAAAGCACAAAGGAAATTTTCTGCAACGCCCAGAGATTGTTCATTTACAATAATCCGGAAAGAAATTCCACTTGCTTCCAAAAGAGATTGGGCAATTTTGACCGTATCGTCTTTGGATCCGTCATCGCAAAGAATGATTTCATCCACCGGCACCGTTTGCTGAAAAATGCTTTCCAGCTGTTCTTGAATATACGCAGCTCCGTTATAGGTGCATAAAGCCACGGACAATTTCATACCGTCTGCTCCTTAAAACTGAAAGGTATCTTTCAAACACAGCCATTTCTGGTCTTTTTCGCTGAGGTTGAGGGGCGTACCGTCGGAGAGGGTGTAACCCTCTGCGGAGGCAGATCCCTTATATTCGCCCACCAATTCAGGCCATTCGATGCCGATGGAAGGATCGTTCCAGGCAAGACCGCCCTCGTCGTTGGCGTGGTAGAAGTCGTCACATTTGTAGCAAAATTCTGCCGTATCGGTCAGAACCAAAAATCCATGGGCAAAGCCCTTGGGAATCAAAAACTGTTTTTTGTTTTCTTCCGTCAAAAGAACGCCATACCACTTTCCGTAGGTAGCAGAACCGGCACGAAGATCTACGGCGACGTCAAAAACACTCCCCTTAATGGCACGAACCAGTTTGGTTTGGGGATATTGCTTTTGGAAATGAAGCCCGCGGAGAACCCCCTTAACGGACATGGACTGATTGTCCTGCACAAAAGGAATATCCAGCCCGGCTTCCGCCATATCTCTTTGGCTGTAGGTTTCCATAAAATAGCCTCGGTTATCCCCGTGAACAGCGGGCTGAATGACGCAAAGTCCTTCAATTCCGCCTACGTTTTTTTCTACGGTAATCTGTCCCATGTTGTTACTCCTTAATTTCGTTCAAATAGCGGCTCAAAGCATCTTGCCAAGTGGGAAGCGGTTGAAATCCTGCTTCCTTCAATTTGGATTTATCCAGTCGGCTGTTATACGGACGGGCCGCTTTGGATAACCCGTATTCTTCTGTCGTGACGGGAACCACGTTGGTGGTATACCCCGCCTGACGGAAAATTTCGCAGGTAAAATCGTACCAGGAAATGTACCCGCCTTCGTTGGTGGCATGGTAATAACCGTATTGTTCCGATTCTACCATATCCACCAAAAGCCGAGACAGATCCAAAGTATAGGTGGGCGTACCGATCTGATCGCTGACGACCCGAACGGTATCATATTTTTTACCCACATTGAGCATAGTCTTAATAAAGTTTTTGCCGTTCAATCCAAACACCCAGGCAATACGGACAATGAAATACCGATCCAAGATCCCGGAAACGGCAAGTTCCCCTTCCAGTTTGGATTTTCCATAGACACTCAAGGGGGCGTAATCCTTGCAGTCGGGTGTCCAAGGGTCCGCACCTTGTCCGTTAAAGACGTAGTCGGTACTAATGTACACCATTTTTGCCTGAATGTCCTTACAAACTTGAGCAATATTTTTCGTTCCGTCCACGTTGATGGCGTAAACTTTTTCTTGGTTTTCCTCGTCTTCCGCGGCATCAACCGCCGTCCAAGCGGCACAGTGAACTACGGCATCGGGAGAAACTTGCGTCAGCACCGTTTTCACAGCGTCAGCATGGGTAATATCCAAAGAAACGTAGGGCAACTTTGCTACAACAGAATCTGTTCCGGCATATTCCGGGAGAATATCGCTGCCCACACAGTCGTGTCCTCGGCGGTGCAATTCCTGCATCACGTCGTGTCCTAATTGTCCGCAAACGCCCGTAACAAAAACTTTCATAGCCAATGCTCCTTATTTAAGAAATCTGATACAAATAAAACAGCACGACTGCCCACAAGGAAAACTCCATTGTAGGCAAAGTCGAAAGGCAACCGTTAAAAATCAGCGATTGCCGTACATTTTTTCGTAGTAATTCTGGTATTCGCCGGAGATAATGGTTTCCCACCATTCCCGATTATCCAAATACCATTGAATGGTCTTCTGGATGCCGTCTACAAACTTGGTTTCCGGCAACCAGCCCAATTCGCTATGAATCTTGGTGGGATCGATGGCATAACGCATATCGTGTCCTTTGCGGTCCGTAACGTAGGTGATAAGGCTTTCGGGCTTGCCAAGAGCCTTGCAAATGATCTTAACGATGTCGATATTCTTCATTTCGTTATGACCGCCGATGTTATAAACTTCTCCAACGCGGCCCTTGTGAATGATCAGATCGATAGCTTTACAGTGATCTTCCACGTACAGCCAGTCACGGACGTTCAGCCCTTCCCCGTATACGGGCAGAGGCTTGTCTGCCAAAGCGTTAGCGATCATCAAAGGAATCAACTTTTCGGGGAAATGGTAAGGACCGTAGTTGTTGGAACAACGGGAAATGGTCACAGGAAGCCCGAAGGTGCGGTGATAAGCCATAACCAACAGGTCGGCACCGGCCTTGGAAGAAGAATAGGGAGACGACGTGTGAATGGGAGTTTCTTCGGTGAAGAACAGATCGGGGCGATCCAGGGGAAGATCTCCGTACACTTCGTCGGTGGAAACCTGATGATAACGGGTAATTCCGTATTTCCGGCAAGCGTCCATCAATACTTGGGTACCCAGAATGTTGGTCTGCAGGAATACTTCGGGATTTTCGATGGAACGGTCTACATGGCTTTCTGCAGCGAAGTTGACAACGATGTCGGGGTGTTCTTCTTCAAACAGACCGTAAACGCCTTCTCTGTCACAGATGTCCATTTTCACGAAGCGGAAATTGGGATTCTCCATGACGGGAGCCAGGGTGGAAAGGTTGCCCGCATAGGTGAGCTTGTCCAAGCAAATAATGCGGTAATCGGGGTATTTGCCCAACATATGGAATACGAAATTGGAACCGATGAATCCGGCACCGCCGGTAACAATAATAGTCATAATTATTTCCTCCAAAAATTAGTGAAGTACGTCAATATATTTTCCGTCCAGGACGTCTTTGAGATACTGTCCGTATTGGTTCTTTTTCAGCACCTCGTAAACTTCCAAAACGTCTTCTTTCGAAATCCAGCCGTTAAGATAGGCAATTTCTTCCAAACAAGCAACCTTACGGTGCTGATGGGTTTCCACAGTCTTAACAAAATTCGTGGCTTCCACCAAGCTTTCGTGGGTTCCGGTATCCAGCCAAGTGAAGCCCTGTCCCAGCAATTCCACGTTCAGATCGCCCTGTTCCAAATAAATGCGGTTCAGGTCGGTAATTTCCAATTCTCCGCGGGGAGAGGGTTTCAGGTTCTTAGCATATTCCACGACCCGATTATCATAGAAATACAAACCGGTAACGCAATAATTGCTCTTGGGCTTTGCAGGTTTTTCTTCGATGGAGATTGCCCGTCCGTTGGCATCAAATTCCACGATACCGAACCGTTCAGGGTCGTCCACGTAATAGCCGAAAACGGTAGCTCCTTTTCCGGAGACTGCGTTATCCACAGCGGCACGAAGTCTCTTTTTCAGCCCGTGACCGGCGAAAATATTATCCCCCAAAACCATAGCAACGGGATCGGAGCCAATGAAATCCGCACCGATAATAAACGCCTGGGCAAGTCCGTCGGGAGAAGGCTGAACCGCATAAGAAAGGTTCACGCCAAATTGTTTCCCGTCTCCCAAAAGATCCTGAAAACGGGGCGTGTCCTGAGGCGTAGAAATAATCAGAATATCCCGGATCCCGGCATTCATCAAAACCGACATGGGATAATAGATCATCGGCTTATCGTAGATGGGAAGCAACTGTTTCGACGTAACCTTCGTCAAAGGGTACAACCGCGTGCCGGATCCTCCGGCGAGAATGATACCTTTCATAAAAACCTCCTAAAGAATTATTGACATTCGTTTTTCAGACAACGTTGAACAGCTTCAAGATATGCAAAACCGTGATCGGTGTCCGGTTCCAAATACGTTCCCTCAGCCCATTCATTCCAAGCATTGATGTAAACAAACTGCTTCTCGGGGCTATGTTGTTGTTCTTCCCGTTCCAAAAGACGGGTAAAGCATTCTTCAAATACCCTTGGAGTGCATCCGTGATATACGGTTGCTTTCTCCTTATAACGGGCAGTATTGTCCCATTCTAAGAACGCCATGTTATAGGTGTCCTTATCCTTATACTTAAAATTTCTTTTCAGAACTACGTCAAACACTTTTTTGTAGGGGTGCAGCACGTATTTCGTCCGAACCTTACTTCTCACGGAACGCAAGCTTTCCACCCATTGTTCCGGAAGATGTCTTAAAATATTTTCCAGAACGACTCGTTTTCCTTTATACTCTTTGGAATTTACCGCTTCGTGAGGTTGGAACAAAAGAACCCCATCAAACGCATCCAAAATAGAATTGTCAGGGAAATCAAAGGATTTGACCGCCATGAAATACAATTCGCCAATTCCTTCTTCTCTTGCCAATTCACGCCAATATTGCAACATTTCCCCGACGCGAACAACCAAGTGGGGACGGTAAATCTGAAAGACCGGTTTTCCGTCGATCCGAATGGCTCTGGGATCGGTCAAGTATTGTTTTACATAGTCAAAATGCTCTTTCCATTTTTCATGGGTGGGAGTATAGGTCTGTTCCTGAAGAATTTCACTATCCTTCCCTTCCCATCTTCTTGCCCAAGTTTCATTTGCCCACGTTAAACAAAACGGAATATCCAAATCCTTGTTGTTGAGAATAATTTCCTTGGGAGTTTCCAAAAGTTGTTTTCCGTCAAACCAGTAATGGTAAATGGCAAATCCGTAAATCCCATACTTCTTTGCCATGGCAATTTGGTGTTCGATTACACTTTTTTCGGTTAGGTCATAATACCCGTCTGCAGGAACTCTGGGCTGATGATGACCTTCAAACAAAGGATAACCTTCTTTTACCTTTGTCCAATCCGTAAAACCTTTCCCCCACCACTTATCATTTTCTGGGATTGCATGAAATTGAGGGAAATAGATGGCAATTGGCTTTACTTGCTTCATTCAAAATCTCCTTTTGTCCATAAGACTGTAATATAGAAAAACAGCGTATTGAACCATCTTTGACGAGTCACTCCATTTTTATGAAGAGCATAAACAACAGAAACTCGGTTCTTTCGGAAAGACCGATGCAATTCGATCAACAACTTCTCCGCTTCTGGAAGCAACCGTTCTTTGTTATGGGATAAAAGAAGTGAAACCTGTCTCAACCGCAACTCTGTATTTTCGACCTGTGCCTTGAATCCTGTGGAAAAACGTTTCAGCCGAGATACTAAAGTATCTTGTCCCATTCTTCCGGTAGCATTACTGTTGTGAAATCGATGCCCTATCGTCTGTTCCGGGAGATAGATTAATTTCCCCGTAGCTGCGGCACATTGACAAATCCAACAATCGTGCATTTCAATCCCCTCGGGGGGATTTGCGACCAAACGGGAAAGATTCTTGTTAATTACAGACGCACAACCAAAAACGTAGGGATGTGCCAATACTTTTGCAAGAGTGTTATCTCCGGGGCTTACCTGCAAAGAAGCTTTCTTTGCATAAGACTCCGCAATTACGCCTCCCGCATTGTCGATCATTGAAAAATCGGAAAAAACCATCGCAGGAATATGATCATATTTCCGAATCTCAGACAACAAACGTTCAAGTTTGTTTGGGAACCAGACATCGTCTTGATCGCTAAAAAAGATATAATCTGCATCCTGTGCTGCATGCAGCAACGAAAAGAAACTCTTTGCCGGACCAACGTTCTCGCCCTCAATCAGCCGAATCCGAGGATCGTCATAAGAACGAATCAGCGAAACGGTTTGATCCTTTGATCCGTCATCTCGGATATACAGAACGAAATCCGAAAAAGTTTGGTTTAAGATGCTGTCCAACTGCTCTTTCAAATACGACTGACCGTTATAAGTCGACATCAATATCGCAGTCATTTATCTTCACCCCGTTCTACACGCTTCTCTTGAAAAGCGAGGAGCAGGAGCAGCAAAACGGAAAATCCCGGGAAGGTGAAAAGGAAAGGGTTTGTCTGAACTGCCATTCCGAAAGAAAGTGCTATCCCAAGCCACAAAAACAGGCTGCTCCGTTCCCTTTCCCAAAACAGACGGCAGGCACAAACAGTCGTTCCCAAAATAAAGATGATCCACAAAAGAAGCCCTACAACACCGAGCTTCATCAATAATGCCGGCAACAAGGTTTCATACATAAACGGATAATCCCCTTGACGGATGCAATCTTCCGCATAACCTCCATATCCAAAACCAAGCAATTTGCTTTGATTCCACTTGTTAAGCAATGCTTTCGTTTGAAGGTCGCGAAGTGCGTTTGCCTCCTGTGTTCCCTGAGAATCTTTGACAAAATCATCGAAAATGACATCCGAGTCGGTGTCGGTATCAACCGTAATATCGTCCGTAGACGGAAACTCAGTAGACGTAGAGGAATGAGAGGGCTTTTGAACCGAATGCATCGCTCGTGTGTAAATTTTATTCTCGAATACTGCAAAGTTGAGCAAAACAATAGAAACTGCTATAAACAGGAAAACAACAATACAACGGATTCTTACTTTCTTATCTTTGCAGAAGAGGAACACTCCGAACAAAGACACCGCCAGTCCCGCCGCAAAGCCAAACCAAATGGATTTTGTAAAAGTAGTACAGATTGCAAACAGGAATACAAAAACGGAAACAAGATGTACGAATTTCCCCCGTACAACAGATCGAATCGCAAAAAAGATCCCCGGCAACAAAAATAACGACGTGGTCTGAATAACCCGAACAAGTCCATACCCGTAAATTACGTCTGTTATCACGGCTGTTCCGCCGGAAAGCCATTGAATAAAATCATAATAAGCAGGATAGAACCCCGGAAAAACGGTTTCTCCCACAAACATAACACAATGCCATACCGCAAGAATAAAAGAAAACCCATAAGCCAAGGTTTCCAAAATTGAAACTTTCAGTCTTCCGGTACGAATTAAAAAAGCCGCGGGGAAATATAGCATTAAGACCAAAATAGTGCTAAAATCTTTTAATGCAAAAACAGTATCACCCCGAACTAACAACGGAATGACGGTTGCCCAAATAAAATTCCCCACAAGGAAGATCGTAACGAGAATATCAATCGGCTTTATGTATTGAAAAAGACTTCTGTTTTTCCGTGAGAACAAGGAGATATTTTCCAACACCATCACGAGAATAGAATACCCCATCAACAAGGCAAAAGAAAGGGCAAACAACACGATACGAATGCCTTTCCCAAAAATCGTAAATTGATAACCGTTTGTTCCCATGATATCATCAAAAAGAAACAGAATGGGGATGAGCCAAATAAAAAGCTGAAAGATTTTACTCTCCCAAAAGTTCTTTTTTTTGTTCATACAATAATAATCCTTTCTTGCTTGAAAACTGCGTTACCGCAAAAAATCGTCCAACAGTTGTTTTAGACGAGCTAAAACCACCTGGCGATCAAAATAATCTTTAAACAAGAGACCTACATTAACTCGAGCAGCGAGAAAAACTTCTCTGTTGGCATTTATGAGAAAATCTTCACATCCCGGTCTGTTTTGAACCCCCGCACGATACTGGGAGATCAAATTCTGCGTATCTGCAGGAATGCTGTTTATGATGGGGAGTCCGAAGCGGAAATAGTCTACGGACTTCATAGTCAACCCTACGCAAACGGAGGATTTCATAATGTTAAGACCAAAGTGACAACGATTGATGATTTCTTGTTTCTTGGCGTCGTCATAAATGGGGCCGTAAAAAATCACTTCTGCTCCGGCGGCTTTTGCGGAATCGATAAATTCCTGCTCCCGTTCACCTTTGCCTATAATATGGAGCGTTACCGGTTTTTCTGCCACTACTCTGCGAATCAAATCACAGATGTCATCAATACCGATAATGTTATTTATGGCTCCCAAATAACACAAGTCTAATGCGTCTTCCCGCAACACCGCGGAAACAGGGGGCAAAGAGAGAGGTTCGGCACAAAGGTATACCGTAGCGGACTTGTCCCCGAAAAGATTTAATCTCTGCCGAAACATTTCGCATTCCGTAATCACAAAATCCGCAGCCGGCAGACTGTGATCTCGGATCCAAGACCAAACGCGGAAAACCGGAGTGAGCAGTTTCTTTAATTTCCCAAAAGGAAAGGTTTCGGGCCACAAATCGAAAATATCGAGAATCAGTTTTACGTTCGGATGCTTCTTCTTGTATTTCGCAGCATAGTGAGAAAGAAAATTAGGGGGTATTAACGCGACGATAACGTCCGGTTCTTCCGGAAGATCTTCCAAAAATCGAAACACGTCCCGTGCGAAATTCCGGTGAGACAAAATCCGATCCACCGAAAGATTCTTTCGGTAAGGACGAGCGTGAATTTGAACGCATTGGGGGACGGAACAAGTAAAAGACTGCTTGGACGTATGATCGAAGTCCGAGGTGATATAAGTCGTCTCATATCCGCAAGAACAAAGATATTCATCCATCACATTCAGACGATGTCCGTAATGATCGGAACAGCTGATTAAGTAAGCTTTTTTTAAAGACACCGTTCAAAACCTCCCCGAAAGACAAAGATATACTATATTTTATTATTATTATAACAATTTTCTCTTTTAAAGTCAATAGTGAGGTAGAAAACTTACGGGAAATGACAAAAAAGACGAGGAGAGATAATTTAGGGAGAAGAGACAAAAAGAACGGAAATGGGTGTTGTTTTCAACGTTTTTTCGGATCACTTTCCGAAACGGGGAATAAAACAAGGAAAAAAGAGGGGTTTCTGAGCGAAAATTGGTCGAAAAAAGATTGAAAAATAGTAGAAGAATTCTCACGAAAATGACAAAAAAATGACAAAAAAACGGAGAGATCGAAGCGTCTCCCCTGTTTTACATTATTTAAGTTTTTCTTTGTCTTCTCGGTGGCGACATTGAACCACCGTTTCCGTACGGTCGGTCAAAACAACCTCCCCATTTTGATTGCGAACCTCCATTTCCAAGGTTACCACGCCGTTATACGGATTGCGTCGCGTAACATCAACAATCCGAACCATTCCGGTCAAAACATCTTCCGGGAAGACCGGTCTATGCCATTCTACTTTTGTTGATTTTCCTGCAATAAATTCATCCCCGAAAACATTAAGATCAACAAAAGGTTTCCAAACCAACAAAAAAGAGAACAAGCCGGGGGCTATCAGACCGCCAAACCGGGTGTTTTTTGCGTATTCTTCATCGGTATGAACCAAAAACGGATCGTATTTTTCAGCAAAATCCATCATTTCCTCCCGACTGGCGACAACCGGAGGAATTGCAATTTCGGTTCCAATTACAAAATCTTCCAAATACATTTTAACTCTCCAAAAAACTGCTCGATCATTTTTTGTTAAAATGTTTCCGAACTCATTACAAAAATCAAAAAACTCTCAACCCTTTTGGATAGTGATTTTTAGCAACGCCGTCGACGACTTTTGCACCTCCCAACGAACAGCCGTTGACAGTAACGACAGCCCAACCGTTGGGACAATCGCAAGGAATGGATTCCCCGTGAAGGTATTTTTGGATCCATTCGCCGTCCGGGGGAAGTTCAATTTTCCGTTTGAACAAACGCCCCATTCCCATAAAAAATTGATGGTGAGGCTGAAGATAATTTTTCCGAACTTCGCCAATGGTAATTCCGCAAGAAAAGGCAGTCCCGTCTTGGACCTCAAAATCAGGAGTAAAATAAACAGGTTTTCCGTTATAAAGCCGTACGTATTCCCGTTGATATTCTACAAGAGTATCTTCCAAAAAGCGAAGGACAACGTCGTCGATTTTTTGCGGTTTTGCAAGGGGTTTTCGGGGAAATTGTTCGGTGTCTTTCGTATGGTGCAACACCGCCATAAACTGCCCCTCCCCTCTGGATCTGTGGGGATAAAACCGTCGGGCAAAGCGAATGTTTTCACAGCGACAACCATCAAAAAAGATTCCGTCTTCCGTGTGATTTTTTACCGATTCTTTGACGGGAATCAATTCAAAATCCGGGTGATTCTGCAGAAACAAATCCACCACTTTTTCGTTTTCTTCCAGGGAAAAAGTACAGGTGGCGTAGATGATATAACCACCGTTTTTCAGGCATCTTACGGCATTTTCCAAAATTTCGGTTTGCCGCACGGCACATTTTTCAACGTTTTGAAGGCTCCATTCGGAAAGGGCAATTTCTTCCTTTCGGAACATACCTTCCCCGGAGCAGGGAGCGTCCACCATGATCAAGTCAAAAGTGTCGGGAAAAACCTTTGCTATTTTTTCGGAATCCATACAGGTAGTGACCGTATTGGGAAGCCCCAACCGTTCCACATTCCCCGTTAAAATTTTGCACCGGGAAGAAATGATTTCATTGGAAACCAAAACCCCTGTTTCCCCCAATTTATTTCTCAATTGGCTGCTTTTTCCCCCGGGGGCAGCACAAAGATCCAGAACCCGCCAATCGGGATTCACATAGATACATTCCGCGGGAGCCATAGCACCGGGTTCTTGCACGTAGATCATGCCGGCGTGGTGGTAGGGGTGGTTTCCGATCTTTTCGTAATCCAGATAAAATCCGTTTTCCACGTAGGGGATCTTCTCCGAAGAAAACACGTTGATCTTTTCAAACTCTTCCAGAGAAATCTTATCGGTATTCACCCGAAACGCCTTTACGGGGGGCTGATTTAACGCGGCTATATAGGATTCAAACTGATCCTGCAAAAGGGTTTGCATTCTTATAACATAGTCTTTGGGCAATTGGCTCATTTTATTCGTCTCCACCGTTCAATTCCGCATTCAACATACACATGGCAACGCTGGTGATAGCGGCGGTCTCGGTTCGCAAAATCCGTTTTCCCAAAGAAATGACCTGTCCGCCGGACTGCATGGCAAGGTCGATCTCCGATTCTTCAAACCCACCCTCGGAACCGATCAAAATACCAACGTTTTTACAGGTTTTCAGTTGATTCAACGCCTGCAGAGCAGACTCCATGCCGTCCTTGCTTTCGTAAGGAACCAGGAGCAGATCCAACTCTTTTGCCATCTGCAACGCCTGTCGATAAGAAACCACGTCGTGGACCTGAGGAATGTAGTTTCGTTTACTCTGCTTTGCTGCACTTTCGGCAATCGACTGCCACCGGGCAACTTTCGACTGCTTTTTCTTCTCGTCCAGCTTCACAACACAGCGACTCATTTCCGTTGGGATTACCGCATAAACGCCTAATTCCACGGATTTTTGAATGATCCATTCCATCTTATCGCTTTTAGGAAGACCTTGGAAGAGATAAATCTGCAAAGGAAGTTCGGTGTTTTGGTAATTTTCTTCCAAAATCACGGCGGTAACGGAAGATGCGTCAAAAAATTCCAATTGACACAAATCGCTCTTTCCGTTATAACTGACAAGGAAGGTGTCCCCTTCCTTCATACGAAGCACGTGGATCATGTGATTATAATCCGTCCCCGAGATTTGGTAACGATTATTTTGTTTTTCCGAGTCGACAAAAAAATTGTACATACTTTCACTTCCTTCTGCCCTATTATAGCAAAAAATGACGAAAAAGTCAACCAAAAGCCAAATAAAAAATCCAAGTCCGAAGACTTGGATTTTGGTGGGCGAGGGTGGATTCGGACCACCGAAGCAAGATGCAACAGATTTACAGTCTGCCCCCTTTGGCCACTCGGGAACTCGCCCATATTAAATTATGCGGGAAAATTGGTGGAGCTGGTGGACGGATTTGAACCCCCGACCTGCTGATTACAAATCAGCTGCTCTACCAGCTGAGCTACACCAGCGTTTTGACGCTTAAATAGTATATCATAAGTCGCCGAAAAAATCAAGAGGGTAAATGTGAACTTTTTTTTACATTATAACACATCTTCCCTCCCGTCC
>JAZRUJ010000023.1:0-38520 GCA_045652445.1 Eubacteriales bacterium | reverse complement strand
TAGGGAAAGGGTTACTTCAATGTATTCCATAATTTATTGATCCTTTTTTTGATATTCTTTGCAAAGATCCCGGAGAAAACATTCTTCGCACCGGGGTTTTCGGGCATCGCAACATTCTCTGCCGTGATGCACCAGAGCATGGCAAAACCGCATGCTTTCCCCGGGAGGCACAATTTGACGCAACGCGTTCTCCACCTTTCGGGGATCTTTGGAGTCTACAAAACCCAGCCGATTAGACAAGCGAATACAATGGGTATCCGCAACGATGACACCGGGAGCATCGTATAATTCCCCCATCAAAAGATTGGCAATTTTTCGACCCACCCCGGGCAATTCCAAAAATCCGTCCAAGGTGTCGGGAATTCCCGTTCGTTGCAAAACCTGGGACATGGCGATGATGTCCTTGGATTTCATATGATACAACCCACAGGGACGGACCACCGATTCCACGTCTTTCAGCGATGCGTTTGCCAAGGATTTCGGATCCGGCCAACGGCGGAACAGTTCTTCGCAAACGATATTGACCCGTTTGTCGGTACATTGAGCCGATAACCGGGAGGCAACCAACAATTCGTAGGCATTGCGAAAATTCAAAGCACATTTCAGCACGGGATAATGGGCAAACAGCCGGGAGGAAATGGCGGAATAGTCGGGCTTCATTGTTCTTCCCCCTTGATGCGATCCCAATACTGTTTTGCCAATTGTTCGGTTTTATTATCGCCGAAGATATAGTATCGGTCGTTCTTCAAAGAATCGGGCAAATACTGTTGTTTGACGTAATGTCCGGGGAAAGCGTGGGGATACTGATACCCTACTCCGTGGGACAGTTTTTCCGCCCCGCCGTAATGACTGTCCTGCAAATGGGCGGGGATATTCCCCGCACCGGAGGTTCGGATTCGATGGATCGCATCGTCAATGGCACAAATGGCACTGTTGGATTTGGGTGCGGTGGCAAGAAGCAAGGCAGCTTGAGCCAAAGGAATACGAGCTTCGGGAAATCCCAACTGCAAGGCGGCATCTACGCAAGATTTCACGATGGTGATCGCCTGAGGATAGGCAAGTCCAATATCTTCCGCCGCAATCACCAAAAGACGGCGGCAAATAGACGGCAGATCTTCCGCCAGCACCAATCGGGCAAGATAATGCACCGCCCCGTCGGGATCGGAACCCCGAATGGATTTTTGCAAGGCGGAAAGTATGTCGTAATGAGAATCCCCGTCCCGATCGTACCGCATACTGCTCTTTTTGGAAACTTCTTTTGCCGATTCCAGAGAAACTGTAACCTTCTTTTGCCCCGGCTTGCGGCTGCAAAGGACCTCCACGGTATTCAAGGCTTTCCGCACGTCTCCCCCGCAGGTGGCGGCAATATGGGAAATAACTCCATCTTCCACCGACAGGGCAATTCCCGGCTCTTCCATAGCGGCAAAGCCACGGCGGACGGCGGCTTCCAGATCCCCCTTGTCCAGAGGACGGAATTCAAAGACGGTACAGCGGGAGATGATGGCCCCGTAGATGTAAAAATAGGGATTTTCCGAGGTAGAAGCAATCAGGGTGATGGATCCGTTCTCGATAAATTCCAATAAAATCTGCTGCTGTTTTTTGGTAAAATACTGCATCTCGTCCAGATACAGAATAATGCCCCGATCGTTGCCCAACGCTCCGATCTGATTGATAATCTCTTTGATATTATCGGTGTTTGCGGTGGTGGCGTTGAGTTTATACAGGGTTTTTTCGGTCTTTTTTGCAATAATCTGGGCAAGGGTCGTTTTCCCGATCCCCGCAGGACCGTAAAAAATCATATTGGGAATATTGCCGCTTTCGATAATATTCCGCAGGGGTTTTCCCTCCCCCAAAAGATGCCGTTGCCCCAGCATATCGTCCAATTGTTCCGGACGAAGCCGAGCCGGTAAGGGAGTATACACGCCAATCACCTCACAAAACAGTTTACATTATATTATACCATGTTTTTTGCCGTTTGTAAAGAGGTTGCCCTCAACTGCATTGACAAATTCCGAAGAATATGGTACAATGGCTCAAAGGAGAGATGCAGAATGATTTTTTCGGAAAAAATGGCAAAGATTCCCCAACCGCAACGGGGGGAATTGTGGAATCAATACCGGGTGCTTTGCACTGCCCTTGTCTTAAATATTCAAGCAAAAAAAGAAAACCGCACCGTCACCGAAGAAGAAATTGCTCCCTTACGGACCGCGGCGAAAAGGGCCAATGAAATTTTGCAGGATTTTGGATTTACTCCCTCCTTTTTCCCCGACAAACCGGATTTTTTCCCCCGGTTAATCCAAGAATTGACCGCCGTAAAAAATGCTCCCTCCACAGGGGACGGAGATGTGTAAAAGAAACAAAAAAGCCGATAAAAATCGGCTTTTTTTATTTTATGAATTGTTTTTATCGGAAAAAACCCAGTTTTCGATGCCGGCGTAAAATTCACAAACCGAGCCACCGAAATCCCCCGTCACGTTCATGCTGACCGCCAAGGCGTCCAGGGAATAATACAAGGGAACGAAGGGCATGGCATTTTGGAAGTTGCTGACGAAAGTCCGTACGTCGCCGGTATCGTTCAACACCGATAAGGCTTCTGTCCGCAAGGTTTCATAGGTGCCGGAGGGGACCCCCGTGGGGCAAATGTCCGCAGAAAACAGAGCGGAAAGATTTAAATTGTCCGGGAGGTTGATTTCTCCCAAATACAAATCAAAATCACGGGTTTTCAACGCCGTTTGATACTGATCCCAGGTGGCCTGAACCACTTCCACCGTAAATCCGGCTTCGGTCAAATCGGCGGCAATAAATTGAGCGGCTTTGACCCGGGAAGCGTTTTCCCGGTTCACCAAGATCCGCAGAGTCACCGTCTTTCCCCGGTACTTGCGAACCGAACCGTCTAACACAAACCCCGCATCGTTAAAGGCATTCCCGGCAGAGATGGTCGAAGTAATGTCCGGATTCAACTCCGCTTGCTTGGTGACACTCCACGCGGGATTCAAGGGCGTCCACACGGGAGTGGCAAATCCGTTCAACGCCTCGGAGCCCAATTCGTTACGGTTGATCAGATAAGTCAGTCCTTTGGAAAAATTCACGTCCGCCAATTCCGCCTTGGAACGATTGACCCCAAGGAAGGTAAAACGGTTGGTGGGGACCGTAACGATTTCGTTATCGGAACGGTATTCTTCCGCCCCCAAAGAAAGGTCGGCACAAACCGCCTGAATCTTTCCGTAATTGAAATTATAGATCATCGCTTCCCGGTCTCCAATGCCGATCAAGCGAATGTGATCCACGTTATACGTCCCGGAAATACAGTTGCAATCGGTCTTCACCAAACAAAAATCTCCGCTGTTATCAAACCGATACCGTCCGCACCCCACCGAATACCCTGCAGGGTCGGTAGAACCGATCTTCACAATGGGAATCGTCAGCAGATTTAACTGAGTGGGAGCATAAGAACGAAAGGTAATCCGGAACACGTTCTGCTCTACCGCTTGGTAGGAACGGATATAAGAAAACGCGTCTTTCCAAATAGAATCTTTTTTTGACGCCCGGTTGTAGGATTCTTCGCAATCGGCAGCGGTCACCACCGAACCGTCGGAAAATCGCAGATCGGAACGCAAGGTCACCGTAACGGTATTTTCCTCCACCTCATAGGATTGGGCGATGACGGGAAGAGCATTGTATTCCCGATCCACCGTAAACAACCCGCTATAGCAAAGCCGCAAAAGTTCCGTATTGGTTCGGCTGGAAGAAGTATAGGGGTCCAGCCCCTCCTGGGTGTAGTAGGACAAAGAAAACTCCCGGGAATCTGCCGTTGCATCCCCCGATGGAGAATCTTGGGGATCGGAAGCTCCCAAAATCTCGGAAATATCGTCGCCGCCATATAAAAAGCTGCAGCCACAAAAGCTACATAAAAGTGCAGCCGCAAGCAAAACTGCCAGCGGCCCACGATATGTTCTCAATAATTTAGTCATTATGATTCAGGGATTGTTTCGCCTGTTCCAAAGCGTTCATAGACGCCATCAGAGAACGGGAAGATTCTTCCAAAGCACCTTCCACGTAGTTAATGGTAACGGTACGCATTTTAATCGCATCGTTGCGAGCCTGTTCCAAAATGGCTTCAGCACGTTCCTGAGCGATTCGAAGAACTTCCTGCTGGCTGACCATGATTTCCACTTGAGCCTTAGCACGTTCCATGAGGTTTTCCGCATTGGCACGGGCGTTGGAAGTAATCATTTCCGCATTTTTCTTTGCCCGTTCCAGCATCATTTTCGCTTCATCCTGGGCGGTCTGGATCATATTGTCCTTGTTTTGGATCAATTCCTTGGCACGCTTCATTTCTCCCGGGAGACGAAGACGCAGTTCACCCACGCATTTGTGAATTTTAGAACCGTCAACAATCATCTTGTTCTTCACAAAGGGAACGTTCCAGGATTCCTCCACAAGATCTTCCAATTCCTGCAAACCTTTTTCGAAATCGTTATCCATATCCTACATCCTTTCGGTCATTTTCTAATATCATCAAGAATCGCTTCCGGCAACACGGGGGAACAGTCCCTGCCGCTTTGCAAAAAGGCTCTTGCATACGAAGAAGAGATTGCCGCCAACTCCGGCCGCGTGGGGAGATAGACGGTTTCCACATCGGGACAGATCATGCGGTTGATGTCCGCCAAATGGGTTTCATATTCCAAGTCCGAAACGCTTCGGACACCTTTTACCAAAACCGTAGCACCGATGCTTTTGGCATATTCCGCCACAATGCCATCACAGACGTCTACGGTGACGTTGTTCAGATCGGCGAAGGTTTTTTCGCAAAATTCCCGGCGGGTATCCAGGGGAAAATAACATTTCTTATCAGGATTTTTACCAATCAGAACCACAACTTCGTCAAACAGACGGGCGGCTCTGCGGACAAGATCTTCATGTCCTTTGGTGATGGGATCAAAACTTCCGCAGCAAACTGCTTTCATGAATCCTCTCTATCCTTTCGAACGTAAATCAATACCGAAACCGTTCCGTAATCGTACCGGCGACGAAGAATCAAATTCCCTTCTTCTTCCGGCTTTGCCTCTTCCCTAGCACATTCCAGAACCACAACCCCGGTCTTTGCCAACACCGGATGCTGTCCGATCTGCTTTAATGCCCGGTCGGAAAGACCGATATTGTAGGGGGGGTCAACGAAAATAATGTCGTATTCCCGGTCGGCTTCGTACTTTAAAAACCGTTTATAATCGCACAGCAACACTTTGGCATTTTTTTCAAACCCGGTTTTTTTCAGATTCTTACGGACAATATCCAAAGATTCTTTCGCATTATCACAAAACACGACGTGTTCTGCACCCCGGCTGATACATTCAATACCCAACTGCCCCGTTCCGGCGAACAAATCCAGCACGTTGTCACAGGATTCAAACTGAATGATGTTAAACATGGATTCTTTGACCCGATCCAAGGTGGGGCGGACTTCTTCCCGGTCAAACCCGATCAGTTGCGTACCCCGTTTGCTGCCGCCGACAACTCGCATGATGCCTCCGAAATTATAATTTTCGTGCAATATAAACTTATATACAACTGCATTGTACCACATCTTGTGCAAAATTGCAATAGTTTTTCGTTTTTTTTCCCACATTTGTAAAAATTAAACCCAATTTGGTATATTTTATCACAAAATAGGAAATTTAATCCAAAAAGCAAAATCCCCAACACAAGATGGGTTGGGGATTAAAAAACAGGTTATCGCAAACGGAGTCGGTTGATGGTACGAATGGTAGCCGTAACCAACAAAATGCCCATAGACAAGGCTGCCGCCAATTCCAAGGTGTACAATGCCCGGGGAGCAAATGCTTCAAAATCTCCGTGCAAAATATGGGACATGGTGTAATAAAGCGATCCACCGGGAATCAGGGGAACTAACGATGCGATAGAGAACGTGGTAGCGGGAGTCTTTACTTTTCGGGCAAGAATTTCAGAATAAATAGAAATTGCCGTAGAGACCAAGAAATACCGAATCACGTCCGATTCAATCCAAAATCCCAACAACAAAAACAACGCCCAGGAAAGAAATCCTCCCAAAGAAGCAAGTGCCGCTTTTTTGCCTCGGATATTAAAAAGAATACAAAAACCAAAGGTCCCCACGCAACCGGTCACAACCTGAAGAATACCGTCAAAAACTGTCATACCGCACCTCCTACCACAAAGAGGGCTGCCCAATATCCCAATGCCATGGCAAGGGCAAGTAAAATGGCTTCCATCAACCGCAAAATACCGGTAATGGTGTCTCCGGTAAATAAGTCTTTCAGAGAGTTTGTCAATCCCACCCCGGGAATAAGAGACATGATATTCCCAATGATAATATTATCTGCCGTAGGAATCACATGGACTCGGAACAAAAATAAGGCGGCAGTAGCAGACAAAAAAGAACAGACAAACCGGTTGAGAATTTTATTGCACCCCAACTTATCCAACGCAAAACAGGTTACGCCGATCAGTGCCCCGATAATAAAGGAAGCCAAAATTTCCCAAAGATCTCTTCCGCCGAAAAAGATGCAAAAACATCCGGCGATCAAAGAATAGGAAACGATCTGAAACCAGTTTGTATACCGGGGAACAGCTTGTATTTTCTGCAATTCTGCAGAGATCTCCTCTTCCCCCGGAGTAGTTGCCGTAATATGACGAACCAAATTGTTCAAACAGTGCAGTCGTTCCACGTCGATGGAAGACTTCAAAATCCGCCGGGAATAAGCACCGTGAAAACCATCTTTTCTGCGAACCGTAAGGGTTACACTCGCCGCCGTCGCATACACGTGAGGTTCACAACCGTAGGCTCTGCACATACGATTGATACTCTCTTCCACTCGGGAAATTTCCGCACCGGATTCAATCATTTGCTGGATAATATCCATCAAAAGTTCCATGATTTTATCCATGATAAGTTTCTCCTGAAACATCGATTTTTTCTATTAGAATTATAGCACAACCATCTCAAAAATGCAATACCCCGAAAAAAAACGACAAACATTTTTTTCAATTCAATGAAAAGAGCGAAGGTCTTTCAACCTTCGCTCTGTTCTAACCGAAATTTACCAGCTAAATTACATCAATTTGGCACCGTTGATCTTAATCCCCGGGCCCATGGTGGAAGCAACGACAACGCTCTTCAGGTACTGACCTTTGGCAGCGGCGGGCTTCGCCTTAATGATTGCACCCAGCAGGGCATCGAAGTTTTCTACCAGCTTTTCAGAACCGAAAGAAACTTTGCCGATGGGGCAGTGAATGATGTTGGTCTTATCAAGACGGTATTCGATCTTACCGGCTTTGATTTCCTTAACAGCCTGACCGATGTTCATAGAAACGGTACCGGCTTTGGGGTTAGGCATCAAGCCCTTAGGACCGAGGACTTTACCGAGACGGCCGACCAGACCCATCATGTCGGGGCTGGCAACGACAACGTCGAAATCGAACCAGTTTTCGTTCTGAATCTTAGCAACGAGTTCTTCGCCGCCAACAAATTCAGCACCGGCTTCTTCTGCTTCTTTGATCTTGTCGCCTTTTGCGAAGACCAAAACACGGACGGATTTACCGGTACCGTGGGGCAGAACGATAGCACCGCGAACCTGCTGATCTGCATGACGGGAGTCAACGCCCAAACGAACGTGAACTTCCACGGTTTCATCGAACTTCGCTTTGGAAGTTTCGATGGCAAGCTTCATAGCTTCGTCGGTATCATACAGTTTGCTTTTGTCAATGAGCTTCACGCTCTCAATATATTTCTTACCTTTTTTCATTGTTAATAATTCCTCCTGAGTGGTTGTATTGGATAAATCCTCCCACGATTTGCGGCAGCGTCTTATTCAGCCACAACAACGCCCATGCTGCGGGCGGTACCGGCGATCATGCTCATAGCAGCTTCGATGCTGTTGGCATTCAAGTCGGGCATCTTGGTTTCGGCGATTTGACGAACTTGATCCTTGGTGATGGTAGCAACTTTGTTCTTGTTGGGAACACCAGAGCCGGATTCCAGTCCGCAAGCCTTCTTAATAAGAACGGCAGCCGGAGGAGTCTTGGTGATGAAAGAGAAAGAACGGTCAGCGTAAACGGTGATAACTACAGGAATAATCATACCGGGCTGATCTTTGGTTCTTTCGTTAAATTCCTTGGTGAACGCCATGATATTGACGCCGCTCTGACCAAGGGCAGGACCTACAGGGGGAGCGGGAGTTGCCTTCCCTGCGGGGATCTGAAGCTTAATGTAACCGATAATTTTCTGGGCCATTTTCTATGCCTCCATTAGTATTCTAATAATTCAACCTGTGCGAGATCCAATTCCACGGGGGTTTCTCTGCCGAACATCGAAGCAATTACGCGGATCTTGCCCGCTGCCACGTCGACGGCTTCCACCGTACCCACGAAATCTTTAAATGCACCATCAATGATTTTGACGTTGTCGCCCTGCTGATAGGGAAGAGCAACTTCCTGACGGGTAATGCCCATATTGGCCATTTCCGTTTCGGTCAGGGGAGTGGGTTCTCCTTCAGGACCAACAAAGCCGGTCACACCACGGATTCCACGAATCAGAATCCAGGTATCATCGTTGACCACCATGTTAATCAGTACGTATCCGGGGAACAGTTTCCGTTCAACCTGAACTTCTTCCCCGTTTTTGATCTCGGTGACCGTTTCCATAGGAATACGGACTTCGCAGATCTTATCCTGCAGGGAACGCAGTTCTACGATCGTCTGGATGCTGTTTGCAACTTTGTTTTCATATCCGGAATAGGTATGAAGGACATACCACTTCGCAGAATTATTTGTTTCAGCCATAATAACCTCCGGATGATATACTTGCTTGTAACGAATTCATTAAGCGACCAAAAGATTCATAAGGAACTTGAAGAGAGCGTCAACCAATCCGATAAACACACCGGAACCGATGACAACAACCAAAACCACCAGAGTGTTGTTTACAACGTGGCGGAAGGAAGGCCAAGTAACCTTTTTCAGTTCGCTACGCATTCCTTTAATGAATGCCCAAATCCGTTTGAAAACGCCGGGTTTTTTTGCTGCGGGCTTTTTGTCGTTCTTCTCAACCTTCGCCTCAAGAGCAGTTTTCTTTTCAGCCATAGCGTTTCTCCTTACTTCGTTTCTCTGTGTTGTGTGTGCTTCCGGCAGAATTTGCAATACTTATTCATTTCAAGTCTGTCGGGATCATTCTTCTTGTTTTTGGTTGTGTTGTAGTTTCTCTGTTTGCATTCGGTGCAAGCCAGAACAACCTTATCTTTTCCCATTTGCGGCACCTCCTTGATTATTTCGGGCATTTGCCCGTTGATTGCCTCCCTTGTATAAGAAGAAACAGGCACTTCGCACCCGATTTTCGGGCAACAAAAAAAAGCACCTTTGTACAAGGTGCATCTATTATATCACATTTTCTTCCAAATTGCAATAGGTTTTTTTCTTTTAATTGTTACATTTTCGTTTCTTTTTTTGGCTTTTGGGTTCTATTGCACCGAAAATCGGACAATCATTCCCTTATCGGTGACCCGAACCGATTGCATTATATAATTGGAAGACAAATATTGCGTCAATTGCTCATTAAAAAACTCTTCCACCGTGGAAAGCACTTCCGAACGCCCAAGAAAGGGGGCGAGAATTTCGTTTCCGGAAACCACTTTCGTTACCGTCACCGTCATACGACCCTCAGACACCTGGGGCGTACAATACAGGGTACAGGGAACGGTTTCCGGCAAAAAAACCACCAATGCGGAGGGGATTTCCATCTGTTGGGCAAGAGGGGACACCTTTACATCTCCCGACAAAACCACCTGACCTTGGTCAAAAGTAGAGGTAACGTTACTCAAAAACGCACCGGAATATTTTTGCATCAGGGCGTTAAAATATTGAGGAGTTAAGGCAAGTTCATAAAATTTTTCTTTGGGAGAATCGGTGGTATCGTCGGCCTCTTCCCCGCCGGTTGGCTCCACTTCCGTCATCATCGACGAATCAAAGGCGTCGGTGATCGGATCCGACCAATCCACCGTAGAATCGTCGTCAAACAAAACATCCTCTTCCGACGCTGTTGCATTTACCTGATTTTCAATGCCGAACAGCCGGGCGGAATCGGTCAGAAAATCTCCAAAAACACCCGTCAAAACCGCCCATACAAACAAGGCGGTCAACGCCGCCAAAAACAACCCCGAAACGATTTTTGATCCTCTCATAACAATTCCCCCTTGCGTTTTTCTTACTATAATATAACCGGGGAAAGGACAAATCGTTAAACCATTTTTTTCCGCATGAAATTTTACTCAATTTTGAACAGTTTGTAAACTCTCTTGACATTCCTATAAAATATGGTATAATATACAGGTGTGTAAAGCAGTTTTACTTTACAGAGGAGACCGAAGATGGACGAAAAACGCTTTGACACCGCTTCGGAAACCTCCCGGGCGGAAATCACCCTGCTTTTGGATTTTTACGGAAACGCTTTGACCGAGCGGCAACGTCGGACGGCGGAACTGTATTTCCAAGAAGATTTGTCCTTAGGAGAAATCGCCCAAATGACCGGCATTACCCGACAAGGAGTTCGGGACGGTTTGAAAAAGGCGGAAAAAGCCTTGTTTGAATACGAAGAAAATTTGGGAATTGCCGGACGGTTCTTGCGGCAGCGAAAGGCTCTGGAAGAAGCTTTAGCAACAGCAGAAGCCTTGCCGGACAGTGATGAAAAACGCCAGATTTTAAGTAAAATCGGTGCCGCAATAGACGAAGCATAATTTTTTTACATACCCCCGAAAGGAGCGATGACGGTGGCATTTGAAAGTCTTTCCGAAAAATTGGGAAACGTGTTCCGCAAACTGAAAAGCCGCGGAAAGTTAACCGAGACCGATATTAAATCCGTCATGCGAGAAATCCGCCTGGCATTGCTGGCGGCGGACGTAAACTACGGGGTGGCGAAAGATTTCACCGCAAAAGTGGGAGAACGGGCGTTGGGTGCCGACGTTCTGGAAAGCTTAACTCCCGCCCAGCAGGTTATCAAGATTGTCAACGAAGAATTGACCGCCTTGATGGGAGAAAAAAACGACCGGATCAAATTCGCCAACAAAGGTCCCACGGTGGTCATGCTCTGCGGTCTTCAAGGTGCAGGGAAAACCACCCACTGTACCAAATTGGCACTGTTCTTTAAGAATATGGGAAAACGCCCCCTGTTGGTGGCTTGTGATATTTACCGCCCTGCGGCAATTTTGCAGTTGCAGGTGATGGGAGAAAAAGCCGGGATCCCGGTCTTCACCATGCCGGAAGGCACTCCTCCGCCCCAAATTGCAAAAGCAGCCCTTGCTCACGCAAAAGAACACGGGAACGACATGGTATTCCTCGATACCGCCGGACGGTTGCATATCGACGAAGAACTGATGGCGGAATTGCAAGAAATCAAACGAATCGTTGAACCCAACGAAATTCTTTTGACCATCGACGCTATGACCGGTCAAGACGCGGTCAACGTGGCAAAATCTTTTGACGAACAGCTGGAGATCGACGGCACGATCCTGACCAAAACCGACGGGGACACCCGGGGCGGTGCGGCATTGTCGGTCAAATACGTCACCGGAAAGCCCATCAAATTTATAGGTACCGGAGAAAAGATCGGCGATCTGGAACCCTTCCACCCGGAACGCATGGCTTCCCGGATTTTGGGAATGGGCGACGTTCTAACCTTAATTGAAAAGGCAGAAAAAGCCTTTGACGAGAAAAAGGCGGCGGAATTGGAAGAAAAATTCCGGGAAAACCGCTTTGATTTCAATGATTTTCTTGATTCCATGGATCAAATAAAAAACATGGGTCCCATGAGCGACCTGGTCAAAATGATCCCCGGACTGAAGATGCCCAAGAATGCGGAACTTTCCGTAGACGAACGGCAGGTTGCACGAACCGAAGCGTTGATTTTGTCCATGACGAAAAAGGAACGGGAAAATCCCGACATCATCAACCCCTCCCGGAAACGGCGAATTGCCGCCGGTGCGGGAATGAAAGTAGAAGACGTCAACCGTCTTCTCAACAGTTTCTCTCAAATGAAGCAGATGATGAAAAAATTCGGCGGCGGACACAAAAATCCCGCCCACCGCAAAAAGCGGCGTAAGTAAGAAAGATCCCCCGGAACTCCGGGGATCCTATAAAAACAAACTTTATCTCTTGAAAGGAGTGATTTTCAATGGTTAAGATCAGATTGAGAAGAATGGGTGCTAAGAAAAACCCCTACTACCGCATCGTCGTAGCTGACGCTCGTTACCCCCGTGACGGCCGTGCCATCGATGAAATCGGAACCTACAATCCCATGGCAGAACCCTCCGTCGTTACCATCGACGCCGACAAAGCCGCTACCTGGTTGAAGAACGGCGCTCAGCCCACCGATACCGTCAAGACTCTGTTCAAAAAGAACGGCATTCTGTAATGGCGAGGTATTGAGATGGAAGATTTGATCCTTTACATTGTCAAAGCGTTGGTCAAAGACCCCGACGCCGTCACCGTTGCACTCGGTGAAGAGCAGGACGGAGTTACCACCTATAATCTGACCGTCGCGGAAGAAGACAAAGGATATGTCATCGGAAAACAAGGCAAAGTGGCAAAAGCCATTCGTGCCATCGTCAAGACTGCGGCTATCAAGGAAAACAAGAAAGTTCGCGTCTATATTGTTTGACAATCCGGGACGGCAGATGATACCATTCACCTGCCGTCACTTTTTTTCCAAAAGGAGTTTTAACCATGGATCTTATCGAAACCGGAAAAATCGTAAACACTCATGGGGTGCGAGGGGAACTGAAAGTGGTTCCCTGGGCAGACGACCCCGGGGTCTTTCAAAATTTTGAAACGGTTTTTATCGACAAAACCCCCTATCCCGTCCGGTCGGTTCGCTTCCAAGGGCAGAATATTCTGCTGAAATTGGACGGCGTGAACGACATGACCGCGGCGGAAGGGTTAAAAAATAAAATTATTTTTGCAAACCGTGCCGACTTTGATCTTCCCGACGGTACCTATTTTATTGCCGACCTGATTGGCATTACCGTAATAGAAGACGAAACGGAGAAAGAATTGGGAACTCTGACGCAAGTATTCTCTACCGGATCCAACGACGTGTACGAAATCACCTTCCCGGACGGGAAAAAGAAATACATTCCCGCGATCAAGGATTGTGTCCGTTCCACAGATCTTCAGGCAAAGCAAATGCGAATCCACGTGATGGAAGGATTGTTTGACGAATGAGATTCGATATTATGACCCTGTTTGACCGGGAAGTGTGCGACTTTCTCCATACTTCCATTTTGGGCAGAGCCATGAAAAACGGTCTGTTTGAAGTGCATTGTCACAACATTCGGGATTACACCGAGGACAAGCAAAAACGTGTGGACGACGCCCCCTACGGCGGCGGCATGGGAATGGTGATGCAAGCGGCTCCCATTCGAAATTGCTTTGATCATATTTTATCGGAAATTCCCGGCAAAAAGCCCCATGTCATCTACATGACCCCCAAAGGGAAAAAATTCACCCAATCCCGGGCAAAAAAACTGCTGAAACACGAGAACATCGTCATCCTTTGCGGACACTACGAGGGCGTGGATCAACGGATTTTGGACGCCATTGTGGACGAAGAACTGACCGTGGGGGACTACGTTCTAACCGGAGGCGAATTACCCGCCATGATCGTGGTAGACGCGGTGGGTCGCATGATTGAGGGGGTTTTGAGTGACCCCTCCTGCTACGAGGACGAAAGCATCTACAGCGGTCTTTTGGAATACCCCCACTACTCCCGCCCGGAAGTTTTTGAGGGGGTTAAAGTTCCCGAAATTCTTCTGTCGGGGCATCACGCCAACATTGAAGCCTGGCGGAAAGAACAGTCATTGCAAATTACCAAAAAACGCCGTCCCGATCTGTACCGGGCGTACGTAAAAAAAGAAGAACGGAAAGCCGAAAAGATCCGCAAAGAAAAACTTCGGATCGAAAAGGAAAAGTTTCTGCTTCGCAAAGCAAAACGGGAAGCGTTGAAAAAAGCCCAAAAATCCACGGAAAACGATTCTTGTAAATAAAATTTGAATCCTCTGCATTGTTGCAGGGGATTTTTTTCTTCAAAAAATCCCTATTGAAATTATTGATAAAATGTGATATACTATAAAGAGATTATTTTTGGAAAGAGAGTCTTACCATGGACATACAAAACTCCTTTGCCCCGGAACGGGTACTCTATTATTTTGAAAAACTCTGCCAGATCCCCCATGGCTCGGGAGATACGAAAGCGATCAGCGATTATTGTGTATCGGTGGCAAATTCCCTGAACCTTTGGGTGCGGCAAGACGAGTGGAATAACGTTATCATCAAAAAGCCTGCCTCTGCCGGATATGAAACCCACCCCACGATAATGATTCAAGGGCATTTGGATATGGTCTGCGAAAAAGATCCGGACTGTGATTTGGATTTTACCAAAGACCCACTTCGCCTGAAGACCGACGGAGAATGGATCTTTGCAGAAGGAACCACCTTGGGGGGAGACGACGGAATTGCCGTCGCCATGGCGTTGGCGGTCCTGGAAGACTCCACCTTACCCCACCCCCCTATAGAAGCAGTTTTTACCACCGATGAAGAAACGGGAATGTACGGTGCTCAAGGAATTGACGTTTCCGACTTACAAGGAACATTATTATTGAATATCGACTCGGAATGCGAGGGGGTTCTCACGGTATCCTGTGCCGGAGGTGCCAGAGCAGAATTGACCGTACCTTTGACCCAAACCGAAAACACCTTGCCCTGTAAAAAAATTGTTTTCCGCGGATTACAGGGAGGTCATTCCGGCGTGGAAATCGACAAAGGCCGCATCAATGCAGACATGCTGATGGGTGATTTTTTGAAACAACTGCCTCTCCCCTACGCCTTGGTTTCCTTGGAGGGAGGAACAAAAGACAACGCCATTCCCAGCCATAGCCAATGTGTTATCGCAACGGGGGCAGATCTGACGGCGTTTGCCCATGATTTTGCAAATAAAAACCGCCCGGAAACCGACCCGGGACTTGTCATTGAAATTTCGGACGCAGAATATTCCAACCTCTGCTTTGATGAATCCTCCACCCAACGTGTGGCAGATTTTCTTACGGCACTTCCAAACGGCATTCAGTCCATGAGCAAGGATATTGCGGGATTGGTGCAGACCTCGTTAAACTTGGGACAACTGCATAGCACATCCAATTCCGTGACCGCCACGTTTTCCGTGCGAAGTTCCGTAGAGGAAGAAAAGAAAGCGTTGCTGCAAAAACTACACTCTGTGGCAACGTCCTTTGACGGTTCCTTTGACGCCCGGGGAGATTATCCTGCCTGGGAGTACAAACAAGACTCGGTCTTGCGGGACACCATGACCCGAATCTACCGGGAACGGTACGGAAAAGACCCGGTGGTGGAAGCCATTCACGCGGGATTGGAATGCGGATTTTTCTGCAAGAAAATTCCCGGTTTGGACGCGGTTTCCTTTGGTCCGGATATGAGAGACATTCACACTCCCCGGGAAAAGTTGAGCATTCCCTCCGTACAAAGAACCTACGAATACCTTTGCCACATTCTCAAAGAACTGTAAGGAGAAAACCATGACCGTAACGGAACGTTTTTTAAAGTATGTTTCCTACGCAACCCCCTCGGATGAGTCCAGCCAAACCATTCCTTCCACCCCCGCACAAAAAGTTTTGGGGCAATATTTGTCGGAAGAATTAAAACAAGCGGGCTGTATCAACGTGTTTATGGACGAATACGGCTACGTATACGGAACGCTTCCTCCCTCGGTTGGACAGGAATCGGCGGACTATTTGGGGTTGATTGCCCACATGGATACCTCCCCCTCGGTCAGTGGGGAAAACATCCGGGCAAAAACGGTGGTATACCAGGGGGCCGATTTGAATTTAGGCGGTGCCACCCTCTCAAAGGATGCGTTTCCCTTTTTGGACAAGTATCTGGGAGAAGAATTGATTGTCACCGACGGAACCACCCTTTTGGGGGCAGATGATAAGGCTGGCGTTGCGGAAATTATTGCCGCCTGTGATTATTTGACCCAAAATCCCCAAATTGCCCATCGGGGAATTGCCGTTTGCTTTACCCCTGACGAAGAAATCGGCAGAGGGGCGGATAAGTTTGACGTTCAAGGATTTCCCGCAAAAGTTGCCTACACCGTAGACGGAGGGGAATTGGGAGAAATCGAGTACGAAAACTTCAACGCCGCCTCGGCAAAAATTGAAATTTTCGGCGTAAACATTCACCCCGGTTCGGCAAAAAACAAGATGAAAAACGCATCCTTGTTGGCGGCGGAATTCATTTCCAAACTTCCCCCCGCAGAAACCCCCGCCCACACGGAAGGATACGAGGGATTCTACCACCTGTGCGACATGCAAGGGGACGAAAGTTACGCAAAACTGAATTATATTATCCGAGACCATGACCGAAACCTTTTTGAACAGCGGAAGGAATTTATCCAAAATCTCACCGCATACCTGAATTCCGTTTACGGTCAAGGAACCTTCGTCGCCACGGTCAAAGACAGTTATTACAACATGAAAGAAAAACTTGCAGACCACATGGACTTGATTGAAAACGCCAAATCCGCCATGGAACGGCTGGGCATTACCCCCAACGTGGTCCCCATTCGCGGCGGAACGGACGGAGCCCGGCTCTCTTACGAAGGACTTCCCTGTCCCAACCTTTGCACCGGAGGATATAATTTTCATTCCGTTCACGAATTTATTCCCGTGTCGTCCATGGAAAAGATGGTTTATCTTCTCGTGGAACTGACCAAAGTATAAGGAGAACGACCATGAAATCGTTGTGTTTTTCTCAAAAATTCAAAACCTTTCGGAAGAAGGAAGGACTAACGCAAAAAGCCATCGCTCAAGCCCTGGAAGTCTCTCCTCGCACCGTTTCACAATGGGAAACGGGGGAAAAGCTTCCCTCGGTTCCCCAGGCGTTGACCCTGGCACAACGGTTTGGGATTCCGGTGGAAGAATTGTTCTACGGAGAAGAAGAATCCGCTGAAAAAAAACCGGGCATGGAATCTCTGACCGAACTGTATAAAATCGGCTCCGGGCCCTCCTCCTCCCACACCATGGGACCGGAAAAGGCTTGTATGATTTTTAAGAACGCCCACCCCACCGCCGACCGATTCGTCGTTACTCTGTACGGCTCTCTGTCCAAGACCGGGGAAGGACACGGAACCGACCGGGTCATTCTCAAGACCCTTGCTCCCATTCCCTGTGAAATTGTTTGGGATATGACCACCGGGAACCTGCCCCACCCCAACACCATGGACATGGTTGCCTATGAAAACGGCAAAGAACTTGCCCGAACCCGGGTGTTCAGCGTGGGAGGCGGTGCCATTCGCTTCGAAGGAGAGGCAGAAGCGGAACGGGTACACGTATACGACTTAAATTCTTTTAACGAGATTGCCGCCTACTGTAAAAAAGAAGGGCTTCGCCTTTGGGAATACGTATATCAAGTGGAAGGAGACTCCTTCCGGGAACATCTTCACACCATTTGGAAAGCCATGAAACGTTCCATCGCCGCCGGGTTGGAAGACGACGGAATTTTGCCCGGAGGATTGAACGTCCATAAAAAGGCAAAGCATCTTTACAATCTGCAACACGTAGACGAAACGGCAGAAACAAAAACCAACCGGCTCATTTCCGCTTACGCCTTTGCGGTGGGCGAACAAAACGCCTGCGGCGGTTCTATCGTTACCGCCCCCACCTGCGGAGCTGCAGGGGTCGTTCCGGCGGTGATGTATTTCCACCAAAAGAAAGGCGGATATACCGACGAAGAAATCTGCCGTGCCTTGGCAACGGGAGGCTTGATTGGGAATTTGATTAAGACCAACGCTTCTATTTCCGGTGCGGAATGCGGCTGTCAAGCGGAAGTGGGTTCTGCCTGTGCCATGGCGGCGGCGTCCTTGGCGGAACTTCTCGACCTGTCTCTGGACAAGATTGAATATTCCGCGGAAATCGCCATCGAACACCATTTGGGACTGACCTGTGACCCCATTTGCGGGCTTGTGCAGATTCCCTGTATTGAACGAAATGCCGTAGCTGCCATGCGTGCCATTAACGCGGTAAATCTGTCGTCGTTCTTGAGCGATACCCGGAAAATCTCTCTGGATAAAGTCATCGTCACCATGCGAGACACGGGCAGAGATCTGCACCACCGCTACCGGGAAACGTCGGAAGGCGGTCTTGCAAAAATTCGGATTCATTAACAAAAAAACGGTGCTGACAAAATCGTCAGCACCTTATTTTTTTTGCAATTAAACAATCAATCCGCCGTTAGGAGAAATCACCTGTCCGGTAATAAATCCGGCGTCAGGAGTGGTCAACCAATAAACCACGTTTGCCACTTCTTCGGCAGTACCAATGCGATTCAACGGCGTTTCTTCTGCCAATTCCTTAAAAGATTCTTGGGTAAGAGCGGCGTTCATGTCCGTGTCGATCACTCCGGGAGCCACGCAGTTGACCCGAATCCCGGAAGGACCCACTTCCTTTGCCAAAGCTTTGGTCAGCCCGATAATCCCCGCTTTTGCGGCGGAATAGGCGGTTTCGCAAGAAGCACCCACCTGCCCCCACATGGACGAAATATTAACAATGCAACCGCTTTTTTGTGCAATCATGCCGGGCAACACCCCCTTGGAACAACGGAACGTACCCCCTAAATGGGTCTGCATCATGGTTTCCCATTGTTCTTCGGTCAAATCCTGAAACAACGAAAAACCGGAGATTCCAGCGTTGTTCACAAGCACGTCCATCTTGGGGAGAGTTTGAAACATCTTTGCCACGGCGTCTTTTTGGGAAACGTCGCATTTCACCGCAACCGCCCCCGTTTGACGGGACAATTCTTCCGCAGCCCTATCCTTTGCCCGGTAGCAAAAATATACCGAATCTCCCGCCGCCGCAAAACGGCGAACGCAAGCGGCTCCGATTCCACGGCTTCCGCCGGTAATTAAAACGGTTCTCATCTTAAAGCACCTTTTCCAATTTTGTAATATCGTCGATTTCCAGATCAATGGGTAAATCTTCAGGGCGGATTTCTCCGGTCCGGTTGACCCAACAGGTCCAAATCCCGGCATTGATTCCCCCTTGCATATCTCCAGTCAGCGAATCCCCCACAATCATGGTTTGACGCCGGTTCAACTGGGGATGATCGGCAAAAACCCGGTCAAAGAACTCCGGTGCCGGTTTTGCATATCCCACGTCTTCCGAAATGTAAATCCCTTTCACAAATTCGGGAATCTTCGTCCGCAACATCCGGGAAGTCTGCACGTGCTTTAACCCGTTGGTAACGATGTACAGATCGTATTTTTTGCCCAGCCTTTCACAAACCGATTCCGCACCGGGGAAAGGGAAGGCGTACTTGCCCAAAATTGCCTCGTAGGTTTTGGTGGCAAGGGCAGGGTCGGAATCCAAACCCAATTCGTCAAAGGTCAGCCGATACCGACGGACTTTTAACTCATCCCGGGTAATCTCCCCCCGTTCCAAGGCTTTCCAACAAGCGTCGTTGTTTCGGTGATATACCGAATAAGCCTCGTCGTCAAAGGTCAGCCCCAGGGTTTCAAAGGTCTCTTGCAAAGCCGCTTTCTCGGAACGGTCAAAATCCAGAAGCGTTCCGTCCGCATCCAAAAGCAAGGCTTTCATCTTCGGTCGGATGACAGCGGTTTTCAGGGTCAAAACAATTCCCGAAACCAAGGTCAAAAGCAATGCAAATACCGACACTACGTCATACCAAGCCATAGCGACTCCTTTTTGAAAAGGGGAGCAAGACGCTCCCCTTTGTCCGGTTAGATTTTTTCCAAAAGATCAGACGCCCTGTCCAAAGAATCGCCCTCAAACAATTCCACCAAACCGCTGTCGCATTGACGGGCAAAGTCGGGGTCCAGGGGAATTTTAGCAAGAACGGGCAGAGAATACTCTTCGCTGACCTTATCAATGTGGCTTTCGCCGAACAGTTCAATTTTCTTTCCGCAATCGGGGCAAGAAAGATAACTGTAGTTTTCAATCAGCCCAAGAATGGGAACGTTCATTTTGTTTGCCATGTTCACCGCTTTGGCAACGATCATGGAAACCAGATCCTGAGGAGAGGTAACGATGACGATGCCGTCCACAGGAAGAGATTGGAAGACCGTCAAGGGAACGTCGCCGGTTCCCGGAGGCATATCCACGAACATATAGTCCACGTCGCCCCAAACGGTGTCCGTCCAGAACTGGGTTACCGTCCCGGCAATGACAGCCCCACGCCAAATGACGGGCGTTGTTTCATCGGGAAGAAGAAGATTGGTGGAAACCACCGAAATTCCGGTCTTGGTCCGGGCGGGATACATGCCCAGTTCATCTCCGGTCAAAGATTCTTTCAACCCGAACAGACGGGGAATGGAAGGACCGGTAATATCCGCGTCAAGAATGGCAGTTTTATAACCTTTCCGGTTCATCAAAACGGCGAGCATAGCACTGACGGAAGATTTTCCGACGCCACCTTTTCCGCTGACGACCGCGATCACTTTTTTTACATTACTCATATCGTGGGGCTTGGCTTTGAGGCTTTCTGCCCCGCCGCAGTTCTGCCCACAGGTTTTGCAATCATGCGTGCAACCCATAAGATTCATCCTCCTTGGGAATATTGGTATTCTACTGATTATGATACCACACTAAGGCAAAAAAGTCAAGGGAAAAGATGTAAAATTACAAAAGATTCGTCAAATTTCCCTTGACACGATACTCGATTTGTGATACAATGAAAAAAATTGAAGGGAGGGGTGCGGATGGAAAAGAATGTTCTATGGGAAGCGGAAGGCAAAGTTTGTGCCTTTTCCGGCTACCGTCCCTCCAAATTGCCTTTTTCCGAAACCGACCCTGCCTGTGAAGTGTTAAAAATGCGGTTGAAAGACGAAATCTACACCGCTGTGCAACAGGGGTGTACCGACTTTGTGTGCGGCATGGCGTTAGGTACTGACACCTGGGCGGCACAAACCGTATTGGAAGTAAAAGAAACGTTAAACGGCATTAAACCCGTCCATCTCCACGCCTATCTTCCCTTTCCGGGACAGGACGCCCGCTGGAGTGCAAAATCCCGCCGGCAATATCGAGAAATTCTGAACGCCTGCGATTCGGTGACGGTCACCTCCTCCCAATATCTGCCCGATTGCATGGAACGGCGAAACCGGGCGATGATACAACGGGCAAATCTTTTGATTGCCGTCTATGACGGCAAAAGCGGCGGAACGAAAAACACCGTTTTAATGGCTCACGAAAAAGGAATTGAAATCCGTATTTTGTCGCCGATGCTTCCCCAGATTTTAAAGAAATCAGATTCCCCTCTCCCCCAACCCGCCGAAGAACCTACGTTATTTTAACAGTAAAGAACCCGACTTTTTGGTGGGGTTCTTTTTTTGCACAAAAAAGGAGAGTCTTTCGACTCTCCTTTTGTTTTGTATCGTTTGGATTATTCCACCAAGCCGGAACGTTCGATACTCTGAATGAAGTACCGCTGTGCAAACAAGAATACGATCAACAAAGGCAGAATGATCAGCAAACATGCCGTATCGTTGATTGCCATCTTTTGAGCGGCGTCTTCAATGGAAGTGGCAACGTTAGTGGCTTTGTTGGCAAGGATTTCCAACTTAGGCAACAGCATGCTGTTGTAGGTGGTGTCGGTCCATTGCCAGGTGAAAGAAAACAAGAATACGGTAATCATCATGTTTGCCGCGTTGGGAAGCATGATGGAGAAGAAGGTGCGGAAGAAACCGGCACCGTCGATATAGGCGGAGTTTTCCAATTCCTTGGGCATTCCGCGGAAGAACTGCCGCATCAGGTAGATGTAAAGACCGTTCTTCAACCCCAGACCCAGAGCGGACATAATGACTAAGGGCCAGAAGGTGTTAATCAGGCTCACGTCGGATCCCAGGAAGTGGGAGAACCGAACGAAGAGGGGCAACTGAATGGTTTGAGCGGGGATCATCAGGGTCAACAAAACGATGACGAAGAGAAGATCTCTGCCCTTGAACTTGAACCGTGCAAATCCATAACCGGTAACAGCCGCAACAAACAGCTGGAACACAGCAACGATAATGGAAAGCAGAGCGGTATTCCAGAAGGAAGTCCAATAGTTCATATTCAGTATTGCTCGATCCAGGAAGTAGGTAGAACCCTGACGGGGAATGTACATAACCGTGTTATCTACGATATCTTCGGTACTGGAGAATGCAACAACGAATTTAACAAGGAACGGATACAGGATCATGTAAGAAATACCGATAATAATGATCAGTCGGAGAATGATCCAAATCAATTTCCCTACGCCATTCCAATTCAGGTTGCGGCGTTTCCAGGTTTCCCAATCCACCTTTTCCCGGGCAACTTTATTGCCGGCACGCATTTCTGCAAGGAAGGATTTTTTACCGCCGGAGGGGAACAGTTTTTCTTTGATTTTCTGAATAATTTCTTTAATCTTATCCATGTTGTTCCCTCCTTAATCCTGATATACGATCAACTTATTGACCAGCAGGTAAACCACCGCAACAAAGACCAGTAGTAAGATGGTATACAACCACGAGAATGCCGATGCCAAGGAATAGGTAGCAACGTTCTCGTAATATCCGGCAATAAATTCAATCGTTTTGTTATCTACGCTGGTAAACAGGTCAATAACGGTGTAAAGCAGGTTAACCAAAATCAGGGGAGAGATCATGGGGAAGGAAATCTTCCAGAACACTTCCCAGCCGGTAGCACCTTCTACCTTAGCGGCTTCGTACATGTTAATGGAAATGGACTGCAAACCGGAAAGGAAGATCAGCATCTGAACCCCGGAAGAGGTAATCACCGTATACAAGCTTCCAATGGCACCGGAAATAATTTCCGCCAAACCGGAACTTCCCAAGGTGGAAAGAAGCATGGATTCAATTTCACGGTAATTCAACCCGGAATTTTGTGTGCCAACGTTCAGCTTATCCCCTTGTTCATATTGGTCCTGCAAGCTCGCCATATTATCGAAATAGGTAACGATACCGGTGGACAAAACGACGGGAATAAAGAAAATTACACGAGCAATTGCTCTGCCGCGGAAATTCTGATTCAGAATATTTGCCATAAAGAATGCAAAAATCAAGATAATGAAAATCTGGGGCAGAAGTGCTACGGTAGAAGAATAAACGGTTTTTAAGAAACCTTCTTCCACGAACAATGCGTCGTGATAGTTCTGCCAACCCACGTAGGTTGCCTTTTCTCCATAACGCCCGGCGTTTTGAGAAAAGGAATACTGGATGGACTGAACCAGGGACGGAATGTAGATGAGAATCAGACCAAGAATGATCGGAGAGACAAATACATAGCCGAACAGACTCTTTTTACGCTCCAAAGAAAGAGAGAACTTCGGAGGCTTTTTTGCGGTTGCGGTTTTCACCGCTGCAATTTTTTCAGCCATTTTCAACCCTCCTGCGTAGCATCATCGGTGTTTTCCGTTACGGGCGGAACGGGAGTGGGTTCCGCCTCGTAAGCAGTGCCATTGATGATCTGATTGTATTCTTTCAAGGTAAGAACAAGATACGATTTTGCCTTAATAACAGTTCGGTCATTAAGTTCTGCATCGTTGTCGTTGTAGTTGACGATAACAACCTTCTTGTTTCCATAAACAGTAGCAAATACGCCACCGCATTCCACACGCTTCACAGCGGGTTCATAAGTGGAAGGAGTACCTTCCGCAGAACCTTCGGGAGCGGGAACTTCCGTCCAACCAATCAAGCCTTCGTGATCCAGAACGTAGAACGCATCCAACGCCGCATGATCGGTGATGGGTTGGTTCACAACGTCATTCAGAACTTTTGCAGCTTCTTTATAAATTTCAACTGCACGGTTAAAGGTCTTTTCATAGTTGAGGGAGAAGTAGTTATAGAAAACAGAGTAGTCAAACACCGTGTCATCGCTTGCCATCCAACGGAAGGAGAAGGCAGAACCAGTTTCCAAGGCCAACAGCAGTGCGGTTTCGTAGTCCCCGGTCTGGTTGAGTGCTTCCATGGAATAATTCACATAACCGTGAAGCAAGATCTGTACAAAGGGAATCGAACCGGAAGCCGTACGATATTCCGAAGAACCGGTGGGCAGATCAAAGATATGAGATGCATAATTCCAGGTGTAAGCGTTCCCTGAGGTAACTGCAATCTTATATCCATCAAAGGTCTGAAGAACCTTTACGTGATCTTTTTCTGCCCAAGCACGGGTTACGCCGTCGTTGGTCTTATAGTTGGAGTGCAAGTCTTGACCAATGGTACCCAACGCAATCGACTGATTGGAAAGAACCTTTTCAAAGGAAGCTTTGTAGCTTTCTGCAATTTCAGCAGAAACCTTAGAAGAAACCAAAAGTTTTTCATCCAAATCTTCCCGCTTGGAGCCGTTGGCATTCAGACGATCCACAATAGTCGCATTGGAACGGTTCATTCTACGAGCAGCATCTTGGGATTTACTAAATCCATTGCCGGAATCGGTTACGTACAGGAAATCAACGGAGGGGAAGAATCCCATACCGTTATCGGTACAGTATTGAGCCAACGCTTTCAGGTCACCTTCCGTACCCATGCAGGAAAGAAGATCCATATCCTTTGCAAAGGAGTTGGACTCCCCACCGTTTGCCCAGTAGGTATATCGAGCAACCACGTTGCTAATTCCTGCATCCTTCAACTTAGAGAGGATTTCTTGAGCCTGCTTGTAGGTCGTCAGAGCAGATTCTTTCTTCACGGGAACCCCAAGAACCGTTTCGGTCATGTCGACACAACCCAACAGGTCGATAAACAGAGGAAGTTCGGATTCGGAGAGGGGGTTTTCCGGGAAGTAATCTTTTGCAATATAATAATTCCGAAGAAGTTCTGCATATTCGGTATAAGACATACCGCCTTCAGTAAACAGATACTGAATCCGATAGATGCCGCTGACATCGTCTTTAGACAAAAGCAAGCCGGATCCTACTTGTTCCCCGCTGGTATTAACGGCAGAAGTGGAGTAGGTACGATAGTCACGTTCGGAATAAATCAATTCATAGTTAATGGAAGAAACGGGGTTTGCAGTACCCTGAATGGGACGCATAACAACGCTTGCCTGTGCGGCACCGTCTTCCATAACTGCCACAATCCCACCGGCGTTATATTTTCCGGATTCTTCCTTAAACACCCCACGATCAAAGACCATGTAAGGAGCAAGGATTTGTTCGGCATAACTGTTGTCAACATCCTTATTAAAGGAGGTATCCGAACCGTAAACCCGACCCTTGAAGACATCGTTATTCAGGTTTCCGACAACAGGAATCACGGCACCGGAGCCGTCGGGAGCGATCATGTAAGAATCTTCATAAATCTGTTTGGTAGCACCAAGACCCCGGTATACGTTGATGGTATACAACCGTTGTTTGGTGGGACCAAGAACCAGAGAAGAGTCCAGACTAACGGAAAGACCGTCGTCGTTCAGAGACAAATCCACGGGGATGGTATACAGAACGGCACGTTCCGGACCTTGGTAGTCCGCTTTTTCCATTTCCTTCTTAACATCTTTTGCCGTAAAGCCGATGGTCTGCATCAATTCCTTAACGCGACCCTTCTGCTTTGCAGGAACCTTATCATAAGAAATGTAAAGGCTCATAACGTCGATGGTGGGGAAGGTATCACGGAACCGTTCCTTATCCTCGATCTTCAGCTCTTCACTCTTGTTCTGGGGATTCGGAGTGATATAACGGTAGCATTTATTCAACAGTTTGAGATAATCATCGTACTGTTTTTCCGAAATTTCACCCTTTTCATACTTGGACTGCAAGCCGCCAAGAATTTCCTTTTCGTAGGTGTCCTTGGTGATTACAGGGGGGAACAAATCTTTGTCCGGGTCGTTCCCGATGGTGTAAATGATTCGCAGGGATTTATCCCCGGTCTTTACCACATAGAACGTACCGTCGTTCAGACAGTTCTGATAGAAGTTAAACTGATACCGCTTCCCGGAAGCGTCATAAGCTTCCAAGGACAAAGGAGAAGCAACCGAAGCCTCCAAGCTGGAGGTAATGGAGCTCTTGGTATCGGGATCCCGCTTGGGATTAGAGTGGTAAGCAAAGCCGGTTTCCAAATCCAAAACCGCAATATCGGTGGTTGCAAAATCCATATACAATTCGTACTTGGAATTTTTCAAAACCAGATACATATCGGTAAGACCGGTGGGACCACCTTTACTCTTGTTTACTTTGGTGTAACCGGAAGGAGCTCTTCCGTAGAGTTTGTCGCCATCTTCGTCCACGATGCTGGGAGCATAGAGGATTTCAGCACCTTCTTCTTCCAGAAGGCCGTTGATGAATTTTTCGCGGGCTTCATCGGAAACTTCGTTTGTTTCCACCGAGTCCAGACCACAAGCAGACAACGCCAGGGCTACCAAAAGCAAACCGGTAATTAAAACGAGTAATTTCTTTGTCATTGATTTCATGTCCTTATCCTCCTTACTCGTTCAACCGGAATATGACTTCTGTTCCAATCTCGATGAAGAAGTTCGAGACCTGTTGGAGCAAGAAGAATACCAAGATTGCAACGAATGCAATCACTGCCATTCCGATGATGGTCAGAATCGCCGTTCCGAAGCCTTTCGCCACAGAATACTGATGGACGATAATCATCGCAAGGAAGATGTACGCGTAACCCCAAACCATACCCAAGCCACCGATAAAGGTGAAAACACTGGCTTCCGAAGCGGAAAGGAAGTGGCTGAGGGGAATCTGGATCAGGTTACAAATAGTAATAGGAAGGGTAGCGTATGCCGTTACCATGAATACGTCAGTCAATTTCCCATCCCCGTCCATCAAAGACGAGAAGCACCAGTTGGAAACTGCCCACAGTACAAAAGGAAGAATGGAGGTAATCAGGTACACGGGAATGTTCAGTTTCAACTGTTCTGCCCGTTCTGCAAACAGATAACCGAGAGATTGGAAACGAAGCAGAGCCACCACGGCATAGATGACCATCCAAACAACCCCGCCTGCCACAGAGCGGCGTTTGGGATCGTTTTTCAAATCGAAGAATCCGTCAAAAGGATGAGCCAAAATATAGAAGGCGTAACCCATGCGTTTGACGGTGGTTTTCGTTCCTTGCCAAAGAGCGGGGAAGAAAGCTTTCAGACCATTCCAAAGATCGGGTAAGATCTTGGCAAAGACGTTGGATTTCTTTTCAGCCTTTTCCATTATTTGTTCTCTCCTTTCGCGTTATATTTTGCTGCGGCTGCTTCTTGTCTTGCCAAGGCAGCTGCAAGTTTTTGAGCCTTTTCTTTTTTCTTCGTCATGTAGCTCTTTATAAAGCTCAGTGCAAAGTAGCCTACGATAAGAACTGCGACACCGGCAAAAATCAGACCAAAGTATTTTTCCATTTCATTGGTTCTCAACGCAGTGTAAGCAATGGAGTAGTTATCCTTTTCGTTTGCACGGTTGAAATAGACGATGGCTTTTTCATAGTGATCCAAAGCCGTCAACCCATTGGCATCTTGCTGATCATCAATCAGGTTCATGGCAAGTCTCATTTCCGCCTTACCCAAACCGATGTTAGCGATGTACATATTCGAGTTGTAATTCAAAACTTCTTTCCACAGAGGAATCGATTCTTCCCAGAACCCGTTGGAAGAAGCTTCTGCAGCTTCGTTAATAGCGTGTACATAAGAAGTTGCCTTAAAGACGGTGACCGTCTTGGAGGTTGCACCGGTATCGGCAACGTAAACGCAGTCACCGTTCAATTCCAGTGCATTTGCCATTTCGAAAGTACCTACGGAAGAACCGGATCCGCCGCAGATATAGAGCAGGTTGCCGTCCGTATCATAGGTAGAGAAACGACCGGTTGCCTGATCCAAAATGGTGTACCGTCCGCTTTCGCTATCCACGGCAACATCCACAATCTTGGGAGAATAATCCCGATTGTCAGGCCATACGATATCGCCCATGGGAGCGACAAGTCCCTTACGGCGGAGCATATCTGTGCCGTCCGCAGACAGTTTCTTTACAGGCGCGTGCGTGCTTTCCAGGGATTTCTGTTTCAACTGCTGTACAGCAGTTTCGTCCAGAGCGGCGATGGTGGGGTAGATAAACCCACGATCATCCACCGTTAAGCTGCTATATTCGGTGGGGTCATACGTAACCATCTGAGCCAACTGTTCTTCGGTGGCAAAGTTCCGCCAAATCCGATCCCAAAGGCCGATGATAACATCAGGTGCACCGAAGAATGCACGGAACACACCTTCGTTGGTAATCTGCGTAACACCCCGGTTGATCCCGTCACAAAGAACTTGAATATCACCGGAGTTATCAATTACCAGCCGGGTGGGTTTGAAAGAATAGTTGTCTCCCAAAACCGAAATCTTAATGGACTGAAAGACCTTGGATACTTTCCCGTACATATCACAGGCAACGATACGCTGGTTTTCCGTGTCGGAAATATAAATGGTACCGTCGTCGGTAACGTAAATCCCTTGGGGAGAATTCAGTGCATATTTATTGGTAGGAATCACAACGGGAGCTTCTTCCTCACCTTCGTCGGTGGAAGGAGTTGCGATGGCAAGTTCAGGGACATCGCCGGCAAGAAGCCGAATGGTGGAAACCACTTGGTACTGTTCATCCAAAACAAACACTGCATTTCCGGCAGAGTCCAAGATGTACAGATAACCATTCCGGTAACACAGGTCGGTGGGATTAAATTCCGTAGTAGCGGTTGCTCCGGGAACAAGATCGTACACCGACAGCTGTTTTACCACCGTAAAGGACAGGGGTGCGGAAGCATCCATGCCGTCTACGTTGTAGAAGTAAGAATTGTTTACATTGTTAATAGGCAACGCAAAAGCGGAAATTGCCGAGCAAAGAACAACCGAGAAAGCGAGTACCATAACAATGAGGCTTTTAATAAACTTTTGTTTCATTGCAAATGATCTCCTTTCATCAGTCTTTCATACCGGAGGTTGCCATGGTTTCGATGATGTTACTCTGGGTAACCAAGAAGGTCAGCACGGGAACGATCATCATAATAACGTTAATTGCCATGGAAACACCGGCACGGGCAACGCCTTCTGCGGCGATCTGACCCATCGCATAGTTTAGGGTCTTCAATTCTTCACGATAGATATAAATGGTAGCACCCTGGTTCCAATAATCACGAACAGAGAATACGATCAACGTCATCCATGCGGGTTTCATATTGGGCATCAGAATGTTCCAGAAAATGCGGAATTCTCCGGCACCGTCGATGCGGGCTGCTTCCAATACCGAGTCGGGAAACTGATCTACGAACCCACGAATCAGGTACAGAGAGAAAGAAGAACCCAACGCGGGAACCAACAAACAAAGCCAGGTATCGATCCAGCCCAGATTTGCCATAATCAGGTAGTTTGCCAAGCCTGCAGCAGGTGCAGCAAACATCAGGGTCATGGTAATCAGTTTGTTGATAAAGTCCCGACCTTTGAAATTCTCTTTCGAGAGGGGGTATGCCGCCATAGAAGCGGAAATAACCCGGAGCAAGGTAGCACCGATGGTGATGAACAGGGTGTTGAACAAATAACGGGAGAAAGGCACCGTAGAGTTGGAAAGAATGGTGAACATATCCCGATAGTTTGCCCCTGTGGGGTTCCGAACAATCAGGTTCGGGGGGAACAACCACAATTCGTGGAGGGGTTTAAAGGAGTTGGAAATAGCGTAGATCATGGGGAATGCCATGAACACACCAGCGATCAGAAGGAACAGAACCATCGCAACGTCGCCGCCGGCAGACCGGTTTACACGAGTTTTGATGAGTTTTTTCTTCTTATAATAAATAAGGTTGCCTTCTTCGTCGTATTTGGGACGCTTTTTGAAAATCTTTCCGAAGAACGATTTCTTTTCGGTCTTGGGGAGGTTTAATTTTTCTGCTTTTGTCATCATATCGTTCAACCTCCTTATTTACCGACTCGATCAAGCACGAACTGAACAACTTTGTTGGCAAGGATAGAAATAAGGAACAGCAAAGTTGCAATAGCACAAGCATAACCCATTTCATAACGAATGTTACCGTAGTCGTTCAAGTGGTGCATGATGGTGTGTAGTGCATATTCCTGGGTGGGGAAGCCGAAGACGGAGGTAATGATCCCGTCAACACCGAAAGCACCGGTGATGGCAAGGATTGCACCGAACATCAACTGTCCACGCATCTGAGGAAGGGTAATGTAATAGAGTTCCTGCCAGCGGTTCTTAATCCCGTCCACTGCCCCGGCTTCATAGAGGGAGCGGTCAACAGTCTGAAGACCGGCGATAAAGGTCAGGAAGGAAGTCCCCAAAGACTGCCACAGAATAATCACGATACAAACGGGAAGCATGTAGTCGGTATCAACCGTCCAACGAATGGGTTCGGAAATAATGCCGAATTCCTGCAACCAAGCGTTGATGTACCCGTAGCTATCGCTGGAGAAGAGCAACGCCCAAACGGCGGCCATACCACCGGAAAGAGACGGTGCAAAGAACAGCAGGGTCATCCATGCACGGGGTTTGGGGGGAATTTCGTTAACCAGCCAAGCAAAGCCGAAGCACAACAAATATCCACCGGGGCCCGTAATACAGGCGATGATCATGGTGTTCTGGATAGCAGTAGCAAATACGCTATCGTTCAAGAACAATTTGGAATAGTTCGCAAGACCCACAAAATCAGGCCATTCCAACATATTAAAGTTGGTCAAGCTGATAATGATAGATACAAAAACCGGGAGAATTGTAAACAGGAAGAACATGACAAGGAAGGGGCCGAGGAAAAACGCCAGACTCAAACGCCGATTCCGATTAGCCCGTTTCAGACTTGCAGATTTAGCAGTATTTTTCATTTCTGATCCTCCCTCCCTTTAGTTAGACTCGGAACCAGAGATGGAATCGCTATAAGGAAGATTCAGTTGTTCTCTCTTATATTTGATTTCCTTGTTGATTTCCTGAACATAGTTCAAGAGAGATTCTCTGGCATCGGTGTATTCGTCAAGAACTTCGTTGAATGCGAACGAATAATAACGAGTGTAGTAGTAACCGCCGACTTGTTCTTCGTATCCGACGGTATTTTCCCACTGATCCATAATCGCGGTCAGTTCTTTGGTCGTCCAGGGAAGTCTCTGGGCGGCGGCAATGTTTGCGGTGTTGTAACGGGCGGCAATCCCAAGGGTTGCTTCCAATTCAATACCGTATTCATACTGAGCATCTTCGCTAACCCACCATTGCATCCAAGCCCAGCAAGCGTTGGTATGGACGTCACCCTTGCTGACCCCTGCGTTCAGCAGAGCGATGGAAGATACGGTGGTGGTAGTGGTGTAGTTAATAATAGGTTCACCGTTTTCGTCGAGAAGAACGTTTCCGTTTTCATCTTTGACTTCCGTTCCGGGAACGGTGGTAAAGGACCAAGTACCCTTAATTTCAGGGGCCGACACACACAAGGTGCTGTAGAATCCAAGAGCCTGCAATCCAATGGGCATTTCGCCGAAGCGGAACCGGTTCTGGAAGTTGTAGGACTTGGGACAGTTATAAGTAATGTAATAGTCGGTTACGGTGATAAAGGACTGGATCGCAACTTCGGAATCCAGGTTGGTCTGGTAACCATTATTCTTATAAAGAGTGCCCCCCTGTTGATACAGGATAGTGTGATAATCCGGGGGTGCAAAATCCATGTACCGCTTTTTCAAAAGAGCGATCATGTCATAGGTTTCTGTCCAGGTCTTGGGAAGTTCCATCCCGAGATCGTTCAAGATATCTTCCCGATAGTACAACAGAAGGAAGTCTTGTTTTTCGGGTAACGCATAGATATTGGAAACCGTACCTTGAGAAGGATCGTCGGAATCCTTGTAAACTTCCAACGTAATGGAAGTAAAGGCAGTATCGGAGAACCACTTATAAACTTCCGAGAAGCCGGGGATGTCTTTATAACCTTCTTGGGCATTATCCAAAGTAAAGCCCTCGAACTGATTCAAAGCAACCAACGCATTACGAGAAGCGTAGTTGATGATATCGGTAGAACCAAGCCCCATAACGATGTCAGGGCCCTTGCCTGCAAAAACGGAAGGCAACAATGCACCGCCGGGAACCAGTTCAATGTCAACACCGATCTGATACTGATTGATAAAGGCACGTTCAATCAGTCTCTGCTTAATTTCAGCACGTTCCTTACCGGTAGTAGCCCAGATGGAAACGGTGGTCTGGAAAGACTGGTCACTGGTAGCACCAATAGCGTTGGCATCGGTGGTGAAAGATTCAAAGAACATTACAATGTTGTGCCAGATGTTGGCAAAAATGCTGGCACCGCCGCTTCCGGGAACATAGTCCGGTTCTGCGACCAAAATATAGTCAACTTCCAAAGGTTGGTTCCGCATGGTGGTCAACCAAGAACCAAGATTGGTGATCTGATTCTTGAAGTTTTCAAAATAGGAAGGTATTTTATCGGGGTCGTCCGACATATCGTACAAAACGCTGATTGCGTTATAAACGATAGCGGTCTGCTGACCTTCACCGCCCAAGATTTCAATGAGGTTATTGTAAACACTCGTCAAAATATCCCCTTGAGCCTTCAGGTCGGAGATGACATCGGGAATTTCTTCATCCAGCTTGTAATCCCGGTATTCGTCGGGAGACGCACCGGTAATCTGCATGATTTTACGATAGTCGCCGTTCAGTTTGGAAACAACGGTATCGACGGCGTTAATGTATTCGCTCAATTCCCCGGTGGTGGCAGTGATGCGAATCACGTTTTCACCCTCGTTGAACTTAAAGAGCAATTCATTGCCGTAGTCATCGGCGGGGGTCATCATTTCCCAACCGGTGTTGTAGGCGAAACGAATCCGAGTAGCTTCGGAGACCGGAGTAGCACCGTTGACGGTGATCTGACGGCTGGAGAAGGTCCCGGACACGATATTCTGACGGGCACGCAAGACGATCTTGTACAGACCTGCCTTGGGCACGTTGACGTTATATTCCACCCATTGACCGGAAGTGTTCCAGTTTTCACCACCGACAACGTTGTACTTAATCCGCTTATCTGCCTGGGGTTCCGTTGCTGCGGAAGACCGGTCATAGCCGGAGTACACGGAAGTGGTAGACTTCACAGTGGGGTATTCCGCCTGGATCTTGGCAACAACCTGATCTCCGTCGATAACAAATTCTCCGTTTGCAGCCAGGAATTCCGTATAGGAAACGGAAGCTTCCACGCCGTAGAGGAAAATCTTGGAGTATGCAACAGGTTCCCGAGAAGATGCAATACGGATGACGTTGGTTCCCTTTTCCAAGTAGAACTGCAACGCACCGTCATACGACCCGGTGGAATCCTTGAAGTAAGAATCGTCAATCCAATGGCGTTCTTCCACAGAAGAGGGACGAATCTGGTTTCCGTTTACGTCTTCTACGAAGTAGCCATCCCGAATCCCGTTTTCGTCAGGATCGGAGACTTTGTCTGCATCAACAGCATCGACAAAGAGACGATCCAAAGAGGCGGTACGAGCTTCGGTATAAGGAGTTTCTCCATTGATGGTGATGGACCGTTCAATGGCAATCCCCTTTCCTTCGATGGGATAGTAGTTACAACCCAACCCGTACAAACCGGTCGAAGGAACTTCGATGGTAAATTCCACGTATCCTTCGTCTTGGGTTACAAGGACGTTATCCCTGCCTTCGAATTTTTCAACCCGCACGTTTTCGCTATCGGTATATTTCGACAGATCAAGCACGATCACGTCGTCCGAAGCGGATGCCCGGGCATAATTCTGCAGATATTCACCGTAAGACCCTTCTTTGAAGACGGCAACGAAAGGAACGTTGGAGTCCAATTCCGTCAACGTCTTACCAAGGGTGGTCAGGGCAAACATCTGGATTGCCACCACAGCAGCCAGAACTACTGCGATAACTTTGCTTTTGCGCACTGCAAAACACCTTCCTTTGGTTCAAGTATTGCCATAAAGACGAGAGACACCGACAGAGTTCTCTGCCGGCAAATCTTTCGCTTCGTTATGTTCAGAGGGAAACCCTCTTTTTTACTCGTATATTATAATATATTTAGCGTAAATTGTCAAGTGAAATTCTTCCGTTTTCGAGCAATATTTCCACTGCTTTTATGTACTTTTCACGGAAAAAAATCTGCCAATCGGACAATTTTTATCTATTTTTCGGTTCGTTTTTCACTCGGTGTTATACAAGCATAACAAACACAATACAAAATATTGACCAATTACACATAAATGCGAAATACAAACACAACATATTGTATTTTCCTCCATATCACAAAAACTGTCAAATGTGCAACATGCACAAAAATTTCTTATAAAAAATAGATTCAAAAAAACGATACAAAGGTTTCAAAGATAATTAACAAATGCTAAAAATCTTGGCTTTTTTCGGAACTTTTTACAAAAAGAAGACCACAAAAAAAACGCTCCCCCAAAAGGGAGAGCGTCTCGTTTTCATTTCTTGTTTTTCCGCAAAAAAACAATCCTTAATCGTAATCGGGAAGCGTTGGTTCCGAACCAGAATTGGGCTCTCTTCCGGGAAGCCATTCGTGCTTTACCAAAACCGCATGAATTGCTACGCGAACGTCACTGTTGACCCCTTTACAAGTGGACAAAGTGAGAATTTTGGAATCCGAATCAAGCTCCACCTGCTCAAAAGCCGGAATCGTGTTTTGTGCCTGCAAGGTATTCAAAAACGCCATATATTCAATATCTCCGGAGAAATAGGTTTGAATATAGTTAAACTCGGTGGTAGTCTCATACCAGGAAAAAACCTGCCAAACAGTTCGTTCGTTGGGCGTGTTGATATAAATAAAGTGGTTATATCCGTCCTCTTGCCACTTGGTTTTGGTATTCAAAAACCGCAAGCCGCCAAACATCAAATAACTCCGCGCATGACCGTAAATAATGGTATTACGATTGGAAATCAAATTGGACATATCACAACGATAATCCGCATAAATCCAACCGTTTGCATTGTTACTTAAATCAAAGGAGCGATTTAAGTAAAATTCATTATTTGTAGTCTGCACAACCGCCATATTAAAGGGCAATCCTTTTACGTCGGTGGTGGTAGGCCAATACATCCAAGCGACAGAGTCTTCGTTTTGTTGCTTCAAAATATCAAAGTGGACCTTTTGAAGAAACGGGAGGGTTTTCTTGTCAATTTTAGAAGGTTCAATCTGTTGCCATTTCGAGCCATCTACCGCATCATTCGGGGACGGTTTCAAAACATTTGCATCATCACTTCCATCATCGAAAAAGGCGTCTTCAAATCCAAGGCTTCCAAGATTCACCTTTCCGGCATAGTCGTAAATCGGTTGTTCCAACAATCCAAACATGCTGAAGGAAAAGACCGCAGCACAAATCGCCAACAAAACCAAGGATAAAGGAGAGTATCTTACGTACTTTCTTCGCCCATTTCTTCTCCTTCGACCTGTCCTGTTCGGGGGTGTTTCTTCTTGAGAAAGAGTTTCCAGAGGCAGTTCTTCGGAAGATTGCAAATCGGACATAAAACCTCTCCTTTCTATAAAATAAAAATCAAAAAATTACAGTTGGGACAACTTTTCGGGAGCCTTTACGGCAAGAATCTTACGGCAGACATTTTCTGCAGTAAATCCATATTTTTCCATCAGTTGAGCAGGGGTACCGGATTTCCCGAAGGAATCTTCCACCCCAATGCGGATAACGGACTGTCCCTTGGTTGCAACGTTACAATCACAAACCGCTTCGCAAACGGCAGATCCAAAACCACCGTTAATATTGTGGTCTTCGAAAGTAACGATCAAACCGGTATCGTTCAGAGCGTCTTCGATCGCTTTGTTGTCCACGGGTTTTACCGAGGGCATATCCACGATGCGGCAGGTCAGCCCAACCTTCTCCAGCATTTCCTTGACCTGAGCAGTCAACTCATGGAAATGTCCGCAGAACATCAGGGTAACATCGTTTCCTTCTGCAATTCGATAGGATTGCCCGGCAGTGTAAGTGATACTGTCTTTTTCGTACACAACAGGAACAGCAAGACGTCCGCCGCGAATATAAACGGGACCATCATGTTCCACCGCAAAGCGGAGTGCCGCTTTCATCTGAGTAGCATCCGAAGGATTGATAACAACCATACCGGGAATGGAACGCATAAGAGCAAGATCTTCCAGGCATTGATGGGTTGCTCCGTCTTCCCCTACGGTCAGACCGGAGTGAGTTCCGACAACCTTTACGTTCAACCGGGGATAGGCAACGCTGTTGCGGATCTGTTCAAAAGCACGACCGGCGGCAAACATAGAGAAAGAAGAAGCGAAGACTGTGTTTCCACAGGTAGCAAGACCTGCGGCAACGCCGATCATATTTCCTTCCGCAATCCCGCAATCAATGAAGCGGTCGGGATACTGTTTCTTAAAGGTAATGGTTTTGGTTGCCTTTGCAAGGTCGGCATCCAATACGTAAAAATTAGGATATTGTTCCGCCAGCTCAACGAGACCTTCGCCGTAAGCGTCGCGGGTTGCTTTCAAATCAGCCATGTTGTTCCAACTCCTTCATTGCAATTTCATATTCTTCCAATTTGGGGGCAGCACCGTGCCAATCGCACTTATTTTCCATGTAAGAAACACCCTTGCCCTTTACGGTATGTGCAACGACGCAAGTGGGTTTCCCCTTGGTTTCACGGGCTTTTTTCAGAGCGGCACGAATTTCGTCATAGTTATGCCCGTCGATTTCGACCACTTCCAGGCCGAAGGCACGCATTTTCTCGGGAACGGGATCGGAACCCATTACTTCGGCAGTGGGACCGTCGATCTGCAGCCCGTTCAGGTCCACAAATACGCACAAATTGTCCAATTTGTAATGGGCGGCGAACATCATCGCTTCCCAAACCTGACCTTCTTCGATTTCACCGTCACCCAAAGCGGCGTAAACCCGATAATCCTGACCGGTCAGCTTGGCAGAAAGAGCCATACCGCAAGCGGCAGAGATCCCTTGCCCCAGAGAACCGGTGGACATATCCACACCGGGGGTAGACTTCATGCTGGGGTGTCCTTCCAAATGGCTATCGATTTTACGCAGTGTCACCATATCTTCTTTAGGGAAATAACCCTTTGCAGCAAGTGCCGCATAAAGAGCGGGGGCAGCGTGTCCTTTGGACATAACAAACCGGTCACGATCTGCTTTTTTCGGATTAGCGGGGTCAATGTTCATTTCTTCGTTGTACAAAACCGCCAAAATATCGGTGAAAGACAACGATCCGCCGGGGTGACCGCTTTTTGCGTGGTACAAAGAGGTCAGGATCAGCTTTCGCATCTCCAATGCCATGCTTTCAGTGTTCATGCTTCGATTCTCCTTATTTCTGTCCCGAAGAACTCCGGGAATATTGTTCTACAATACAGTATAACACAAAAAGATTAAGATTGCAAGAGGGAAACGAAAGATTCCAAGATTTTGACATCTTTTTCTTATAATACGTCTTGCATTTCCCCCGAAAATGTGCTATACTGAAAAAAACACACCGAACTTTACTTGAAGAGGAACTTCCATGAGACGAAGAAAGAAACCATCCGCCGCCGCCCGTTTGGGCTGGATCCTTCTGATTTTTCTGGTCTGCATCGGTGCCATCGTCCTGATGACCACCCTGTTTGCACCGGATTCATCTGAAGTTCCCAACACGGACACAACAACAAATCAACAAAATGAAAATACTCCGAGCAACGTTGATACCGAAACAGAGAACTCCAACAAAAACAATACACTTCTGCAACAATATGCCGCAGAATGTTTCCAAGATCAAACCTTTGATGCGGAATATCTTGCGGTGTACGACGTAACCGCCGAAACGGTGTTATATCAGAAGAATGCCCAGACCAAAATCACCGCCGCATCCACCACAAAACTCCTGACGGCATTAACCCTGTTGGATTACGTTTCTCCGGAAACGATTTTCACCGTAGGGAGTGAACTTTCCTTGGTTGGAACCGGCTCTTCTTCTGCAAAATTAGTACAGGGGCAAGAACTGAACCTGGAACAAATTTTAGACGCCCTGCTTATTCCCTCCGGCAACGATGCCGCCTATGTCATCGCCGCCCATGTGGGGCGGAACGTTTCCAAGGACCCCCAGATTACCGATCGGGATGCGGTGAACGTTTTCCTTGAAAAAATGAACGACAAGGCAAAATCCTTGGGAGCGAACAATTCTTTATTTACCTGTCCCGACGGGTACCCGGACGGCAAACAGTATACTACCGCGGAAGACATGATGTATATTGCAGTTGCCTCAGCAAAAAATGAAACAATTCGCAAAACTGTAGAAAAAACTTATGCCGAGATCACGTTCCCCGACGGCTCGGTGGTTGGATACGTAAACACAAATCAACTGATGGTTCCCTCCTCCGCCTATTATTACGAAGGGACCTTTGGAATGAAGACCGGATCCACCCCCGGAGCAGGACAATGCCTGATTTCCGCAGCGACAGCCTACGGACACGACTTAATCGTAGCTTTATTCAAGGCTCCCGACAAC